>NZ_JBXANI010000006.1:27309-363173 GCF_058801495.1 Cupriavidus sp. GW822-FHT03E04
CAAAAAAACCCCCCGCCCCCCAAAGCCCCCCTCCCCCGCGTCAGCGGGCCACACCAAACACCCGCTTCACCCTCTCCCACATCACCCCCAGCATCATCGACACCGGATTCATCTGCGTGGCCTGGCTGCGCTCGCTCTCCGACAACGACGGGTCCATCTTGCGGGCGACGTTCTTGCCGAAGTCCGCCATCATGCGCCGGACGAAATCGCGCACCAGCCCCGAGCGGGAGAACTGCGCGAGCGGGCCTTGCAGGGAGTATTGCAGGTCGATCAGCACTTCGGTCTCGCCCGCCGATATCGCCTGCAGCACATAGGTGATGTCGCCGGCGGCCTTGGAGTTGCTCAGCGAATCCTGCCCCGCGCCCTTGAGCACGCCGCGCCGGTTCGCGTCGTCGCGCTCCAGCCGCGCCGCGCCGTTGAAGCGCGCCGCCATCGGCCCGAACTTGATCGCCACATGCCCCTTGACGCGATCGCCGTCCTGCTCGGTGAGCGCCGCGCCTGGCAGGCAGCTTGCCACCGCCGGCAGGTCCGCCATGAAGCCCCACACGTCATCAGCCGGGAACGGCACCTTGAAGCTGCCGTCGATGCGCGACCAGCCCTTTTTGTCGGCGCTGCGCTCGGCTTCTTCCTTGGCGGCAGGCTCGGCTTGGGCTTGGACAGCGCTGTCGGCAGCAGGCGTGAAGCAGACGAATTCGCGTTTCACGGTCGCTGCTACGGCTTGCACCGCGTTGCCCGTTGCAGGTGGCTTGCGCTGCGCCAGCACGGAGCTGATCGCGGCCACGATCCCCATATAGCCCGTGCAGCGGCAGAGGTTGCCCGATAGCTCATGGCGGATGGTTGCCTCGTCGGCATCCGGCAGCCGCAGCACAATGTCGCGCGCGGTGGCCAGCATGCCGGGCGTGCAGTAGCCGCATTGCAGCGCGTGGTGCTGGTTGAACGCAGCGCGCAGGTCGCGCATCACGGGGTCGTCGTCATAGCCTTCGATGGTCACCACCTTGCTGCCGGCGCAGGCGCTGGCAAAGGTGATGCACGAGCGCACGGGCTTGTCGTCGACCAGCACGGTGCAGGCGCCGCAAACCCCGTGCTCGCAGCCCAGGTGGGTGCCGGTGAGGCCCTGTGCGTCGCGCAGGAAGTCGCCCAGGTGGGTGCGGTGCGCGCAGGCGCCGGACGCGGCGCGGCCATTGATCGTCAGTGTGATGGTTTCCACTGCGGCCCTCAGTTGAAAAGTTGTTCGATGCAGCGAGTGACGGCTGCGCAGCAGAGCTTGCGGTCGATCGCATCCTTGGCCGGCGTGGCTTGCGTCACGGCGGCCAGCACGGCCTGCGGCGTGAGCGCGGCGGGACCGTGCGCGGCAATGTCGTGGGCGAGGCCGCGCAGCAGCGCCGGCGCGCCGTCGAGCGCGCCCAGTGCGATGCGGGCGAAGCGCGTGGACGGATCGAAGTACGCGGCGCAGCTGGCCTCGGCGAACTCGCCAGTCTTGCGGCACAGCTTGTGGTAGCCCCAGCGTACCGTATCGGGCTGGCTCGGCACATGGACAGCGCAGATCAGCTCGCCTTCGGTGAGCGCCGTGGTGTACGCACCCAGCATGAACTCCGTTATGGGCACGAGGCGCATGCCGGCCTTCGATGCAAGCTCGATCTGCGCGCCAACGGCGGTCAGCACCACCACCCAGTCCGCCGCGGGATCGGCGTGCGCCAGGCTGCCGCCGATGGTGCCGCGATTGCGGATGGCGCGGTAGGCGATGCCGCTCGCCACGGATTGCAGCATGCCGCCGCGCAGTGCCGGGAATTCGCCATCCTCGATCTGCGCATGGGTGACCGCGGCGCCGATGCGCACGCGATCCTGCTGCGTGGTGACCGTGCGCAACTCGGCGAGCTTCGACAGATCGTAGATGGCATCGGGGCGCGTCAGGCGCAGGTTAAGCATCGGGCCCATGGACTGCCCGCCGCCCATGACCTTGGCGTTGTCGGTGCGGTCCGCCAGCTCGGCGCAGGTGGCGGCCAGCGTGGGGGCCGCGTGATAAGTGAATGCAGCTGCTTTCATGATGGTTCAGGCCGCCTCTCTGGTTGGCGTGGCTTGCGGCTTCCGGGCTTGCTCGGCGCGGGCCAGCGCTTCGAGCACCTTGCGCGGCGTGAGCGGCGTCTCCAGCAACTCCACGCCGAACTGCCCCAGCGCGTCGTTGACCGCGTTGAAGATGGCCGCGGGGGGCGCGATGGCGCCGCCCTCGCCCATGCCCTTGGCGCCGAATTCCGTATGCGGCGACGGCGTCTCGAAATGGTGGATGCGGATCGAGGGGATTTCGGTCGGGCCAGGCAGCATGTAGTCGGCCAGCGTGGAGGCCAGCGGCTGGCCGTTGCCGTCGTAGCGCATCTCCTCGAACATGGCCGTGCCGATACCCTGCGCCACGCCGCCATAAGTCTGCCCTTCCACCACCATGGGGTTGACCATGGTGCCGCAGTCTTCCACGACCACGTAGTCGAGGATCTCGACGTGGCCGGAATCGGTGTCCACCTCCACCAGCGCGGCGTGGGTGGAGTATGTGAAGCTGCCGGTATCCACGTTGGGCTTGTAGCCCATGGTGGTTTCCAGCCCGGTGGGATCCACATTGGCGGGCAGCCGCTGCGGGTTGATATACCAGGCGTTGGCGATTTCGCTGATCGGCACGGCGGCGTCGCCCGCCTTGACCGAACCACCAGCCAGCGTCGCCTCGTCCTCGGGACGCTGCAGCATATGCGCGCCGATCTTCAGCAGGCGCGGCACCAGCGCCTTGCAAGCACGCGATACCGCGCCGCCCGACATCACCAGCGAGCGCGAAGCATAGGTGCCGGTGGAGAACGGCGTCACGCCGGTGTCCCCGTGCACGACCTTCACGCGCGACACATCGATGCCGAGGATCTCGTGCGCGATCTGGGCAAAGGTAGTCTCCATGCCCTGGCCATGCGAGTGCACGCCGACGCGGACTTCCAGCCCGCCATCCGGCGTGATGCGCACGGTGGCGGAATCGAAGCCGGGAATCACCGGTGTGCCCCAGGCGGCGAATACCGAGGTGCCGTGCGCCGATTGCTCGGTGTAGGTGCCAAAGCCCACGCCGAGATAGCGCGAGCCCGCCGAAGGATCGTTCAGCCTTTGACGCTGGCGCTCGCGGATGCGCGCCAGCCCGATCATCTGCGCGGCCTTGCGCACGCTGGCCGGGTAGTCACCGCCATCGAAGTGCTTGTTGGTGACGTTGACATAGGGCATGGATTCCGGCTGGACCAGGTTCTCGCAACGGATCTCCCACGGCTCGCGCTTGACCTCGCGCGCCAGCGCATCCATCAGCAGTTCCATGGCAAAGCACACGCCCGTGCGCGCCACGCCCCGGTACGGGACAAAGCCGGGCTTGTTGGTGGCCACGCATTCCGTGATGCAGCGGTAGCCGTCGAAGGCGTACGGCCCCGGCAGGTTGCCGATGGCCTGGCCGGGTTCAAGGCCGATGGTGAAGGGCCACACCGAATAGGCGCCGCCGTCGATGGCGATCCTGGCGTCCAGCGCCAGCAGGCGCCCGCGCGCGTCGGCGTAGGCCGTGACCTCGTAGTGGTGCTCGCGCGAGTTGGCGCCCGCGGTCAGGTGCTCGCGCCGGTCTTCGATAAAACGGAACGGCTTGCGGTATGTCATGGCGAGCCAGGCGATGCACAGTTCCTCTTGCTGCAGCACGCACTTGTAGCCAAAGGCGCCGCCCACGTCGGGCGAGATCACGCGGACTTTTTCCTGCTCCAGGCCCAGGCAATGGCTAAGCACCGTGCGGATCATGTGCGGCACCTGGGTGGCGCTGTAGACGATCAGCTGGTCGAACTGGTGGTCCCAGTAGGCCAGCACGGCCTTGCCTTCCATCGGCACCATGCACTGGCGCGCCAGGTCGATCTTGCGGCTGACCACCACGGAGGCCGTCTTGCTGAGCGCGTCGAAATTCTTGTCGGCGGTGAGTGTGAGGAAGTGGTTGTCCTTCCAGTGCTCGTGCACGCGCGTGGTGCCGCTGGCCTGCCGTGCGCCATCGACATCGGTGAGCGCCGGCAGTTCATCCAGCTCCGCGACGATGCGCTCGGCGATGTCCTCGGCCTGGGCGCGGGTCGGCGCGAAGGCCATGGCGATGGGCTCGCCGACAAAGCGGACCTTGCCGGCGGCCAGGGGCGGCTGCGCCGACTGCTGGTATGACGGGAAAGCCGAGTCGGCCACGATATCGAGCGCGCCATGCATATCGTCCCGCCCGATCACCGCATGCTCCAGCCCTTCCGGCTTGTGCAGCGCCAGCAGCCGCGCATGCGCCATGGGGCTGCGCAGGAACGCAACCTCCTGCAGGCCGGGCATGGCGATGTCGGCGACGAAGCGGCCCTTGCCATGCAGGTGGCGCGCGTCCTCCTTGCGCGCCACGCGCGCGCCTACGCCCTGCCCGCCTTGCTTCTCGATGTGGTCTTTGTCCATACATTTCTCCAGCCCGGGCTTGCCGCCGTCCGTGACTGCTTTGTGGGGTTCGTGGGTAGCGGATAGCCCGGCAACCAACAAGTCGGCAAGCAATTTCCGTGCACCTGCCTGATCGCACGTCCAGCGGCACATGTTCAGTGCACTGAGCTTATCGACACATTGGCGAAACGGGCCGCGCCCGTCAATTGGGGCTTCAGCCGATGCGCGTGCGTGGTGCGCATCAGCGTGCGCACCGGGCGCCGCTCAGAGCCGGGCCAGCGTCGCCAGCGCCTGCTCGCGCGGCATCACGGCGGCGTACTTCTGCTCCATGTCGAACAAATTGGCCGCGTGCGGCTGAAGCGCGCGGTCGCCCACGCAGTCCGACACCACCAGCGGGCGGAAACCGTGCGACATGGCATCGACCACGCTGGCGCGCACGCAGCCGCTGGTGACCGCGCCGGCCACCACCAGCGTGCGCACGCCGCGCTGCGTCAGCCACGCCGCCAGCGACGTGCCGAAGAAGGCGGACGGCACGGTCTTGCGCACTACCAGCTCGCCATCGCGCGGGGCCAGCTGCGCAACGATCGCGCTGGCCGGCCCATGCTCCTTCAGCGTCAGCAGGCCGGGCACCTTCAGCGTGAAGATGTTGTGGTCGCCGTCGTCGTCGGCAAACACGATGCGGCTGTGCGCCACCGCCCAGCCCTGTTCCCGCGCGCTGGCCAGCAGGGGCACCGTGTTGGCGATGGCCTCGGCGATATTGCCGCCGCCGAACATCGCCGGATCGGCGAAGCCGTTGACGAAGTCGACGATCAGCAGGCCTACGGGGCCCTGTAGCGGCAGTTGGGTGCCGAAGCCCTGGCGCTCGTAGGTGGGGAGTTCGCCATGTCTCGTCATTTGCTGTTCCATCCGTCCAGTACCTTGCCTTGCCTGACCACTGCCTCGCCGTCCAGGCTCACGGTGCAGTTGCGCAACGGGATATCGATATGGCAGGCGGTGGTGCGGCCACCGCCTGCCTCATTGTTGGGGCCGAGCGAGAACAGGAAATTGCCCTCGTAAGCCCGCGCGTCCATGCCGATCGAGGCCTCCCTGTCATACAGGCCCAGCGTGGACCACCGCGCGCGCGGTTGCAAGCCCCAGCCGATGTGCGAAATGGCGTAGGCTTGCGGATCGTTGAACGACGCCATGTAGTCGTTCAGCAGCTCGGCATCCAGGCCGCCTTCGATGCGCGTGGCAAAGCCGCCTTCCACGGTCAACTCGACCCGGTCCGCCACGTAGCCCTTCTGCGGCAGCAGGATGTCGCCGCGGTCCAGCACGATGCGCCCGCTCGCGCCGCCCTCGTTCGGCCAGGTCAGCACGAAGCCGCTGGGCCAGTGATCCCAGCGCCCCGGCTCGTCGACGAAGCCGTACTCGCTGATGGCGGGAAACTCGCCGAGCGGGCAGCGCAGGTCGGTGCCCGCGCCAGATGTCACCGTCATCTCCTTCGCCCGCGACAACCGCGCGTTGGCGGCGCTCACGCGCTCGCGGTCGGCTTCGGTGGGCACCATGCGCACCAGCACTTCGGGCGGCTCCACCGCCAGCAGGATCTTGGTGCCGGTCTTGAGGATATCGTGCTGCTCGGGCGAGAACAGCAGCGTCATCAGGTCCAGCACCAGGTCGCTCTCCTTGAGCGCCGCAATGGCCGCGCGGTTGCCGGTGAGCGCCGTGGTGCCCAGGTAGGCCAGCGGATCGCGGCTCAAGGCCTTGTCCGCGTTGACGGGCGGCAGGTCCAGGCGATTGACGATGGCGCCCATCGCCTGGGTGGCAACCAGCGCGCACGACAGCGTCTGCGGATGCGTGGCGGCGCTGGTGAGAATGGTGACGGTCTGCCCGGGCGCGAGCCGGGACAGCGTGAGGACCTGTTTCCAGGCCTGGATCAGAGCGTGGTCACTGACTGGCATGTTCTCTCCTGCTGATCGGTAGATCGGTCGATCGGTAGTTCAGGCCGCGGCCTTTTGCCGGGGGACAATTTCGGCGCCGAGGAAGTCGCCCAGCGCGTTGTAGAAGCCGCCCTCGTCGTCCCAGGGAATCATGTGGCCGGCGCCCGGTACATGGCTGACTTCAAGCTGCGGCAGCAGCCCGCGAATCTCTTCGATATCCTCGGCGCGCACCACATCGCCGCGGCCGGCCACCATCAACAAGGCGGGAATGCCAATGCCCGGCAAGTCGGCGTGCACATCGTCGGTGTGGAAGCCCTGGAAGCTGGCCAGCACGGCGCGCTCGTCGCAGGTGTGCAGCCATTCGGCGCGCAACGCCAGTTGCTCGTCGGTCCAGGTGGGACAGAAGCGCCGCATGGTCTCGATGTCCACGCCGTGGCGCGCCACCGCCATGGAGTCCACATACCAGGCGAGCTGCGCGGGATAGTCGCGCCGGCCCGGACCGGACACGGGTGGATCCACCATTACCAGCCGCGCCAGCCCGGCAGGCTGGCTGCGCGCGGCACGGATGCCGATGCGCGCGCCCATCGAATGGCCCACCACGCTGTAGCTGGGCAGGTTCATCGCCTGCGCGAACGCCAGCACGTCGGCGGCCTGGGCGTCCAGGCTGTAGTCCAGCGTGTCCGACGCAGACGACAGGCCGCGTCCGCGCACATCCAGCACATAGGTATCGAACTGCTCGCCAAGGCGCTCGCCTACGAAGCCCCAGGTGATGGCCGGGCTGGTGATGCCCGGCACCACGATCACCGGATCGCGCGTCACGCGCGCACCGCTGTGGCCGCCATAGCGGAGATAGTGCTGGCGGATGCCGTTGGCGTGGACGTTGCCGCCACAAACAAAGGTACTCATCTTAGTAAGCGCCCGAGAGCAAAGCGCCGGCGCCTGGCACCACGGGCTCCAGGTCGAGTTGCTTGAGGATGGCGTAGGTGGTGGCGATGGCGGCGGTGATGACCGGCTTGCCGGTCATGGCTTCGACCTTGGCCACCGCCGGCAGGGACGGCATCTGCACACAGGCGGACAGCACGATGGCGTCCACATCCTTGGTGTTCATCTGCGCGACGATGCCGGCCAGCCTGGCAGGATCATGGCGGCCGACTTCAAGGTTGTCGGGGATTTCCAGCGCGCGCCAGTCCACCACTTCGTAGCCTTCGTTGCGGATGTAGTCCACCACCAGCTCGGTCAGCGGCTTCATGTACGGCGCAACGACGGCGATACGCTTGGCGCCGATCACCTTGAGCGCATCGATCAGCGCACCGGCGCTGGTGACCACCGGCGCATCGGCGCCGTTAGCCGCGGTATGAGCCTGCAGGCGCTTCTCCGAGACGCGGTGATAGCCGTGGCCCATCGCCATGATGGCCACCAGGCAGGCATAGCCCAGTACGTCGACGCGGGCGTCGCTCAGTTCCAGCGCGCAGCGGTCGGATTCGCCGTCCATCGCGGCAAGTTCTTCCTTGACCACCTTCTTCATGCGCATGCGGCTGGAGTGGAAGGTGAACCGCTCAGGCCGCACCTGCTGGCGCGCGAGCAGCATCGCGGGGATTTCGGTTTCCATCGTGGTGTTGGAACTCGGCACGATCTGGCCGATCCGGAAAGTCTTTTGCACGGGGCGCTCCGTTGTTTCGGGGTTCAAAGCTTGAGAATGCGTTCGGCATTGCCATGGCAGACAAGGCGGCGGGTGGCCTCGTCCATCGGTGCCTGCTCGATAAAGTCCGCCGCAATCGCCGTGGATTCGTAGGGATAGTCGACCGAGAACAGCACGGCCTCGGCGCCCATCTCGGCAATCGCGCCGTTCAGCGCAGCCGGCGAGCACACGCCCGACGTGGTGATCACGATATTGCTGCCGATGTATTCCGACGGCTTCTTCGCCAGCTTGATGCCATGCGAGTACACCGCAAAGCGACTATCGAAGCGCCAGCGCTGGAACGGCAGCCCCTCGCCCATATGGCCAAGGATGAGTTTGAGCCGGGGGAAGCGGTCGAACACGCCGCCGAACACCAGGCGCAGCGCGTGGCTGGCCGTCTCCACGCCCCAGCCCCAGGCCGCGCCGCTGATTTCGGGATGGCCCGAATACACATGCGGCGCGACAAACGCATCGGTCGGATGCAAGTACATGGGCACGTCCAGCGCTTGCATGCGCTCCCAGAACGCGTCATAGGATGGATCGTCGTAATACACGCCCTGCGTGTGGCCGTTGACCAGCGAGCCCTTGAAGCCAAGCTGCTTCACGGCGCGCTCCAGCTCGTCCGCGGCCGTGACGGGGTCATGCATCGGCAGCGCGGCAAAGCCAGCGAAGCGCGTGGGGTGCCGCGCCACCTGTGCCGCCAGGAAGTCGTTGTTCTCACGGGCACGGCCAATGGCGGCGACGCGATCCGTCTCGCCCTGCACGCCCGGGCCGGTCTGCGACAGGATGGTGAAATCGATGCCGGCGCGGTCCATCTCGCCGATGCGTATGTCGTCGAAATCCGCCAGGCGCCTGGCGAGATCGGCCATGACCGCTGCGTCGATGTGCTGGAGGTATCCCTTCGAATAGGCCTGGAAACCGGGGGCCATGAAGTGCTCTTCCAGGGCAATCTTCCGAATTCTCGTCATGCTGTGGCGACTCCTGTTTTGGTGGGGGCTTGCTAATTGATCAGTATGCTGAGCATTTTTAATATAGCAACGAGGTTGGGGAATGTCTAGCCGGAGCCAAAAGGGTTAACCCCCATAACACTGACAAATTCTGCTCAGTACACTGATTGAAATTACTCAGCATGCTGACAGTGTGGGATACACACACGGGCAGGCTGACCTGGCCCCGGAGAGAAACGACCATGACGATCAGCCTGGCCAATGACGGTGCCGCCGTGCGCAAGCAGGGCATGACAAGGGAAGAACGCAAGGTGATCCTCGCGTCGTCCTTCGGGGCGCTGATGGAGTGGTACGACTTTTATATCTACGCGGCGCTGGCGGTCTACTTTGGTGCATTGTTCTTCCCGCCCGGTAACGAGACCACGGCCTTCCTCGCCAGCCTTGCCACCTTCGGCGCGGGCTTCCTGGTGCGCCCGGTCGGGGCGTTGCTGTTCGGCCGGCTGGGCGACAAGATCGGCCGGAAGCACACCTTCCTGGTGACGATCCTGCTCATGGGGATCGCCACGGTGGGTGTCGGATTGTTACCCACCTATGGCCAGCTCGGCATCACCGCCACCATCCTGCTGGTGGTGCTGCGCCTGCTGCAGGGGCTGGCGCTGGGCGGCGAAGTGGGTGGCGCGGTGACCTACGTCGCCGAGCATTCTCCGGTGGAAAAACGCGGGCTCTACACCAGCTCCCTGCAGACCACGGCCACACTCGGCCTGCTCTCGTCGCTGCTGGTCGTGTACCTGCTCAAGACACTCCTCACCGAGGCGCAGTTCCGCGAATGGGGCTGGCGCTTGCCGTTCCTGGTCTCGTTCCTGATGCTGGTGGTGTCGGTCTACATCCGCGGCAAGCTGCATGAGTCGCCGATCTTTGCGCGCATGAAAGCCGGGAATGCCACGTCGAAATCCCCCATCCTGGACAGCTTCACGAACTGGGCCAACCTGAAGTACGTGCTGCTGCTGTTCGTGGTGGCATCCGGGCTCGGCGCCATCTTTGGCACCGGTCATTTCTACACGATGTTCTTCGTCAACAAGACGCTGCACGTGCCGCTGGAACTGGTGCACCTGCTGATCGGCATCGCGCTGGTGATCGCCACGCCCTGCTACCTGTTCTTCGGCTGGCTGTCGGACCGGATCGGCCGCAAGCACATCATGATGGCCGCCTGCCTGCTGGCGGCGCTGGCCACCCAGCCCATCTTCAGGGCGCTGACGCACTACGCCAACCCGGCGCTGGAGCAGTTCCAGCAGCGCAACACGGTGCAGCTACGCGCCGGCGACTGCCACTTCCGCCTGTTTGCCGAGCCGGTGTCGGCGTGCGACAAGGTCAAGGGCTACCTGACGGATCTTGGCGTCGGCTACGAATTCACGCAGATTGATGCCCGAGCGCAGCCCGCTTTGCGCATCGGCGACACCACGCTGCAGGGCTTTGACAAAGCGGCGATCAAGCAGGCGCTGGTGGCCGCCGGCTGGCCGGAGCACGCAGACCCGGCCGCCATCAACCGCCCGATGCTGTTCCTGATGCTGCTGATCCCCATCCTCTTGCTCGCCATGGTGTACGGCCCGCTGGCGGCGTTCATGGTCGAGCTGTTCCCGGCGCGCATCCGCTACACGTCGCTGTCCCTGCCCTTCCACCTGGGCGCGGGCTGGGTCGGCGGCATGCTGTCGTTCGTCGTGACGGCGATGAACGTGTCCAGCGGCAATGTGTACTTCGGCCTCTGGTATCCGGTCTCGATCGCCGCCATCGCCTTTGTCGTCGGCATGGTGTTCGTGCCCGAGACCCGTGGCCGCAACCTGGATACCTGATCCCACTGTGCCCCCTGTAGCCCTGTAGCCCTGTAGCCCTGTAGCCCGGCTTCGTCCTCTGGCGCGAAATTTGCTCAGTACACTGCAGTTAATGATCAGCATACTGATCGCTGCACCAAGGCGAAGCCATCTGGTTTTCTATCCCGGTTCCCGAACCCCACTCACCCTGTCTGGAGCGCCCCCATGAAGTCTCTGCACAACGCACGCCGCACCCCGATTCCTGCCTTGATCCCCGCCCTGATCGCCCTGCTTTGCAGCACCGCCGCGCTGGCGGATGCCAACGGCGTCAAGGTTGGCGTGATTACCGATATGTCCGGCTCCTACGCCGATCTCTCGGGCCGCGGCTCGGTGCTCGCGGCGCAGATGGCCGTTGAAGAGTTCGGCGGCAAGGCGCTCGGCAAGCCGGTCACGGTGCTCTCTGGCGACCACCAGAACAAGGCGGACATCGCCTCGTCGCTGGCGCGCCGCTGGTTCGACACCGATGGCGTGGACATGGTGATCGATTTCCCCAACTCCTCCACCGCGCTGGCGGTGCAGGAAATCGCCAGGCAAAAACAGAAGATCAATATCGTCTCCACCGGCGGCGCCATGGCGCTGACCAACCAGAACTGCTCGCCCACCGGCTTTCACTGGGGCTGGGATACGTATTCGGTGTCGGCGCCGCTGGTCAAGCGGCTGATCGCCGACGGCAAGAACAGCTGGTACTACATCACCGTGGACTACGCGCTGGGCCAGTCGCTGGAATCGGATTTCCGCAAGGAGGTGGAGGCCAGCGGCGGCAAGAACGTGGGGAGCACCAAGCATCCGCTTAACGCCAGCGATTTCAGCAGCCCCATCGTGGCCGCCTCTGCGTCCAAGGCCAAGGTGGTGGTGCTGGCCAACGCCGGCAACGACATGATCAACGGCGTCAAGGCCGCGGGCGAGTTCGGCCTGATCAAGGGCGGACAGACCGTGATCACGCCGTCGACCTTCATCACCGACCTGAAGAGCCTGGGCCCGAGCGTGGCGCAGGGCCTGACCTATGTGGACCCATTCAAGCTCGACCTCGACGCCAGGTCAAAGGCCTTCGTGGAGCGCTTCTACGCCAAGCACAAGGCTTACCCGACGCACGGGCAGATCGGCGTGTATTCCGGTGTGCTGCACTACCTGAAGGCGGTTGAGGCGGCCAGGACGGTGGATGGCCCGGCGGTGGCGGAGAAGATGCGCGCCCTGGCGGTCAACGACGACTTCGTGCATGCCGGCAAGGTGCGCGTGGATGGCCGCATGGTGCATGACATGTACCTGGCGCAGGCCAAGACGCCGGCGGAGTCCAAGGGCCCGTGGGACCTGGTCAAGTACATCAGCACCATCCCCGGCGACTCGGCATTCCGCCCGCTGTCCGCCAGCGAATGCGCACTGGTGAAGAAGTGAGCCGCGATGCAGAACCAACCTGCCAAGACCCAACCTGCCAAGACCCAAAAGCGGAGCACGCATGAGCCAGGCTGACGTCATCCTTGAAACCCGGGGGCTCACCAAGGAGTTCAAGGGCTTCACCGCCGTCAGCCAGGTCGACCTGCGCGTTCGGCGCGGCGCCATCCACGCCCTGATCGGGCCCAATGGCGCCGGCAAGACCACGTGCTTCAACCTGCTGACGAAGTTCCATGCGCCCTCCGCCGGGACCATCCTGTTCAACGGCGAGGACATCACGCGGGCGCGCCCCGCCCAGATCGCCCGCAAGGGCGTGATCCGGTCCTTCCAGATCTCGGCGGTGTTCCCCCAGCTCACCGTGATGGAAAACGTGCGGGTGGCGCTGCAGCGCAAGCTCGGCACCGCCTATCACTTCTGGAAGAGCAAGCGCTCGCTGGACGAGCTCAACGACCGCGCGGTCGCGCTGCTCAAGGCCGTCGGCCTGGAGGGCTTTGCCGACCTGCCGACCGCCGAGCTGGCCTATGGCCGCAAGCGTGCGCTGGAGATCGCCACCACGCTGGCAATGGACCCCGAGCTGATGCTGCTCGACGAGCCCACGCAAGGCATGGGGCACGAGGATGTGGAGGTAGTGACCGCCTTGATCAAGCAGGTTTCCGCCGGACGCACCGTGCTGATGGTGGAACACAATATGAGCGTGGTGTCGTCCATCGCCGAGCGCATCACCGTGCTCCAGCGCGGCGCCATCCTGGCGGAAGGGCCATACGAGGAAATGACGCGCAACCCGCAAGTGATGGATGCGTACATGGGCACGGCAGATGCCGAACCGGCGGAGGCCGCATGATGAGCCAACCCACGAACCAACCCACGAGCCAACCCACCCCCGCCCTGCAGATCCAGGACCTGCACGCCTGGTACGGTGAATCCCACATCCTTCACGGCGTGGACCTGACCGTCAACCCGGGCGAGGTCGTCACCGTGCTGGGCCGCAACGGCGCGGGCCGCACCACCACCATGCGCGCCATCATGGGGCTGGTCGGCGCCCGCAAGGGCTCGATCCGCGTCAACGGCACCGAGACCATCGGCATGAAGACGCACCGCATCGCGCCGCTAGGCCTGGGCTATTGCCCGGAAGAACGCGCGATCTTCTCCAGCCTGTCGTGCGAGGAAAACCTGATGCTGCCGCCGGTGTTCAAGCCTGACGTTGCAACGTCAGGCCGCGAGCCGATGCCGCTGGACGAGATCTACGCGATGTTCCCCAACCTGTGGGAACGCCGCAAGAGCCAGGGCACGCGCATGTCGGGCGGCGAGCAGCAGATGCTGGCCGTCGCCCGCATCCTGCGCACCCGCGCGAGCGTGCTGCTGCTCGATGAAATCTCCGAAGGCCTGGCCCCCGTCATCGTCCAGACCCTCGCCAGAATGATCACCACGCTCAAGAAACGCGGCTACACCATCGTCATGGTGGAGCAGAACTTCCGCTTCGCCGCGCCACTCGCCGAGCGCTTCTACGTGATGGAGCACGGCCGCATGGTGGAGTGCTTCGACGCCAGCGCGCTCGCGCGCAAGATGCCCACGCTGAACGCCCTGCTTGGCGTGTAAGGAACCCTCGTCATGGAATTTTTTGGCATACCCATGCCCGCACTGCTGAGCCAGCTGCTGCTCGGACTCGTCAACGGCTCGTTCTACGCCATCCTGAGCCTTGGGCTGGCAGTCATCTTTGGCCTGCTCAATGTCATCAACTTTGCCCATGGCGCCCTGTTCATGCTGGGCGCCGTGCTGGCCTGGATGGGGCTGGCCTACCTGGGGCTGAGCTACTGGCTGATGCTGCTCCTCGCCCCGCTCGTCACCGGCGTGCTGGGCGTGGTGCTGGAGCGCACCATGCTGCGCCGGCTCTATCGTTTCGATCACCTCTATGGCCTGCTGCTGACGCTAGGCATCTGCCTGCTGATCGAAGGGCTGCTGCGCTCGGCGTATGGCGTCTCCGGCC
The DNA here is from genome assembly GCF_058801495.1 of Cupriavidus sp. GW822-FHT03E04. Lineage (NCBI taxonomy): Bacteria > Pseudomonadati > Pseudomonadota > Betaproteobacteria > Burkholderiales > Burkholderiaceae > Cupriavidus > Cupriavidus sp. GW822-FHT03E04. The sequence continues at coordinate 41,526 of NZ_JBXANI010000006.1, forward strand.
TGTCCTACGCCACGCCCGAGGCGCTGACGGGCGCCACCAGCGTGGGCTTCATGGTGCTGCCCAACTACCGCGCCTGGGTGGTGGCGGCCTCGCTGGTGGTGTGCTTCGCCACCTGGTACGTGATCGAGAAGACGCGGCTTGGCGCCTACCTGCGCGCCGGCACGGAGAACCCGCGCATGGTGGAAGCATTCGGCATCAACGTGCCGTTGCTGGTGACGCTGACCTACGCCTTCGGCGTGGGGCTGGCCGCCTTTGCCGGCGTGCTGGCCGCGCCCGTGATGCAGATCTCGCCCCTGATGGGCCAGAACCTGATCATCACCGTGTTCGCCGTGGTGGTGATCGGCGGCATGGGCTCGATCCTCGGTTCCATTTTTACAGGGCTGGGCCTGGGCGTGTTCGAAGGCATGACCAAGGTGTTCTACCCGGAAGCCTCGGCAACCGTCGTCTTCGTGGCCATGGTGTGCGTGCTGATGGTGCGCCCCGCCGGCCTGTTCGGAAAGGAAAAATAATGACCGTTGACTCTCGCGCAAGACTGACCGGCGCCTTGCTGATGGCGGCCGTCGCGCTTGCCCCCTTTCTCGGCGCCTACCCGGTGCTGGCGATGAAGCTGATGTGCTTCGCCTTGTTTGCCTGCGCCTTCAACCTGCTGCTGGGCTTTACCGGGCTGCTGTCCTTCGGCCATGCCGCGTTCTTTGGCGGCGCGGCCTATGCCTGCGGCTACGTGATGAAATCCCTGCACGCCACGCCGGAGCTCGGGCTGCTGGCCGGCACGGCGTTCGGCGCGCTGCTCGGCCTGGCCTTTGGCGCGCTGGCGATCCGGCGCCAGGGCATCTACTTTGCGATGGTGACGCTGGCGCTGGCGCAGATGTTCTACTTCTTCTGCCTGCAGGCTCCGGTGACGGGCGGCGAGGACGGCTTGCAGGCGGTGCCGCGCGGCAGCCTGTTCGGGCTGTTCTCGCTGGAGGGCGACCTGACGATGTACTACGTGGCGTCCATCGTGGTCGGCGCCGCACTGCTGCTGATCGCGCGGGTGGTGAACTCGCCTTTCGGTCAGGTGCTGCGGGCCATCAAGGAAAACGAGCCGCGCGCCATCTCGCTGGGCTACGACACGGACAGGTTCAAGCTGCTGGCCTTTGTGCTGTCGTCCGCGCTGGCGGGACTGGCAGGCGCATTGAAGACGCTGGTGCTCGGCTTTGCCACGCTGACCGACGTGCACTGGGCCATGTCCGGATCCGTCATCCTGATGACGCTGGTGGGTGGCATGGGCACCTTGTCCGGGCCGATCCTGGGCGCGCTGGTGATTGTCGCGGTCGAAAACAAACTCGGCGATGCCGGCAGCAGCCTGGCCGCGATGACGGGCGTGGACTGGTTCAATACGCTGGGAGAGTCGGTCAGCATGGTCACAGGCCTGATTTTCGTGGTCTGCGTGCTCACCTTTCGCCGCGGCATCATGGGCGAGGTACAAGCCCTGCTGGAGCGCCGGGCCGCGCGGGCGCGCCCTGCCCCGGCCAGCGCCGCCACGCCCTTGCACGGCCATTCCGCCACCTCGGCCACCTCGGCCGCCTCGGCGACGCTCAAGGGTTAACGCTGATTCAGTCGGCAATTTAAATCAGTACACTGATCATTAATACTCAGCATACTGATCAAAGGAGATGCATCATGGCTTGGACCAAGATCGCCACTACCGGCCAGCTTCAGGACGATGAAGTGATGCCGCTCACGCTAGGCGACGCGCAGCTGGCCCTGTACCGCAGCGAAGGGGAGTACTTCGTCACCGACAACGTCTGCACGCACCAGTACGCGCTGCTGTCCGACGGCTATCTGGAGGATGGCTGCATCGAATGCCCGCTGCACCAGGCGCGCTTCGATATCCGCACCGGCCAGGCCATGTGCGCGCCCGCCACGCAGGGCATCAAGGTCTACCCGGTCAAGATCGTGGACAGCGATGTCCTGGTCGATGTCATGGTCACCGCCTGAGCGCCGGCCATGTCACAAGACGCCCCCATCCTGATCATCGGCGCCGGCCAGGCTGGCGCCACGGCCGCCGCCGCGCTGCGCACGCTGGGCCATGACGGCGGCATCGTCATGGTCGGCGGCGAGGCCCATGCGCCGTATGAGCGCCCCCCGCTGTCCAAGGCCGTGCTGGCGGACGAACAGCAAGACGAGCGCATCGGCGTGCACACGGCGGGCTTCTATGCCGAGCGAGGCATCGACTTGCGCCTGGCCACCACCGTGGCCTCGCTCGATCCCGCCAGCGCCACGGCGCATTGCGCCGATGGCCAGGCGATTTCCTTCAGCCGCTGCCTGCTGACGACCGGTGGGCGTGCCCGCACCCTGCCCGCCTTGCCCGAGGGGCAGCCCCGGGTGCATTACCTGCGCTCGCTCGCCGATGCGCGCGGCTTGCGGGCCGCGCTGCGCCGCGAGCGCGCGGTGCTGGTGATCGGCGGCGGTTTCCTTGGACTGGAAACCGCATCCACCGCCCGCGCCATGGGGCTGGCGGTGACAGTGGTCGAAGCCGCGCCGCTGTTGCTGCAGCGCGCCGTGCCGAGCGTGTTCTCGGACTGGCTGGCGCAACGCGCGCGCGGCCTCGGCATCGACCTGCGCCTGGGCTGCGAGATCGCGTCGATCCCGCCGGCCGCGGACGAGGTTGCCGTCATGCTGGCGGACGGCACCGCCTTGCGCGCGCCGTTGGTGGTGGTGGCCATCGGGCTGCAGCCCAACGTGGGCCTGGCAGAGGCAGCCGGGCTTGCGCTCCACCCGGGCAACGGCGGCATCCGGGTCGACGCGCACTGCCGCACCAGCGCGCCGGGTGTGTTTGCCGCCGGCGATTGCACCAGCCAATACCAGCCGTTGTTTGGCCAGGAGATGCGCCTGGAGTCGTGGCAGAACGCCAATGAGCAGGCCCGCATCGCCGCGGCCGCCATGCTCGGCGTGCCGACGGCCCCGGCCGCCTTACCCTGGTTCTGGACCGACCAGCTCGGCTGCAATATCCAGATGCTGGGCGCCATGGACCCCACGCTGCGCTACACGCTGCGCGGCAGCGCAGAAGCACCCGAGGGCGACACCCCCCCAAAATTCCTGTTGCTTGGCATGGCCGGCGCACAACTGCGCCACGCCATCGCCGTCAACGCGGGCGGCGACCTGCGCCAGCTCCGCAACCTGATCGAACAAGGCACCGCCTGCGATATCGGCTTGCTGTGCGACACGGCCCTGCCCTTGAAGCAGGCGGCGCGCGAAGCCGCCGCCGTGCGCGCGAGCGAAACCCAATCCTGAACGAGGAACGAAACATGTACCAGACCCATGCGGTCATCAACCGCACGCCGCGCGCCAAGGATGCCGAACTGGCCGCCTGCCTGTGGCCGGAGGACGCCCTGCATTTCATCCCTGACTGGGTGTACACCAGCAATGCCGTGTACGACCTGGAACTGGAGAAAATCTTCCGCGGCCGCTCGTGGAATTTCGTCGCGCTGGAGGCCGAGATTCCCAACTCGGGCGACTTCAAGCGTTCCTACGTCGGGCCGACGCCCGTCGTCGTGGCGCGCGCTGAAGACGGCTCCGTCAATGTCTTCGAGAACCGCTGCGCCCACCGCGGCGCGGAGTTCTGCCGGCATGGCCAGGGCAACGCCAAGGAGTTCGTCTGCCCGTATCACCAGTGGTCCTACGACCTGAAGGGCAACCTGCAGGGCGTGCCGTTCAAGCGCGGCGTGAATCGTGCCGGTGGCATGCCCAAGGACTTCCGCAATGAAGACCATGGCCTGGTGAAGCTGAACGTGGCCACGCGCAACGGGGTGATCTTCGCCTCGTACGCCAACGACATGGAACCGCTGGACGTGTACATGACGCCGGAAATCCTCAAGGATTTCGACGTGGTGTTCAACGGCAAGCCGCTCAAGATCCTCGGGTACTACAAGAACGAGTTGCCCTGCAACTGGAAGATGTACCACGAGAACCTGAAGGACCCGTACCACGCCACGCTGCTGCACTCCTTCCTGGTGGTGTTTGGCCTGCTGGTCGCCGGCAACGACTCCGCCATGATCGCGGACCCGGTGCACGGCCGCCACGGCACCATGGCGTCGGCCAAGAAGGAAGACAAGTATGCGGCGGTGAGCGACGAGAACAAGAAGGAGATGCGCTCCTACCACGAAGGCATGCGCCTGCAGGACGACCGCTTCCTGGAGTACATCAAGGAGTTCGATTCGCCGTGGTCCGTCACCATGCAGACCATCTGGCCGAACCTGATCGTGCAGCGCGAGATGAACACGCTGGGCGTGCGCCAGATCGTGCCCAACGGCCCGGACAGCATGCTGATGCAGTGGACCATGTTCGGCTATGAGGACGACACCGAGGAGATGACGCGCCACCGCCTGCGCCAGGGCAACCTGATGGGCCCGGCCGGCTTCCTTGGCCTGGAAGACAACGAAGCGATGAAGTTCGTGCAGGAGGGCGTGCGCCGCTCCAGCACCGACCGCAACGTGCTGAAGCTCGATCCCGGACACGTCGGCACCGCCAACTCGCTGATCTCGGAGTCCGCGATCCGCGCCATGTACCAGTACTACCGCAGCGTGATGGGGTTCTGAACAGCATGACACCGACAATCACCCCAACCATGACACCGATGGCGCATAGCCTCTTTCGCCCCTGCCAGCTGGCCCCCGCGCGCGCGCAAGCGCTGCGCATGGAGATCGACGCCTTCCACAGCGAATACTGCGCCGTGCTCGATGCCGGCATGGTGGAAACGTGGCCCGAGTTCTTTACCGAGGATTGCATCTACCGCGTCACCGCACGGGAGAACGTGGAACTCGGGCTGCCGGTGGGCCTGGTCTATGCCGAAGGCCGCGGCATGATGCACGACCGGGCGGTGGCGATTGCGCGCACCCAGATGTTCGCGCCGCGCTATATGCTGCATCTCGTCACCAATACGCGCGTCACCGATCAAGGCGAGTCTGGCGAGATCCAGGCCCAGGCCAGCTTCCTGCTGCTGCAAACGCTGGTGGAAGGGCCCACCACCATCCACATGGCGGGCACGTATCACGACCGCTTCGCCCGCATCGAGGGCAAGCTGCTGCTGGCCGAGCGCCAGGTCGTGTACGACACCACCATCATCGCCAACGACCTGGTGTATCCGGTCTGAGCGGGTATGGCCCAAGCGCCGGCGCCATGCCGGCGCACTGTCGCTACATGATGCGCAACACGGTGCGGCTATAGTCGTTGTTAGCCTCGACCAACGTCGACAGCAAGTCCATGAACACCTTGCGCTGCGCCGGGCGCAACGGCGCCAGCATGCGCTCCTGCGCGCGTTCCATATCGGCGCGCAGCGACGCCACCACGGTCTGCCCTTCCTTGGTCAGGTGCACGTGGCGCGTGCGGCGGTCGGCCGGATTGTCCTTGCGCTCGACCAGGCCACGTTCTTCCAGGCGGCGCACCACGTCGGCGGTGGTGGTGCGGTCAAAACCGACTTCCTGTCCCAGCGCGGTCTGGTCCAGCCCGGGCAACACGGACAATACCGTCAGGATGGCGTACTGCACCGGCGTGATGCTGGGAGATTTGCATTCCTCGAAAAACATGGCCACGTGGATCTGGTGCAGGCGACGCACCAGGAAGCCGGGCCGCGCCCACAGAAGCTCCTTGGCCGGGTCCGCTTCGGACGGCGCCGGATCCTCGACCGGAGGAGCGGAGCGCGTCGTTTGACGTTTTGCAGAGGACATTCAACTCACCAAATTCGTTAGCATGCTGACAAGTATAGACGACTGTCCCCACCCTGGTGCCGAAACGCACCGTTTCAGGTCCGCTCCGACGCGGCCGGCGCAGTCTGCCCGCTTTGCGCGATGCTTGCCCTGTCCCGATGCCGCGCCGCCGCCATGCAATCCCGGTACAGCTGCACGGTTTCGCGCCCGAGCGAGGCCAGCGAGAAGTTCGCCTCCACCCAGCCGCGCCCGCGCCAACCCATGCGGGCCGCGCGCCGAGGGTCCGCCGCCAGCTGGCACATGGCCTGCGCCAGGGCGTGCGCGTCGCGCGGAGGAACCAGCACGCCGTGGGCGCCATCGAGAAAGGTCTCGGGTATCCCGTCCAGCGCGGTGGCGATCACTGGCCTGCTGCAGCTCAGTGCCTCCAGTATCACCAGCCCCAGCGCCTCGCTGCCCACGGCCGGATGCACCAGCACATCGATCGCCTGCATCAGCGACGCTACATCATGCTCGAACGGCAGGAAGTGGATGCACCCGGCCAAACCCAGCGCCTGCGCCTCATGGCGCAACTGCGGGATCAGGTCGCCGTCGCCGACGCAAAGGAAATGCGCGTGCGGGTGCCGCGCCCGCACCTGCGCAGCGGCATTGACGAAGTAGAACTGCCCCTTGCCGTGGGGCCGTTGCGCCCCGCCGATCATCGCGTAGACCCACGCGTCCTGCGGCAGCCCAAGGGTCTCGCGCACGCGATAGCCGCGCAAGGCAATGCGGCGAAAGCGCTCGGTGTCAATCCCGCAGTAGATCCGCCGCAGCCGCAAGGCACGCTCCGGATCAACCCGGCGCAGCGACTCCTGCACCGCATCGGACACCGCGATCACGTTGGAGAACGCCGCCAGGTAGCGGCGCGTGCGCTCCTTGAGCTGGGTCATCAGGTGACGCGTCACCACCACCGATGCAGTTCGGCCAGACAGCATCCAGGCCGCGATCGCCACCCAGTAATCGCGCCCGTGATGCGCGTGGATGACATCGATGCGCTGCTCGCGGATATAGCGTGACAGCACCAGCGGCCAGACCACGCGCCCGGCATCCAGCGCAAGCACCTGGATGCCGGGCATGGCTTGCGCCGCGTCAATCCAGCGTGCGCGCGCCGGCGCGGCCAAGCTCACCACGCAATCCTGCAGCCGCAGGGCCCGGCACAGCGACAGCGTGTGCGAATCGATGCCGCCGCCATCCATCCGGGAGTTCAGCACCAGCACCCGCAACTGGCCGGCGGACAGCGCGGCGCCTCGGTCAGCGTGCATCATGACACCACCTCCATGCCGCGGCGATCTTCATAGGTAGTCGCCAGCTTCAGCAAAAAATGTCCGGCATGCGAGGTCCGCGCGACCGGCACGCGCGGCAGGCCGAACAGGTTGCCGCCGATCGCGGCGCGGCCGCGCTGCGTGGTCACCGCACTGTGGTAGCCGGCTTCCCGCACCAGGTCGGCGACAGGTTGATTGAATGCACCATAGGGATAGCAGAAGTGCCGCACCGGTGCCCCCAGCGCATCTTGCAGCGCGAGCTTGCTGCCCGCGATCTGGTCGCGCGCGGCATCGCCATCCATCCTGGTCAGGTCCACATGGGTGCGCGTATGCGCGCCGACTTCCATGCCCGCACGGGTCCAGGTGCGCAGTTCCTGCATGGTCATCAGGGGCGTCTCCGGCACGCCAATGGCCGTGTCCCAGGCATTGGTCCTGCCGAGCAGGCTGCTGACCGCATAGCAGGTTGCGCTGAACCCGCAACGCTGCAGCACTGGCAGCGCATGGTCCAGGTTGTTCCGGTAGCCGTCGTCCAGCGTGATGCCCACCACCTTGCCGGCCTTATCGCCGCGCAGGTAAGGCAGCAGGTCGCGCAAGGCCAGGCCGCGATAGCCCATCAGCCGGAGCAGGCGCATCTGCCAGGAGAAATCGCGCACGGCCACCACAAGGCTGCGCATCGGTGTGCCACGCGGCGGCGGCGCATCGATCTGGTGGTACATCAGGATGGGGATTCGCGGTGTCATGTCTTCCCTCGGCGAACAGGAGCAAAGCAGAACGGAGTTGCGCAGCCGGTGCGGCCGGTGCAGCCGGTGTGGCTAGAAGCGGTACTTGAGCGCCGTCAGGCCAACGAACGACTGTTTCGACTGCACGATCGGGCTGTTGGCGCTGTCACCCAGCAAGCGGGTCACGGCCACCGTGCTGTTTACCGACCAGGAGGGCGAGATCTCGTATTCCCAGGACACGGCCACGCTGGCGCGGTCGAATCCCGCCTTGGTGGTGTAGGGGCGGAACTGGCTGTTCGCGGCTTGCGCGTCGGTCACGCCGTAGAAGGTCTGGGTGTACTTGCGCGAGCCGAAATGCAGGCTGGGGCTGACGCTGACGAGGTGCTTGCCGGCCTTGTACACCGGCACGGACAGGTCGATATGGCCGCTCAGGCCACGGTCGCGCTTGGTCATCGGCGCGTCGAGCGTCACGCTGAGTACGGCGCCGCCGTACACCGGCATGCCGACCTGCAACGCCCCAACCAGGGAACCCGGGATCCGCCCCATGCCTTTCAGGTGATCGGAGCCCGGCAGGTCGAAGCGCTTGCTGTCGGTGCGGCCCAGGTCGTAGTCGAGGCCAAACGACGCAAACATGCCGTTGGAGAACGTGTGGCCGTAGCCCGCGCCGCCGCGCAGGGGACTGATGAAAAAGCCATTGCCGAACTCCGCGCTGAACAGCGGGCCGCCGATCAGCCGGTACTCGTTGCTGCCCTCATAGCGCGGCGCGACGCCCAGGCCCAGTCCGACCGTGTAAATATTGTCGGCATACGCGCTGGCACAGCCAAGGCCGCTGGCCAGAAATGCGCCGGCCCACATCGATCTCTCCAACTTTCTTCTCAACATGCGATTCACCTAAGCCCCCTTGGATCAAGCCCCAGAGTCTAGGGACAGGGCCTATCGGTGTCTGTTGGAAAGTGACGCGAAACTGTGCGTAATTGTGCGTAATTGTCTCGAGTTGATACGAGCCGCTTCAGGGCGAAGCGTTAGCCTCTAGAATCGCTTCGCATTGGCCGGGCAAGACCAATGCGATCCACCCGACGAGATCCTTTCGCCCGCCGCCAAAGCGCGAAGGAGACAAGCCAAGATGTTCCGATCCCTCTTCAAGCTTTTTCTCTTGCTCAACCTGGGCGTGTTCGCTGCCTTTGCCGCGATCGACCATGTACTCATCCCCGCGTACCACCAGCAACTCAGCGAGAGCGAGCGCAAAGAGGTTGGAAGCTATGCCTTCCTGCTCACCGGCTACCTGGCGCGCCACCCGGGCCCAGCGCGCGAGGCCGCGCTGCAGACGTTGCGGCGCAACGCGAGAGAGGGCTTCGCCGTGGTCGGCATGCATGCCGTGGCCCATCTGGGCGAACGCCGCCTGCGCGACCTGCGCGACCTGCGCGACCTGCGCGACGACAAGATCGTGTTTGGCGATGATGGCGACGATGCCTACCTGCCCTTGCGCAACGGCCAGGTCCTGCATATCAGCCAAAGGAACGCGAGCCAGGCCAGGATCGAGTTGATCGCCTACACGCTGATCGCATCCGCCACGCTGCTCGCCGTGATTGGCTGGCTTTTTTATCACTGGCGCGAACTCAATGCCCTGCGCGAGGCGGCCAGGCAGTTCGGCCGCGGCAACCTTGCCGCCCGTGCGCGCTTGTCCAGGCGCGCCAACCTCTATCCGTTGACGCGCCAGTTCAACGACATGGCGTCGCGTATCGAGGCCTCCGTCATGCAGCAGCGCGACATGATCCACGGCATCTCGCATGAGCTCAAGACGCCGATCACGCGGCTGGAATTCGGCATCGCCCTGCTGCAGTCCGCCGATGCCCGGCCCGATCCGCTGCAGCGCGCGCAGCGCCTCGAGGCCCTGCGGCTGGACGTGCGCGAGCTGGATGCGCTGGCCCACGGCGGCCAGGCCTCGCTGGACAGCGGCGTGGCGGGCTGCACGCGCCTTGCCATCACGCTGCCCGCCCGGTACCTCGCGCCAGTGCCTGTGCCTCCATGTCCGGCACGGCGAGACTAATCGGGCAAATCCCACGCTGGCAAGGCCCGCCCTCGCCCAGCCGCACCGCGCGCCCCCGCCAACACAGGCGCGACGACAAAGCCGCACATCTCGCCACACTTTCATACAAGCGGGGATAGATTGCCCACAGACACGGCAGGCCTGTCCGTTCACAATCCCCTCATGCATCGCCACTGCCTTTGATTTCAAAAATAGGCCTCTGCGCCTATTCCCCAAGACATCCGCCGCAGATTGCCTGACCTTGATCCTTTTTCCGTAGATCCCCGCAACGCCAATGGCCCATCCCCCGAACCGCCGCAGGCACGGCCTGATCATCGCCATGCTCACCCTGTCCGCCATCATTGCGTTGGCGGCCTGGCGCCTGACACCCGGCAAGCACCCCGAGTACATCACCGCCACCGTCACCCGCGGCGACCTCGAAGTCACCGTGCTGGCCAATGGCGTATTGCAGCCCATCCGCCAGGTCGAAGTCGGCGCGCAGGTCAATGGCCAGCTCAAATCGCTGAAGGTGAAGCTCGGCGACAAGGTCAAGCAGGGTCAGTTGCTGGCCCAGATCGACCCGGTGCTGCTGGAGAATGCGCTGCGCCAGGCGAATGCCGCCGTGGCCAGCGGCAAGGCCCAGCGTGACGCCAAGCGCTCGCGCCTGCGCCAGGCCCGCCTGAACTGGCAACGCCAGCGCGAGCTGCAGTCGCAGGAGGCGGCCTCGCGCCAGGACCTTGAAATCGCCGAAGCCGACCTGCGCTCGCTGGAGGCCGAGCTGATCGCTCTGGACGCCGATATCGCGCAGCTCAGCATCAAGGCCGAGTCCGCCCGCATCGACCTTGGCTACACCCGCATCGTCGCGCCGATGGACGGCGAGGTAGTGGCGCTCACCACGCTGGAAGGCCAGACCGTGGTGGCGTCCTACCAGGTACCGACCATCCTCAAGCTGGCCAACCTCGATGCCATGACCGTCAAGGCGCAGGTGTCGGAGGCCGATGTGATCCGCATCGCCGACCGGCAGGCGGTCTACTTCACCATCATGGGCGAGCCGGACCGCCGCTACCACGCGTCGCTGCAGGCCATTCAGCCGTCGCCGGAGAAGATCAACAACGCCGTGTTCTTCAATGCGTTGTTCGACGTGCCCAATCCGGGCCACAAGCTGCGCATCGATATGACGGCACAGGTGGCCATCATGCTGGGCGAGGCCAGGAACACGCTGCTGGTGCCCTTGGCCGCGCTGGGGCCGCGCGGCCAGGACGGCAGCGTGGAAGTCCGCGTGCTGCACCCGGACCAGCGCGTGGAGACGGTGAAGGTGCGCACAGGCCTGAGCAACAACGCGCATGCGCAAGTGCTGAGCGGCCTGGCGCAAGGCGACCGCGTCATCACCGGCGATGCCGGCGCCGTCAACGCGGAGGCCAGGCCATGACGCATGCCCCGCTCTTGCTGTTGCAGCATGTGGAGCGCACGTTCCGCGCCGGCGACCAGGACATCCCCGTGCTGCGCCAGGTCAGCCTGGCCATCTGCGCGGGCGAGATGGTCGCCATCGTCGGCGCGTCCGGCTCCGGCAAGTCCACGCTGATGAACATCCTGGGCTGCCTGGACCAGGCCAACGCTGGCCGCTACCTGGTGGCGGGCCAGGACGTGACGGCCCTGGACGATGACGCGCTGGCCCGCCTGCGCCGCGAGCGCTTCGGCTTTATCTTCCAGCGCTACCACCTGATGGCCCAGCTTTCCGCCGCGGACAACGTGGAGGTGCCGGCCATCTACGCCGCCACCGACCGCGCCGCGCGCCGTGCCCGCGCCCTGCAGCTACTGGAGCGGCTGGGCCTGGGCGAGCGCGCCGGACACCGCCCTTCCCAGCTCTCCGGCGGCCAGCAGCAACGCGTGAGCATTGCCCGCGCGCTGATCAACGGCGGCCAGGTGATCCTGGCGGACGAACCCACGGGCGCGCTGGACAGCCATAGCGGCAAGGAAGTCCTGGCCATCCTGCGCGAGCTGCATGCGCTCGGCCACACCGTGATCATCGTCACCCACGACATGGGACTGGCGCGCAACGCCGAGCGCATCATCGAGATCGCCGACGGCCGTATCGTGGCCGACCGCGCGAACCGGCCGCCGCGGGCCGAGGATGAGCCGGGCAGCAGCCTCGTGCAAGCCAGGCCGGCCACGCAAGCCCCGGGGGCCGGCGGCAACGCCGAGGCTCCGCTGCGGCGTGCGCGCGCCTGGCAGGGCTTCACCGAGGCCTTTTCCATGGCCTGGGGCGCATTGATGGCGCATCGCATGCGCACCGCGCTGACCATGCTGGGCATCATCATCGGCATCGCCTCCGTGGTGTCGATCGTGGCCATCGGCGAAGGCGCCAAGCGCTACGTGATGGCGGATATCCGCGCCATCGGCGCCAACACGCTCGAGATCTTCCCCGGCAAGGATTTTGGCGACGACCGCGCCGCCGGCATCCGCACCCTGGTGGCCGCCGATATCGAGGCCCTGCACGCGCTGCCGTATGTGGACAGCGCCACTGCGATCACCAGCAAGGTCCAGCGCCTGAGGTACCGCAGCGTCGACGTCAACGCCACTGTGCATGGCGTGGGCGCCAGCTTCTTCCGCGTGCGTGGCCTGGGCCTGACGCAAGGCGCGGCCTTCCTGCCGGACGAGCTGCGCAGGCACGCGCAAGTGGCCGTGATCGACGAAAAAACCCGCCGCAAGCTGTTCGGCAATGCCTTGAGCGCGCTGGGCCAGATCATCCTGGTGGGCAACCTGCCTTGCGTGGTGATCGGCGTGGCGCGCGAGAAGAAAACCATGTTCGACGACAACGGCAGCAGCCTCAATATCTGGCTGCCCTACACCACCGCGGGCAGCCGCATCTTTGGCCAGTCGCATTTCGACGAGCTGTCCGTGCGCATCCGCGATGGCCAGCCCAGCGCGGCGGCCCAGCAAGCCATCGAGCGCCTGCTGACGCTGCGCCACGGCAAGAAGGACTTTTTTACCTACAACATGGACAGCATCGTCAAGACCATGGAACGCACCGGGCAGGCGCTCACGCTGTTCTTGTCGGCGGTCGCCGTGATCTCGCTGCTGGTCGGCGGCATCGGCGTGATGAACATCATGCTGGTCTCGGTGACCGAGCGCACCCGCGAGATCGGCATCCGCATGGCCGTGGGGGCCCGCCAGCGCGACGTGCTGATGCAGTTCCTGACCGAGGCCGTGCTGGTATGCCTGCTGGGCGGGGTGATCGGCACCGCCGTGGCCTACCTGATCGGGCTGGCGCTGGCGCTGCTGATCCCGCAATGGCAGATGGTGTTCTCCGCCGGCGCGGTTGCCGGCGCCTTCCTGTGTTCGACACTGACCGGCGTGGTGTTCGGCTATGTGCCGGCGCGCAACGCCGCACGCCTGCAACCGATCGAGGCGCTTGGCCATGAATAAGCGCAGTCCGCATTCTCTACGGCCACCACGGCCGCCACATTCTCCGCGCGCGTTGCCAGTGCGCCTGCTCGCCGCGCTGCCGGTGATCGCCGTTGCCCTGAGTGCTTGCAGCGGACTGCGCACGCCGGAGGTGGATCCCGCGCTGGACGTGCCGCAGCACTGGCAACATGCGCCCCGGCAGGACACGGCCGGGCAGCCGGGCACGGCGCTGGAGCCGCACGCCTGGTGGGAGGCCTTTGGCGATCCACAGCTGAGCGCGCTGGTCGCGTCCGCACTGGCAACCAACAACGATCTCGCCATTGCCGCGCTGCGCTTTGAGCGCGCCCGGCTGCGCGCGGGGCTGGCCGCCACCAACCGCGCGCCCGAACTGAGCGCGCAGGCCAGGGGCACGCGCCAATGGAGCCTGGACGGCCCCGGGCGGCGCGACGAAGGGGGGATCAATGCGACAGTGAACTATGAGATCGACCTATGGGGGCGGCTGGCCAGCCTGCGCGGCGCGGCGGACTGGGAAGCGCGCGCGAGCGCGGCCGACCTCGAAGCCGCAACCATCGCCCTGGCGGCCACCACGGCCACGCTGTACTGGCGCGCCGGGCTGTTGAACGAACTGATCGACATCTCCGGCCAAAGCCTCGCGGACGCACGGCGCACGCTTGGCCTGGTGGGCGCGCGCTACCGCGCCGGCGCAGTGTCCGGCCTGGACCTGGCGCAAGCCGAGCAGCAACTGGCCGCCCTGCTGGCCGAGCGTACCGTGCTGGACCAGCAGCGCAGCGAAAACCGCCAGGCCCTGGCCATCCTGTTCAACCGTCCGCCCGGGCAGGGCGTGGCCGAGCCGCAGGCCTTGCCCGTCGAAGCGCTGCCGCGCATCGCCGCCGGCATTCCCGCCGCGGTTATCGGACGTCGGCCCGACGTGCGGCAGGCCGAATGGCGCCTGCGCGCCGCCCTGGCAAACGCCGACGCAACCCGCGCCAGCTTCTACCCCAAGCTGACGCTGACCGGCATCGTCGGCACCGGCAGCGCGGCGCTGGCTTCGCTGCTGCGCGATCCCACCGCGCTGCTCGGCGCCGGACTGAGCCTGCCCTTCCTGCAATGGAACACCACGCAGCTGACAATACAGGTGTCGCAGAACGAGTACCAGGAAACGGTGGTGCAATACCGGCAGTCGCTGTACACGGCCTTTGCCGAAGTGGAAAACGCGCTGTCCGACCATACAGGGCTGGGCGTGCGCGCGGATCGGCTGGCGGAATCGCTGGAGTCCGCGAGCCGGGCGGAGCGGCTTAGCGCGGCGCGCTACCGCGCCGGCGCCACCGCGCTGCAGCCCTGGCTCGATGCGAAGGAGACGTTGCGCCAGGCAGCGGCGGCGGCGGCGCGCAACCGCTTTGACCGGCTGGTGAACATCACGAGCTTGTACAAGGCGTTGGGGGGGCCGCCGGTGGAGAGCGGGGCTTAAGGGTCCGGGCTACTCCAGCGCGGCGCCCTTGCGCTCCGGAATCAGGAACAGCGTGGCCAGGATATCCAGCACATAGATCGACGCCAGCATGGCAATGGCGGTGCCGAACGAATAGCTGGCGGCCAGCGCGCCGACCACCAGCGGGCCAAAGCCGCCCACGCCACGGCCGATATTGAACAGCACGTTCTGCGCGGTGGCGCGGGCCTGCGTGGGATACAGCTCCGAGATCAGCGCGCCGTAGCCGCCGATCATGCCGTTGACGAACAGGCCCATCACCGCGCCGCCGAACAGCAGCGCGTAGGGCGTCGATAGCTGGGAGTAGACAAAGACCATCACCACCGCCCCGGCCTGGTAGATCAGGAAGGTGGGCCGGCGGCCGATGCGGTCCGCGAGCTGGCCGAACACCCAGATCCCGATGGCCATGCCGATGATGGTCACCGAAGTCCACAGCGCGGACTTGGTCAGCGAGTAATTGAACTGCTTGGCCAGGTAGGTCGGCATCCAGATCATCAGGCCGTAATAGCCGAAGTTCTGCACCGAGCACAGCACCACCACGCCCAGGCTGGCACGCGCGGTCGCGGCATCCGCCACCAGCATCTTGAGCGGGTTGCCCTTGCGCGCCACCTTGCTGCTGGCAACAAACACTTCCGGCTCGCCGATAAAGCGGCGCACCACGAACGACGCCACCGCCGGCAGCACGCCGATGGCAAACATGCCGCGCCAGCCGATATAAGGCAGCAGTACCGGCGTCAGCAGCGCCGCGGCAAGCACGCCCGCCTGCCAGCCAAGGCCCACATAGGAGGAAACGCGGGCACGCTGGCCGGGCCGGCAGGCCTCGGTGGCCAGCGCCATGCCGATGCCGAACTCGCCGCCAAGGCCAAAGCCGGCAATGGTCCGGTAGGCCAGCAGGTCCCAGTAGCCCTGCGCGAGCGCGCACAGGCCGGTGAAGACGGCAAACAGCAGGATGGTCCAGGTCAGCACCTTCACCCGGCCCACGTAATCGCTCAGGATGCCGAAGAAGATGCCGCCGGCCACCGCGCCCACCAGCGTCCAGGTGACCAGCGAGCCCGCCTGGGTGCTGGTCAGCCCGAGGCCGGCAGACACCGCGCTCAAGATAAAGCCGAGGATAAGCAGGTCGAAGCCGTCCAGCGCGTAGCCGACCGCCGAGGCGATCACGGCCTTGCGAGCGTAGGCGCCCTGCTCCTGTTCCGTGAGGCCTTGCCGGCCGTGCGGTGGATTTGCTGCCGCGGCCGGCTCCAGCCCGGTCACCGCGGCGGCGTTGGCATTGGCGTTGCCCTGTGTCATGTCGATTCCCGTGCGCCACAAGCGAAAAATTTTGCGAGATTCTACTCTCGTGGCTGGCCGGCTGGCCGGGAAGGGAGAAAGGGGGGAAGATAGAAAACGAATGACGCACGAATTGCATTCGGCGCGGGAGCAACAATCGGACAGCCAGCCAGACATTGCACGCACGGAACGGGAAAAATGCTAACCAGAATGTATGCGAGCCTTTGTTTCTATGGCGATCAATTCGATCCCGAGGCGCTTGCCGACACCATAGGGCTCAGCACCTACGACTACTCTCGGAAAGGGGAACGCCAAGCGCTGGGCGTCGTTCCTCACTCGGTCCTGAAAGTGACATCCCGCGATGAGATCGAGGGATGTTCAGCGGATGAGCACATCATGTCGCTGATAGAGAAGATCTCCCCGATGTATCAGCACATCCGCGCGGCGCTCGGCAGCGATGGCTATATCTTGTGCTTTCTGTTCTGCGAGGGGGATATCGAAAACGTCGGCGTCTACGTATCACCGCAGACACTCCGGCAATTGGCTGCGGTCGATGCTGGGCTTTCCATCGACACCTGGGCGCCTGCCGCGCCCCCAAGCCCCGAAGAGGGCAACGAGGATGCGCCATATCACCTGCGCCATTGAATGGTCGCCGATGACGACCCGCATCAAGCCGCTTCACCCGCCGTTCGATACTGGCTTGGGGTGACGCCCGCCCTCTTGCGCATCAGGCGCCTGAGCGCCGTGGCATCCTCATAGCCCACTTGCTCGGCAACCTGCTCGACGGACATCCGGCTCGATTCGATCAGCATGCGGGCGCGGTTGAGCCGCACGCTCTGCACCAGCGCCAAGGTACTCTTGCCCGTGGCCTCGCGCACGCGCCGCGACAGCGTTCTCTGGGACATGGCGAACTCGTCCGCCAACACCTGGATGCTGGGTGGCTGCGGCAACGCGGATTCGATCCGTGCCACCAGCCGGCCGACCAGCGCATTGCCGTTGGACAACATGGCCGGCACCACGAAGCGCGCTTGTGCTTGCCGGCCGTCGATCAGCAGGACCCGGCTCACCGCGTCGGCAAGCGCAACGCCAAACCGGCTGCGCAACAGGTGAAGCATCAGATCGGCCTGTGCAAATGCCGCGCCGGCGGTGCTCACGGACTCATCCGCGCAGACCATGCGGTCGGCATCGACGATGCAACGCGGCTCCAGGCGCTGCAACTCGGCTGCCAGCCACCAGGATGTCGTGACCCGGCGCTGCGCCAGCAGGCCCGCGGCCTGTAGCAAGAACACCGCGGAGCAGGATGCCGCGACATGGCCGCCAGCGGCGGCATGCGTGGCAACAGCCCGGGCCGCCAGCCGCGCATCCTCCTGCGCCAGCCGGCTGGCGATGGCGTTGGCATCGTCGATGCCCAGCCCCGGCACGATCCAGGTCGTCGCATGCCTGGCCTGCGCACGCGGCCGCGTTGGCAAGGCCGCGGCTTCGATATGCATGCCGCCGCTCAACGGCACGGAACGCCCGGACGTCGATACAACGCGCCAGGTCGGCCGGGGCAGATGCATGCGCGGCGCAAGCAACGAAGCCGCGCGCAGGATATCCAGCGTCGTAGCCACGCTGGTTGAGTAGGCGCCGGACAGCGCCAGAACGGTGAAATCCCTCATTGGCCGAAAACGCCCTAAAGATGTCTAAATTGACACTCAAAGTCTACCCGACCGAAGCGTCTAATGCACCTACCCCAACGACAACCACGCTTCGATGCCCAATATCCTCGTCAACATTCCCAAAGGCGCGTTTGCCGGCCCTGCCCGCGCAGATCTCGCCCGCCGCATCAGCGACGCCGCCGCCATGGCTGAGCGCATGCCCGACGACCCGCGCAAGCGCTTCGCGATCTGGGTCGTGATCGAAGAAGCGGAGGCCGGCTTGTGGACGTGCGGCGGCGTCGACATGTCATCGCAGGTGCTGCCCTGCATCGCGACGGTCTATGTGCCCGCAGGCGTGCTGGACGCGCCGGCCAGGGCGTTGTACGTGCGGTTGATGCACGACGCCTTCCAGCAGGCTCGGCCAGCCGGCGACCAGCGGCGCCTGGCCACCTCGGTGAGGCTCCACGATGTGGCCGACGGCACCTGGGGGGTCAATGGCGATGTCTGGCAGTTGCCCCGCTTCGCGCTGGTGGCCGGCTACGCGCACCTGCAGCATCTGGCCGACGCGGCCTGACTATCCAGCGCACAGGAGACGACGCCATGGCGAACCGCAGCATGATGGAGGAAGATCCCCTTGACGATTTCACGCACCGCACGATCACGCTCGACGGCGTGGCCAAAGTGGTCCACGTGGCAGGCTCGGGGCCTGCCGTGATCGTCATGACGGAGATGCCGGGCATCAGCCCGCACGTCGCACGCTTTGCCCGGTGGGTACGCGATGCGGGCTTGACGGTCTATATGCCGTCGCTCTTCGGCCGCGACGGGGCAGTGCCGGACGCCGAGGCAGGTGCGGCGGTCTTTCGGCGCGCCTGCGTTAGCGCAGAGTTTCGCGCATTCGCTGCCAATCAGGCGAGCCCGGTGACACAGTGGCTAAGGGCGCTGGCGAGGCTGGCGCACCAGGAATGCGGCGGCCCCGGCGTCGGTGCCATCGGCATGTGTTTCACCGGCAACTTCGCGCTGTCGATGATGCTTGAGCCGGCGATGCTGGCGCCGGTGATCTGCCAGCCCTCGCTGCCGTTGGATGATCCGGGTGGCATCGAAATGGCGCCCCGGGAGCTCGCCGTGGTGCGCGAGCGGCTCGAGCGGGAGGATCTCACGGTGCTGGCGTATCGATTTGAAGGCGATCGGTTTTGCAGGGCGGAACGCTTCACTGCGTATGCCGAGGCCCTTGGCGACCGATTCGTGGGACGCGCGCTGCCGGACAGCGCCGCCAACCCCGATGTCCCTGCCTTCTTTGCCCAGCACGTGCCTTGCCCGCACAGCGTCGTCACCGTCCACCTGATCGACGAAGCTGGCGAGCCGACAGTGGCCGCGCGCGACGAAATCCTGTCGTTCTTTGTGCGGCGCCTTGGCGAGGCGCGCCGAAGCACCAACCTCAATCCGGCAACCCCTTAACCCGCGACAGCGCATCGACACGTTTCAACGGTTGCCCGGAAATCGGCGCTAGGCTCTCGCTGCCGCAAGCGCATTGCCCGAACGGCACGGCAATGTCGGGGTCAGCGCTGCAAGCCGTGCAACCTGCCCTCCCCCGCAAGCATCGCTCTTCTCCGAGCGCACTCCCTCCAAAGCCTTACCGCCGCGCCAGCGGCTGCCTGCACTCGCCAGCTCAAACGGGCTCGAACGGGCTCGAACGGCCTGGCTGCAACCCCTCCTTGACAACCAGACTCCATGCATTACCATACGCACATCCATTTTATGGATCTTGGTTCCATAAAATGGAACTCGATAAAAAAGAGAAAAAACGCTGGAGGAGAATCGATGCATCGGAAGACCTGGGCATGGCTGCCCTGTACCCTGCTGTGCGCCCCCGCCGTGGCCACGGCAAGTAGCGTCACCCTGTTCGGCCTGATGGACACGGGCCTGGATCTTTCAAGCGCTGGCGGCCCCACCACGGCCCGCATGCAGTCCGGCCAATACGCCGGATCCCGCTTCGGCCTGCGCGGCACGGAAGACCTCGGCGACGGCTTGCAGGCGGTATTCGTGCTGGAAAACGGCCTGAACAGCGATACCGGGGTGGCTGGACAGAGCGGCCGCCTGTTCGGGCGGCAAGCCTATGTCGGCCTGAGCGGGCGCGCAGGCGCCCTGACGCTGGGCCGGCAATACAGCCCGCTGGTGTCGGTGGCGTTCCAGATGGATGCTTTCGAAAACGGCATGGCCCCGCAGTTCCCCAACCTTGGCCTCTACCCCGGCGGCGAACGCATCGACAACGCCATCAAGTACACCAGCCCCTCGTTTGGCGGGCTGACGATGGCGGCCATGCTGGCGCTTGGCGAACGCAGCACCGCGCCGCGCGCAGGCGATGACTCGTATGGCGTCAACGTGCACTATGCCAGTGGCCCGATGCGCCTCGTCGCAGCCTATGGCGTGCGCAAGTTCGCCTCCGCGGCGGCGCTGGGCGAAGTGGTGAAGCCCGTGGTGGTGTTGCCCAATGTCGTGACCAACGGCAGCATCACCACCTACATGGCGGGCGGCAACTACGACTTCGGCCTGTTCGCGCTGCACGGCGGCTACCAGCGCCAGCGCATCGCGGATGACGTGTATTTCGGCCGTATCGACCAGGACCTGTACACGTTGAGCGTTGCGGTGCCGGTCGGCAAGGCTGGCCGCTTCCTGGCGGGCTACAGCTTCCTGAACGACCACAGCCCCGCGCAACTGGATGCCTCGCTGTTCGGCTTCGGCTTTGTCTACTCGCTGTCCAGGCGCACCAGCGTCTACACCTCCACGGCCTGGCTGAACAACCACAACGGCGCGGGCAATGTGATTGGCGGCAACACCAGCCCGGGCTTGCCGCTGGCCTACCCGGGCGCCAACGCGCGCACGATCCAGGTCGGGCTGCGCCACGCCTTCTGAACCCGCCCCGCCAACCCACACACCCGGAGACTGCCTCATGCATGACGCTGCGATCCCGCTAGAGAGCGCCGCACCGCCGGCGCGCCACCCGCGCGCGCTGGCGCCCGCCAACCTGCTGCTCATGATCGCCATCAGCGCGTTCGGTGCGGTAGTGGGCATCCAGTTGCTGACCACCCTCGGCATCACGCCCAACACCTCGCTGATCGGCGCGCTGGTGGCCATGACGCTGGCCCGCATCCCGCTTGCCGTGCTGTCCGGCTTCCGCTCGGTCCACGTGCAGAACCTGGCGCAGACAAGCATCTCGTCGGCCACCTTCGGCGCGGCCAACAGCCTCATCCTGCCGATCGGCATTCCCTACGTGATGGGCATGCCCGAGCTGATCCTGCCGATGCTGGCCGGCGTGTCCGTGGCCATGCTGCTGGACGCCTACCTGCTCTACCGCATGTTCGATACCCCCGCCTTTCCTGCGTCCGGCGCCTGGCCGCTTGGCGTGGCGGCGGCCGAGGCCATCAAGGCTGGCGACAGCGGCGGCAAGCAAGCCTGGCTGCTGGCCGGCGGGCTGGTCACCGGCGTGGCCGGTGGCTTGCTCAAGCTGCCGATGTCGGCCTTTGGCGTGGCCTTTATCGGCAGCTTTGGCGCGATGACGGCGTTTGCCGTGGGTCTGCTGCTGCGCGGTTACTCGATGCCGCTGTTCGGCACCGAGATCGGCTCGCACTACGTGCCGCACGGCATGATGATCGGCGCCGGGCTGGTGGCGCTGGCGCAGGTGGCGCGGGCCATGTTCGGCAAGGCCGCGCAGTGCGCACAGGCCGCGAGCCAGGGCGCGGGCGCCACGGTGGATGCCCGCGCCGACGCCCGGCGCATGCGCGCTTCGTTCCGGCTCGGCGGCTTCGGCTATCTGGCCATCATGGCGGGCCTGGCCCTGGCCACCGGCCTGCAGGCAGGCATGCCCTTGCCGCTGCTGCTCGGCTTCATCCTCTACGGTGCGTTCTCCGCCTTTGTCCATGAGCTGATCGTTGGCATCGCGGCCATGCATTCGGGCTGGTTTCCCGCGTTCGCGGTGGCGCTGATCTCCTTGCTGATCGGCATCTGGATCGGGTTTCCGCCGCAGGCGCTGGTGGTGCTGGCGGGCTTTTCCGCCGCCACGGGCCCCGCCTTTGCCGACATGGGCTACGACCTCAAGGCGGGCTACATCCTGCGTGGCGAAGGCGCGGATGCCGCCTATGAGCGCGAAGGCCGGCGCGAGCAGCTGATCGCGGCGATGGTGGGCTTCCTGGTCGCCATCGTGGTGGTGCTGGCGTCCTACCGGGGCTTGTTCGCCAACCATCAGTTCGCCCCCATCAACAACGCCTATGCCGCCGCCATCAAGGCCGGCATCTCGGCGGACACCGCGCGCAACCTGCTGCTGTGGGCCCTGCCCGGCATGGCGCTGCAACTGATTGGCGGCGCGCGCCAGCAGCTTGGCGTGCTGCTGGCCACGGGGCTGCTCATCACCAATCCGGCCGCAGGCTGGATGGTGGCGGCTGGCCTGGTGGTGCGCGCCGCCATGCTGCGTTGGCAAGGGCAGGCCGCAAAGGAGCGCCTTGAAGTCTTTGCCGGCGGCGTGATCGCCGGCGACGCGCTCTTCAGCTTCTTCGGCGGCCTGACCAAGAGCCTGCCGCTGAAAAAGTAAGCGGCAGGAAGCCGGAAGCCGGCACAACACGAAGTAAACATCCATCCATCAAAGGAGCCTGTAGTGAAAAGACAATTGACGGTAGACGACGTGGAAGCCGCCGTGCTCGGCGGCGCCATCCTGGGCGGTGGCGGTGGCGGCCTGATCGAAGAGGGCCTGCGCGTTGCCCGGCTGGCGCTTGCCGCCGGCGTGCCGGAACTGTGGAGCGTGGACGAGTTCGATCCGCAGGCGATCACCACCACCGTGGCCATCGTCGGCGCGCCCGCCGCGCCGCTGCCCTGCGTGCGCCCCGCGCACTTGCTGCGCACGCTGGAGCTGATTCGCGAACATGCCGGCGGGCGCCCGCTGGTGGCGCTGAACTCGAACGAGAACGGCGCCGAGACCACGGTGAATGGCTGGTTCCATGCCGCCATCACCGGCATCCCCGTGATGGACCTGGCCTGCAACGGGCGCGCCCACCCGTCGAGCGTGATGGGCGCGCTCGGACTGCACACCGAGGCGGATTACGTCTCCGTGCAGGCCTTCGCCGGCGGCGCCCAGGCACGCTACCTGGAAGGTGTGGCTTCCGGCCGGCTGGAGCTGACCTCGGCACTGGTGCGCCGCGCGTCCGTGGAGGCAGGCGGCGTGGTGGCGGTGGCACGCAACCCGGTGACGGTGGGCTACGCCGCCGCGCACGGCGCGCCTGGTGCGATCAGCCATGCCATCGAGGTGGGCCGCGCCTTCTTGTCCGGCGGCGTCGATGGGGCGGCGGCGGCGCTGGGCGGGCGCATCGTGGCCGACGGCATCGTGGCCGAGTACCGCTGCGAGCAGCGCGAGGGGCTGGATGTGGGGCACCTGGTGTTCGACGACACCGCGCGCACCGAGCTGCGCTTTATCAACGAGTACATGACGCTGGAACAGCACGGCGAGCGCCAAAGTGCCTTCCCCAACCTGATCATGACCTTCGATGACGACGGCCAGCCGGTGGTCTCGGCGCGCGTGCGCCAGGGCATGCGGCTGCGCGTGCTGGTGGCCCCCGGCGAGCGCCTGCTGCTGTCGCGCACCATGAACATGCGCGAGCTGTATCAGCCGCTGGAGGCCTCCCTGGGCACGGCGTTCGCGCCCCTGGAGCCGGCGGCATGACGGCAGCCGCGCCCCGCCAGGACGCCGCCGCCCCGGCGGCGGGCCTGCGCGCCATCGGCGCCTTTATCGATGCGAAGTGGGACGGCGAAATCCTGCCCGCGCTGCACGACTACATCCGCGTGCCGGCCAAGAGCCCCGCCTTCGACGCCGGCTGGCAAGCGCGGGGCCTGCTGGATCGCGTCGTGTGCTCGGCCGCCGCGTGGGCCGAGGCACAGAAGATCGCGGGCATGACGGTCGAGGTGATCCGGTTGCCGGGGCGCACGCCGCTGCTGTTCTTCGAGATCCCGGCCACCGCGGACGCGGGCGCCGACACGATCCTCTTCTATGGCCACCTCGACAAGCAACCTGAGTTCGACGGCTGGCGCCGCGACCTCGGGCCGTGGGAGCCAAAGTACGAGAACGGCAAGCTCTACGGCCGCGGCGGCGCCGACGACGGCTACGCGCTTTATGCCGCCCTGGCCGCCGTGATGGCCGTGAGAGCGGGCGGCGCCAGCCATCCGCGCTGCGTCGGCATCATCGAGACCTGCGAGGAATCCGGCAGCTATGACCTGCCCGCCTACCTGGATGCGCTGGCGCACCGCCTGGGGCGCATCGGCCTGGTGGTTTGCCTGGACTCGGGCGCGGGCAACTACGACCAGCTCTGGATGGTCACGTCGTTGCGCGGCTATGTCAGCGGATGCCTGGAAGTACAGGTGCTGGACGAAGGCGTGCATTCCGGCGATGCCAGCGGCATCGTGCCGTCCAGCTTCCGCGTGCTGCGCCATGTGCTGGACCGGCTGGAAGACAGCGCTTCGGGCGAGATCCTGCCCGCCAGCTTCCATTGCGAGGTGCCGCCGCAGCGCCAGGCGCAGGCTGAACATGCGGCGCGCCAGCTTGGCGACCTGGTGTGGAAGCGCTTTGCGTGGGCCTGCGGCGCGGACGGCGCCAGCGTGCTGCCATCCACCACCGATCCCGCCACCGCGCTGATCCGGCGCGCCTGGCGCCCGGCGTTGTCGGTAGTGGGCGCCGAAGGCCTGCCGCCGCTGGCTACCGCGGGCAATGTGCTGCGCCCGCGCACGGCGTTCAAGCTGTCGCTGCGGCTGCCGCCGCTGGTCGACAGCGCGGCAGCCGCGCAGGAGCTCAAGCGCTTGCTGGAAAGCCACGCGCCATACAACGCGCGCGTGGCCTTCGTGCCGGACAAGAGCGTGGCCGACGGCTGGAACGCACCGGCCACGGCGCCGTGGCTGGCCTCACGGCTGGAGGCGGCCTCGCAGCAGTACTTCGGCGCGTCTTGCGGCTATCTGGGGCAAGGCGGCACGATTCCGCTGATGGGCATGCTGGAAAAGGCCTTCCCCCGCGCGCAGTTCATGGTGTGCGGGGTGCTCGGCCCCAACGCCAACGCGCACGGCCCGAACGAGTTCCTGCACGTGCCGTACGCCAAGCGCCTGACGGCATCGATCGCCAGCGTGATCGGATCGTGGCAGGAGGATGCCGGGCAATAAGGGGCCACAACAGGGGCCGCAGCGGCGTCAGCGCGGCGCAAAGGCGAGCCAGTACGGGTCGCCGATCTGCCGGCCGGCGTCGCTGGTGGCCTCGACGATGCGCGCGCCAAAGCGCTGGACCATGGCATCGGTGAGGTCCTGCACCGGCATGGCGATGCCAAGGCCATAGATTTGCCGCGTGGTCGGATCGCGCAGCGCGGCGGAAATCCCCGCCACGTTCTGCACGAACTCGCCGCGCGACAGCGCCCAGCCGGTTTCCCGCGCTTCCTTCAGCCGCGCCAGCAGGTCCTTGCGCGTGCGCGGGATGTTGCCGCGCCGCACCTCGAAGCCGTCCTGCACCAGCGCCGTGACCTCTTCATCGGTCAGGCGCGACAGGATGGCCCGGCCGATGGACGAAGCATAAGCCGGCGCGCGCGACCCCGGCGGCGTGTAGACCTGCAGCGAGCCCGCGCCGGTGCGCATCTGGATGACGACCGAATCGGCACCGTCCAGCACGTTGATATAGCCGGTGTAGCCGGTCTCGCCGACCAGCTTGTCGAGCACGCCTTGCAGCAGCGTGAGCGCGGTATGCGAGGCGCGGAAGTGGTAAGAGGCCTCCATCACCACCGCGCCCGGCCGGTAGGCGCGCGAGACGCTGTCGCGCTCCAGGAAGCCGTACTCGGCCATCATGCTGAGCGTGCGCGAGGCGGAGCTCTTGGCCAGCCCGAGATGAGTCACCACGTCGGTCACCGTGATGTCACTGCGGAGCTTGGCGATGAGCTTGAGGACATCGGCGGCATTAACGAGTGTGCTCATGAGTAATGGTTCGTTTTATGGATTGAGGTTCCAGAATATAGTCCAAGACCCATAGCGTCAATTTGGGATTCCCCTTAACAACCGCGACAAAGCCCGCGGCAATGCTCACGACAACGCTCAAGACAAGGCACGCATCGATGCACGCACAGACCACCCAAACCCATCCAACCCAGCCGCTGTCCGGCCGGACCGCCGTCATCATCGGCGGCACCTCCGGCATCGGCCGCGCCGTGGCCAGCCGCGTCGTCGCGGCCGGCGGCGCGGTGATCCTCGGCGGCCGCTCGCAAGACGCGCTGGATGCGGAACTCGCCCGCATCGAAGCTGCCGGCGGCGCCGCCTGCGGCCATGTGGTCGACATGGCGGAGCGCGAATCCGTCGCAGCGTTCTTCGCCAGGATTACCCGCCTCGATTACCTGTTCGCACCCGGCGCCACCTACCAGGTCGCGTCTATCCACAGCGATGACCACGATGCGGTGGAAAGCCCCTTTCGCAGCAAGTTCTGGGGCCAGTACCACGCCGTGCACGAAGCCGCGCCCAAGATCGCGCCGGATGGCGCCATCGTGCTGATGTCCGGCGCCGCCGGGGCGCGCCCGATCAAGGGCGCCTCGGCCTATGCGGCTTGCAATGCCGCCATCGAGGGCCTTGGGCGTTCGCTCGCGCTCGACCTAGCGCCGGTGCGGGTCAACAGCGTGTCACCAGGCACCATCGACAGCGACCTGTGGCAGCGCCGGCCTGCCGAGCTGCGCTCGCACGCGTTCGAGAGCTACAGCCGCAGCACCGCGCTTGGCCGGGTTGGCAACGTGGATGAAGTAGCGGATGCCGTGCTGTTCCTGTTCGGCAACGGTTATATGACGGGATCCACCTTGTTCGTCGATGGTGGCTACGTGCTGCCTTGAGCGCCGTCGTCCTCGCTGGAATTGGCATACCATGCCGGAGTCCGCCGCGGGCCCACCGCCCGGCATCGATGGCGGCGACGCATTCAAGGAGAGGCAAGATGGACTATGTAAGGTTTGGCGCGACGGGACTGAAAGTCTCCCGGCTGTGCCTGGGCTGCATGACCTACGGCGTGCCCGAGCGCGGCAACCACCCCTGGACGCTTGGCGAGCCAGCCAGCCGCCCCCTGATCCGGCAGGCGATCGAGGCTGGCATCAACTTCTTCGATACCGCCAACGTGTATTCCGACGGCACCTCCGAGGAAATCGTCGGCCGCGCGTTGAAAGACTTCGCCAGCCGCGACGACGTGGTGATCGCCACCAAGGTCCACGGCCGCATGCGCCCCGGCCCGAACGGGGCCGGCCTGTCGCGCCGCGCCATCCTGGCCGAGATCGACAACAGCCTGCGCCGCCTGGGCACCGACTACGTCGACCTGTACCAGATCCACCGCTGGGATCCGCATACGCCCATCGAGGAAACCCTCGAAGCGCTGCACGATGTGGTCAAGGCGGGCAAGGCGCGCTATATCGGCGCGTCCTCGATGTATGCCTGGCAGTTCTCCAAGGCCATCTACACCTCGCGCCTGCGCGGCTGGACGCAGTTCGCCAGCATGCAGGACCATGTGAACCTGCTGAACCGCGAAGAGGAGCGCGAGATGCTGCCGCTATGCGCCGCCGAGGGCATCGCGGTGATGCCGTGGAGCCCGCTGGCGCGCGGCCGCCTGACCCGGCCGTGGCATGCCGGCAGCGCCCGCGAGGAGAGCGACACGTTTGGCAAGACGCTGTACCGCGATACCGAGGCGTCGGACCGCAAGGTGGTGGAACAGGTGCACGCCATTGCGCAGGCGCGCGGCGTGCCGGCTGCCCAGGTCGCGCTGGCGTGGTTGTCGCAGAAGCGGGAGATCACCTCGCCGATCATCGGCGCGTCCAAGCCGCACCATATCGAGGACGCCGTGGCGGCGCTCTCGCTCGGCCTCACCGCCGAGGAGATCGCCGCGCTGGAGGCGCCCTACGTGCCGCACGCGCCCGTGGGCTTCTGAGGCAGCAACGGCAAAGACGGAAGCAACGGCGATGACGGCGCCGGTGAACTACCGGCGGCCGGTCACTCGCCCGAGGGCCGCAGCGCGGCCGCGCCCGGCTCACGCGTGATCAGACGCAGCCCGCTGGCGATGCTGGCCACGCCCGCGAAGCCCGCGCCGATCGCCAACGCCAGGGTGGGGCCGTGGCGGCCCGCAATGCCGAAGCTGAGCGCGACCAGCGCCGCACCGGTTGCCTGGCCGAGCAGGCGCGCGGTGGCAATCACGCCACTGGCGCCGCCAGCGCGCTCGCGCGGCGCGCTCGACATCAGTGCCTTGAGGTTGGGCGACTGGAAGAAGCCGAAGCCCGCGCCGCAAATCGCCATGCGAATGCCGATATCCAGCGCGCTGGGATGCGCCGGCAGCAGCGCCAGCGACACCATGCCCATGCACATCACCGCCAGCCCCACGCCGCCAAGCAAACCCGGCGCATAGCGGTCGGACAGCCGCCCGGCCAGCGGCGCCATCAGCGCCACCACCGCCGACCACGGCGTCATCAGGAAGCCCGTCTCGATCGGGCTGCGCCCCAGCACGCTCTCGAAGTAGAACGGCAGCGACACGAAGGCCAGCCCCTGCGCGGCGAACGAGCAGATCGCGGTCATGGTCGACAGCGCGAACATGGGCCGCTTGAGCAAATCGATGGGCAGCATCGGCGCGGGATGTCCACGCTCGCGGCGCAGCAGCAGCACGAACGCCACCAGGAACAAGGCCAGCGCCGCCAGCGACTGCCCCAGCGGCGCGCGTTGCGCGCCCTCGCCCAGCGCAAAGATCAGCGAGGCGAACATCACCACGTTGAGCCCCGCGGCGACGCGGTCAAAGCGGTGCGCGCCGCGCACCGTCTGGGGCAGCGCGGGCCAGGCGATGTAGAGCGCCAGCAAGCCGATCGGCAGGTTCACGGCAAACAGCCACGGCCACGGCCCCAGCGACAGGATGATCGAGGCCACCGTGGGCCCCACCGCAAACGACACGCCAACCACCAGCGCGTTGAGCCCGACGCCACGCCCGAGCCGATGCGGCGGAAAGATCGCGCTGATCAGCGCCGCGTTCACGCTCATGATGGCGCTGGCGCCCACGCCCTGCAGCAACCGGGCTGCCACCAGCGTGGGCAGCGACCAGGAAAGCGCGCAGACCACCGACGCGGCGATGAACAGCATCAAGCCGCCGAGATACACGCGCCGGTGCCCGACGATGCCGCCCAGCGCCGCGAACGGCAGCAGCGTGGCCACCATGGCGAGCTGGTAGGCGTTGATGACCCAGACGGATGCCGCCGGGGTGGCATGCAGCGAGGCCGCGATGTTGGGAAGTGCGGTGTTGGCGATTGCCGTATCGAGCGTAGCGAGCGAGACCGCCACCAGGATGGCGGCCATGCCGCGGCGCTCCAGCGACGTCATGGGCGCATCCGCCGCGCGAGAGGGGAGATTGGATTCTGCTGTGTTCGACACTGTCTTTGCCAGTTACCGCCGCGCCCGGGAAGCCGCGCGCGATGCGCCGGCGCCCTGCCCGATTGTTTGATACATGCACCATGGCTCACCCTCCCGATGCGAGAGAGGGCATGGCAAGCCGACACAATACGGGATAACGCGAATATCTGCAGGCGACGGCGTCGCCGGCAGATAGGCAAATGGCCGAGTTGACCGCCGAAAAGACCGCTAAGGCAGCGCCAGGCGACGCGCCTGCGCTATGCCGCCGACCACACCGCCAGCTCGTAGCCGTCCGGGTCGCGGAAGTGGAAACGCCGCCCGCCCGGGAACGAGAAGACCGCCCGGACCACGGTGCCGCCGGCCGCCTCCACGCCCTGCTGCGCCCGTGCCAGATCATCCGCGTACAGGATCACGAGCGGCCCGCCGGGGCGGACCTCTTCGCCGGTGGTGAAGCCGCCGGTCAGCCGGCCATCGCTGAACTCGCAGTAGGCGGGGCCGTAGTCGGTAAAGGTCCAGCCAAAGGCTGCGCCATAGAACGCCTTGCTGCGCGCGATGTCGCTGACGTTGAACTCGATGTTGTCGATCTGCCGGTCCTGACCTCTGGTGCCCATGGCGAACTCCCTGGTGATGGATAAGGAACACCATTTTCACCCGGATGCCGTGGCAAAGCTTGAACAAAACGGCCAATCAAGCCTTTGGCGCGCACAACTGGCGCAGCAGGGCCGACGCCGTCATGCCGCACAGCGACTGGATCTCCCGGCTCAGGTGGGCCTGGTCGGCGTAGCCCGCATCCGCCGCGAGCGCGGCAAGCCCAAAGTCGGACCTGTCCGCCCTGCCTGCCCGGTTGCCTGCCCTGCCGCCTGCCCGCTGCGTCGATGCCAGCGCCAGCGACAGCGCACGCTGGAACCGCAGGATCCGCTCCAGCGTCTTCGCGCCATAGCCGAAATGCTCGACGCTGCGGCGCCGCAGCGTGCGCTCGCCAAGGCCCAGCCGGCGCAGGAGCAGGGGAATCGTCTCGCCCGCCATGCCGGCGTTGGCCTGCACCAGCGCGAAGATGGCTGCCGCCTCGCGGCTCGGGGCGTCGACGCTCAACGCCGTCCGCGCCAGTTGGCTCTGGAATACTTCCACCTCGCGCCCTGCAGCCGCGGCCTCCTCCATCCTCCCGGCAAATTCCCGCCCACGCGCGCCCCACAGATCAGCCAGCTCGACCTGGCTCCCGACGATCTCCGACATGGGCAGGCCCAGCCAGGGCAGCGCCGCGCCCGGTTGAAAGCGCGCGCCCAGCACCACCACGCCGGGCGTCAGGTCCGGCCGGGCCGCGGTGATGTCAGGCCCGACCACCAGCAGCCGGCCGGCGCGCCAGAGCACATCCACGCAGCCGTCCGGCACGACGGCGATCGCACCGGCGTGGTCAGTTGGCAAGGCACTGGTCCACACGCACTGGAAGTGCGGCTGGAGTTCAGGCCGGGGCCGGGCTTCGCAGTAGTGCCCGACCGTGCCTGCCAGCGCGGGAATGTCCGGTGAATGTCGCGAATCCGGCTGTTGCATTACTCTGTGGGTCCCCGCAGACGTTGATGGCGATTCATGGCGATTAATGGCGATGGATTGCAATCCAGGCATGGCGCCGGAATTGGCATCGCCAGCCCCCCAAGGAGAGACGCATGAAAATTGGCCTGGTTTCGGACCTGCATCTTTCGGTCTATCCGATGGACTTTCCGAATCCCGATGTCGACGTGATGATACTGGCTGGCGACATCTGGCGCCCCCGGGAAGCCATGGCATGGGCCGCGGCCGCCACCCTGCCCACCCTGTACGTGGCTGGCAACCACGAGTTCTACGGCAGCGACCTGGCCACCACCATGGACGCCCTGCGCGCCGGCGCGGCCGGCACGCAGGTACAGGTGCTGGAGCGCTCGGAATGGCATTACCGTGGCGTGCGCTTTCTCGGCTGCACGCTGTGGTCGGACTACCGCTTGTTCTCCTCCCCGCAGCAGCGCGAAGATGGCCTGCGCGACGCCCAGTCACTGATGCGCGACTTCTCCCGCATCCGCGTTGCGCCGGATTTCGAGGAGCGCTTCACGCCCGCCACGTCGCAGGCGCTGTTCAGGGATTCGGTGGCCTGGCTGGCGCAGCGGTTCCAGGCGCCCCACGACGGCCAGACCGTCGTCATCACGCACTTCGCGCCGTCGCCGCTGAGCATCAGCCCCAAGTTCGCCGGCTCGCACCTCAACGCCAGCTTCGTCTCCGACCTGCGCCAGGAAATCGCGGCATGGCAGCCTGCGCTCTGGGTGCATGGGCATACCCATGACAGCTTCGACTATCGCCTGGGCGCCACCCGCGTGGTGTGCAACCCGC
Source organism: Cupriavidus sp. GW822-FHT03E04 (assembly GCF_058801495.1). NCBI lineage: Bacteria > Pseudomonadati > Pseudomonadota > Betaproteobacteria > Burkholderiales > Burkholderiaceae > Cupriavidus > Cupriavidus sp. GW822-FHT03E04. Next base: position 72,811 of record NZ_JBXANI010000006.1, read on the forward strand.
GCGGCTACGCACGGGATGGCAAGCTCGAAAACCCGGGTTTCAATCCGGGCCTTGTCATCGAGCTGTAAAGCAACGCCGGCCAGCAACCGCACCGAAGTTCGCGGCGCGAACGCCGGCGTGATGCGCACCGGACAAGCCACTTGGGATTTTCCCTTGGTTTGCGCTGCGTAATGCACTGCCAGACCTTTCGGCCCGCAGGGGCACTTCGCCATGGCAGAAGTTGTCTGCTAATGTCTGCTCCGCAGGAAATCAAGGCAGGCGACGCCCGCCGCATCCCCTGCGCCGCCCGGGCCGGCCACGCGCCGGCCCCTGGTCTGGCAAGCCCGAAAGACAGGAGATAAAGCAATGCAGCCTAAGGCTCTCGAACCGACGGAATCCGTACTTCTTGCTTTGATGGACAGCGTGCGCGAATGGCAGCGCGTGCTGGACCAGACTCTGTGCGATGCTGGACTCGACTATCCGAAATGGATCTTGCTGCGCGCTATCCGCCAGGAAGAGTTTGTTCGCCATGAGCCTTACCTGGGCCTGATGCCGATATCCGCGGCGCACTCGGAAAGCCTGCTGGACGCCTTGCACGCCGACGGCTGGATCGCATACGATCCCGCCGGCCAGCCGTTGATTCCCGCGCGCGCCGAGCCCAAGGTGGACCGCGTCTGGAAAGGGTTGAAGGCGCTCCACTCCGTCTCCGTGGCCCCCTTCAGCACCGAGGAACGCCACGCGCTGACGGCCTCGCTCAGGCGCATGAAGGCCACGTTGCACGACCACAGCGTGCGGCTTGGGCGCCAGGCGGAACGCCGGGTGGAACTGGCGCACTGAAAATAGATAAACAGACAAGCAAACCAACAAACAACAAACCGGAACCCCGATGCTCCCTGCCGCACCCAGCGCCGATATGACGAATGACATGCCGCCTCCCGCCGTGGTCTGCCATTGGATAAGACGGCTGCTGCGGCGCGCGGAGCTGGCGCAAGATCCTCGGCGGGTGCAATTGGCGGCGCAAGACCCCGGTATTGCGCAAGCCGTCCGCTACGCTGCCGACCCCGCCTACATCACCGCGTATCCGGCCTGGCCCCGCGCCACGGCCTTGGCGCAGGCCGCCGGCCTGGGCGAAGCCGGCACGGAAATCCTGGCATTCCTGATCGCCGCCGAGACGTCCCCGCCGCTGCAGAGGTGCCTTGCCGCATTTGGCCCGTTGACGCAAGAGCGCATGGCTTCGGTGTTGGCCACGGCGCTGTACCGGCCAATGGCCGTCGTGACCCAGGGCCTTGCGACAGCCACCGCGCTTTGCCGCGCGGCACGGCTCGCCGCGGCGCCAGCCACGGCGAGCCTGTCCCAGGCATCCATGCCGAGCTAAGCCACGGCCACGCCTGCGAGCAGCCCGCCGGCCCTCATTGCCCGCCACCAAACAACGGCGACGCTTCGATGCGCTCAAGCATGCCGCGTGCCGCGCTGGTCAGCGGCCGGTTGGCCCTGACGATCAGGCGCGACTGCGCGGCCTCGAAGATGGGGTTGGTGGTGCGCAGCGCCACCAGCTCGCCCCTGGCGACTTCCGTCACCACGGAATTCGAGGAGGTGAAGGTCAGGCCAAGGCGGCACTCGACATAGCGCTTGAGCGTGAGGATGGAGTTGGCGACGAAGCTGGGCGTGAGAACAATGTTCTCGGACAGCTCGGCCATCTGGATCAGCTGGCGCAAACCGAATCCCGGCGCCATCAGCGCCACCGGATAACGCGCCACGTCCTTCAGGGCGGGCCGTTTGCGCTGCCGCGCAAGCGGATGGTCCGGCCAGGCGATCACGCACAGCGGATGCGTGCGCGCCGTGACCACGCGAACGGCGGGATCCGCGGGCGCGCCGAACAAGACGCCGATATGCGCGTCGTCGTGCGCCACCGCGCGCACGGCGTCGGAGGCGCCCGCCACCTTGAGCGAGACGCGGATGCCGGGATATTGCCGGCAGAACGCATCCACCACCCCGCTCATCAGGATATCCACAAAGCCCTCGCTGGCCACCAGCTGGATATCCCCGCGCTGCAGGCCGTTCACTTCATCGAGCCGGGCCATCAGCGCTTGTTCGCTGGCCTGGCGGTCGCGGCAATGGTCCATCACGATGGCGGCCACCTCCGTGGGCACGATGCCCCGGCCTTTGCGCTCCAGCAGCGCCACGCCTAGCTCGGTCTCCAGCAGCTGAATCTGCCGGCTGACGATCGACGGCTCCACGCCCAGTCGCTCGGCCGCGCCGCGCACCGACCCTGTGTTGACCGCTTCGAAGAAATACTGCAGGCGCCGCGCGCTCAGTCCGCCTTCCATGTTCCGTTCCTGTTTCACGTTTCCTGACTGGCTCAAACTCCGCCAATCGTTGCCAAATAGGCAACAATTTCCCGGCAAGCTTACATTGATTCGGACGACTGGAATTGCGAATAATGTGCGGGCGGCAAATCCGCGACCACGATCCCCTTCGAGCAAACAAAGCATGAAACCCTTCGCTTCAATCCTGGCAGCCGCAACCTTGGGCGTGCTCTGTCACCAGGCCGCGGGCGCGGCGCCGCAAGACCCCGCGTACCCGGTCAAACCCGTGAAGATCGTGGTCGGTTACGCGCCCGGCGGCTCCTCCGATGCCGTGGCGCGGCTGGTGGCCAACCGGCTTTCGGAACGGCTCGGGCAGAGCTTCGTGGTCGAGAACCGTCCTGGCGCGGCCAGCAATATCGCGGCGGCCGGCGTGGCGCGCTCGCCCAATGATGGCTACACCATCCTGCTAGGCTCCAATGCCAGCACCATCAATGTCTCGCTGTACAAGAAGCTGCCCTTCGACTTCCAGAAGGACTTCGCGCCGGTGGTGCTGCTCACGCGCTTCCCGAACATCATGGCGGTGAACCCGTCGGTGCCGGCCACGACGGTGGCGGAGTTCATCAGCTATGCCAAAGCGCATCCCAAGGGCATCTTCTTCGCGTCGTCCGGCGCGGGCTCGTCCACGCGCCTGTCGGCCGAGTTGTTCAAGATGATGGCGGGCATCCAGATGGAGCACGTGCAGTACAAGGGCAGCGCGCCGGCGCTGACCGACCTGATGGCGGGCCAGGTGCAGGTGATGTTCGATACGGCGCCATCGGTCATGCCCCTGATCAAGAGCGGCAAGCTGCGCGCGCTGGCCGTGACCAGCGCCAGCCCGCAGCCCTTCGCGCCGGAGATCCCCACCGTGGATGCGGGCGGGTTGAAGGGCTATGAAGTGGTGTCGTGGTATGCGCTCTTCCTGCCCGCTGGCACCCCGGGCAGCATCGTCGATACGCTGAACAAGGAAGTCAACGCGATCATGGCCGAGAAGGAAACCCGCGAGAAGCTCGCCGCGATGGTGGCGACGCCGGGCGGCGGCACGCCCGAGGCGCTGCGCCAGTTTGTCGGCTCGGAAATCACCAAATGGGGCGCGGTGGTCAAGGCCTCTGGCGCCACCGCGGACTAGGCCGGCAGATCATGCGCGTTTTTACCGGCTCGCTGGCCACCGAGACCAACACCTTCGCCCCGCTGCCGACCGCGCTCGATGCGTTCGTCGACCGCGGCTACTTTCCCGCAGGCACGCACCCGCCGGAGATGACCATGTTCAGCGGCCCGCTGTGGGCCGCGCGCGAACGCGGCCGCGCGCGCGGCTGGGTGGTGATCGAGGGCATGGCCGCGGGCGCGCAGCCCGGCGGCGTCACCACGCGTCACGCCTATGAGGCGCTGCGCGATGAACTGCTCGGCGACCTGCGGCGGGCGCTGCCCGTCGACATGGTGGTGCTGGGCCTGCACGGCGCCATGGTGGCCGATGGCTACGCGGACTGCGAGGGCGACCTGCTCACCCGCGTGCGCGCGCTGGTTGGCCCCGGCGTGGTGATCGGCGCCGAGCTGGACCCGCACTGCCACCTGTCGGATGACATGGTGGCGCATGCCGACATCCTGGTGGCCTACAAGGAATATCCGCACACCGATATCCGCGAGCGAGCGCTGGAGCTGGTGGACCTATGCGCGGCGCAGGTGGCGGGCCACATCGCCCCCGTGGCGGCGGTGGCCGACTGCGCGATGGTCGTCACCATCCGGACCAACCAGGAGCCGGCACGCAGCTACGTCGACCGGCTGATCGCACTGGAGGGACACGACGGCATCCTCTCGGTCTCCGTGGCACATGGCTTCCCGTGGGGCGACGTGCCAGACATGGGCACCAAGCTGCTGGTGTACGCGAATGGCGATGGCGCAGCCGCGCACCGGCTCGCGCGGCGCCTGGCCGACGAGCTGATCCGCATGCGCGAGACCCTGACGCCCGCTTACCCTGGCCCGGATGCGGCCATCGACCAGGCGCTGGCATTGGCCAAGGCGCCGGGCGGCGCGCCCGTGGTGATCGCGGATGCGGCCGACAACCCCGGCGGCGGGGCGGCGGGCGATGCCACGTTCCTGCTGCATCGCCTGCGCGCGCGTGGCATCGGCAACGTGGCGGTGGGCCCCTTGTGGGATCCCATCGCTGTGCGCATTGCCTTTAGTGCCGGCGTCGGCACGCGGCTGGCGCTGCGCATCGGCGGCAAGGTCAGCCCGATGTCCGGCGAGCCCATCGACCTGGCTTGCACCGTGAAGGCGCTGGTTCCTGACATGATCATGACGGGGCTGTCGGGCGCGCCGGCGGCGGTGGGCAACGCGGCGCTGGTGGAGGCGGATGGCATCGAGATCGTGCTGATCACGCGGCGCGCGCAGGCGCTGGACACCGATGTCTTCACGCAGCTCGGCTGCCGGCTGTCCGAAAAGACGCTAATCATCGTCAAATCCGCGCAGCACTTCCACACCGCGTTCTCGCGGATCGCGCGCCATGTCATCTACGCGGACGCGCCAGGCTCGGTCTCGCTCAATTTGCGCTCCCTGCCCTATCGGCACATTCGCCGGCCCAAGTGGCCGATCGATGCCTGAACGAAAAAAGGCGGCGCACGCGCCCAGACGCGCGAGCGCCGCCTTCACGGCATCAAGCCTCCATCAACCTGCATCAACCTGCATCAACCTGCATCAAGCTTTCTTCACGCTTTCTTCACCCACGCACTGCACCAGCCCTTGGTCGCGACCTGCTTGCCGGCGAACAGCGGGCAGCCGCCGCTTGCGTCCGCCGCCTTGCCCTGGAAGAGCTGGCAGTTGCCGCAATGCTGGCTGGTGTCATGCTTCGGGTACTTGGCCTTGTCCACCTTCGACGAATCCGCCTTGTAGCCAAGGCCGACCGCCTGCGGGTCCTTTTCATCCACCATCGGGCCGCTTCCCTGCGCCCGGGCTGGCAGGGAGACACCCAGCGCGCCGGCCGCCGCGATGATCGGAATGCCTTTCAAGAAATGACGACGAGTTGACATCTTTAATCCTCTTTTTTCTGTGGGGGACAAACCGGACAGGGCCGCGCCTTGTGCAACCACGCAAGCCCCCGTCCGTCAACCATCGGCGCGCCCATGACGGCGCGCGCCAGATACCAGCCCGGACGCAGGCTACGCCCCAGCAAAAAACCAAGTGTCAGACACGTCGATTCAAAGTGCGCGCAGCCGGCACCCGGAGCCGCCATCGTGGCCGGCTCCAGGCTTGTATCCCGATTGAGTTTAGACGACGCCGATTACGTCGACGTTGCGCGTAGTCATGGAATGCGATCGATCCATGCCCTGCGCGCACCCGGAATCCGGCCGCAGGATCGTATGAGGCCGGATCAGGCAGGGAAGAACGTTCTAGCGCCGTCCGCCCACATCCACAATCGCCCCATTTGGCGCGACCATGTAGTAATCCGCGCCAATGCCAACCCAGTGGTGGCCCTTCGATGGCTTCGGCAGTTCGTGCGAACGCCAGTCATCCACCACATATTGGCGATCACGGTACTCCGCGGGGAGCCTGTCGCCCTTATGCCACTGGCCCGGCCCGCTACGCGCGTTGTCACGGTCGTCACCCGGCCGCCCACGGTCATCCCGGTGCGGCTGCGGCTGGCCCCGGTATTGGTAGCCACGGTCAGAGTCGCGGTCCGGCTGCGCAGAACTTTGGGCCGAAACCAGGAACCCGCCGGCGAGCATCACGCCCAACAGCAGTTTGCTTCTCACGGTTTTCGTCATCAGGCACTCCTTTTTATTAGCCGCTGTAGCCACGCTGGCCGCGGTGGCCGCGCTGGCCCTGGCAGGACATCGTCAACAAGGCCAAAAGCACGAACAGTCCACGCGAATGGCTTGTCGCCATGGACTGGCTCGCAACTTCGATGCCCGATTGAAGAATAGTGGCTGCGGCGCAGGATGCCGCCGAGAAGCGCCGCATCGGGCGCTCATCATGCTTGCGCGGAGGAAAAATGAAGTGCGGAGGGAGACAGGCAAGAACACGATGGCGGTAAATGCCCACCATCCGTGTAAGAAATACAAGCCGATTTGACCAGGACGCGGCACGCAAGCCGCGCCCGCATCACAAGGCCTGCCGCCAGCGATCAGGCGTGCGCGCCCTACAGCGTGCCGGCAAAGCGGTGTTGCCCAGGGGCGTCGTCGTCGGGGGTGGCTTCCAGCTTGAACTCGCCCACCGCGTTCTGCAACTGGTGCGCCTGTTCCGCCAGGGCAGACGCGGCGGCGGCGGCTTGCTCCACCAGCGCGGCGTTCTGCTGCGTGACCGCATCCATTTGCATCACGGCTTGATTGACCTGCTCGATGCCGCCGCTCTGCTGCGCCGATGCCACCGAAATCTCGCCCAGGATGGTGGTGACCTGGCTGGACGCCGTCACGATCTCGCGCATGGTCTGGCCGGCATGCTCCACCCGCGCGGAGCCGTTGCGCACCTGCTCAACCGAATCGCCGATGAGACCGCGGATTTCCTTGGCGGCCGCGGCGCTGCGCTGCGCCAGCGTGCGCACCTCGCCGGCCACCACGGCAAAGCCGCGCCCTTGCTCGCCCGCGCGCGCCGCTTCCACGGCGGCATTGAGCGCCAGGATATTGGTCTGGAACGCAATGCCCTCGATCACGTCGATGATGTCGACGACCTTCTTGGAGCTGGCGCTGATCGCCTGCATGGTTTCCACCACCTCGCCCACCACGGTGCCGCCGCGCTGCGCAATATGCGAGGCATTCGCCGCCAGTTCATTGGCCGCGTGCGCGCGCTCGGTATTCTGCCTGACCATGGCGGTCAGCTCGCCCATGCTCGATGCGGTTTCCTGCAGCGCCGAGGCCTGCTCCTCCGTGCGCTGCGAGAGGTCGGCATTGCCGGCGGCGATCTGCTTGGAGGCGTCGGAAATGGAATCGGTCGATTCCTTGATGCGGGTCACCAGGTCCGTGAGCATGTCCTCCATCTCGCCCATGCCGGCCAGCAAGCGGCCGAACTCGCCCTTGCGCTCGGTTTCGAATTCCTTGCTGAGGTCGCCGGAGGCCACGGTCTCGGCGATATAGACAGCCTCGCCTAGCGGCTCGGCGATACTGCGCGCAATGCCGTAGGTGAAGGCGGCGCCAACCAGAAGCGCGACAAGCCATAGGGTAAACATCAAGGTACGCGCGCCGTCGATGGCCTGCTGCGCGCCGCCGCCGCTCGCACCAGGCAGGCGGTCCAGCCCGGCCGCGATTGCCGCGGCCATCAAGAGCAAAACCACCGCGAATCCCACGCCAAGGCGCGTACGGATGGTCAGGTTGGCAAATGACATCATTGCTGCATCTCCCCTTTTTTATGTGGACTCCGCCTGCGTCGTCGCCTGGATAACGGCGATGCACGCAGAAACTTTAGGAGAAATCCTGGATGCCTTTATCGGCTCCGTCCGCAAGGCCCGCTCAGCCGGGGAGATGGCCCGGCGCCGCCTCGTCGCCCGCGCGGCTGCCCGCGGGGAAATGCACGCCGGCGCGCTGGGCCGCCCGGACGATGTGATCCGACATGGCGCGCTGGGCCAGGCTGGCATCGCCCGCGGCCAAGGCGTCGATGATGGCGCAATGCTCGGTGTAGGTGGCATGGCGGCTGCCGCGCTGGTAGAACGGCAAGCGCTGGCTTTCCTGCATGACGTCAGTGCTGTTGCGCAGGATATCGGCGATGGCGCGGTTGCCGGCGATCGCGATGATGCGCATATGAAAATCAAAGTCCAGCCGGGCGGCCTGCGTGAAGTCGGACGCGTCGATGCACACCCGCATGGCCTCGGTGTTCTCGCGCAGGGCGTCGATGTCTTCCGGCAGCAGCGCCGCCGCGGCCAGCCCCACGGTGAAGCCCTCCAGCGCGAAGCGCAACTGGTAGATATCGGTCAGCGAATGCGATTTGGAGAAACGCCATGGCGGTGGTGCGCCGTCGCCAGCGTCGGCGGCCACGTACACGCCCTTGCCGGGGCGCGAGACCACCAGCCCGAGCCCCTGCAGCGTGGACAACGCCTCACGCAGCGAGGTGCGGCTGATGCCGAGCTGCTCCGACAGGTCGCGCTGCGAGGGCAACAGCGATCCGGCCGGATACTTGCCGCCCTCGATCCACTCGCGGATCAGGTTCGCGGCGTTGGCGGAGATGGCGGTAGCTGTGACCATTGGGTGCGATGAAGTCCTGCGCGGGATCGTGAAAGATGGAGGCCGGCGCTTGCCGCCGGATTGACGGCAAATTGTACTCGACGACCCGCCCGGAGCACGCCCCGGGCAGCGCCATCGCATACCTGCCTGACTTACTTGTTCACCAGCCGCGCCGGTACCGTATAGGTCAGCGCCGCGCCGCAAAGCAGCACGCCAGCCAGCACGAACATGGCCAGGTTGGTGCTCTGCGTCGCGTCCTTGATCAGGCCGATCATGTAAGGGCTGACAAAGCCCGCCAGGTTGGCAAACGAGTTGATCATGGCGATGCCGGCAGCGGCACCCGCGCCGGACAGCAGCGCGGTCGGCAGGCTCCAGAACAACGGCGACGTGGCCAGGCTGCCGCCCGCGGCGAGCGCCAGTGCGGCGAGCGAGAGCACCACGTTGTCGCTGAAGATCGCGCTCAGCGCCAGGCCGGCTGCGCCGCAGCAAAACGGCACGATCAGGTGCCAGCGGCGCTCGCGCATGCGGTCGGAGCTGCGGCTGACCAGGATCATCGAACACACCGCGACGGAGAACGGGATGGCCGTCAGCAGGCCGATATTCAGCGCGCCGCTCACGCCGGCCTGCCGGATCAGGGACGGCAGCCAGAACGTCAGCCCGTACTGGCCCATCACCGTGCAAAAGCAGATGCAGGCCATCTTGATGATGCGGCGGTCCGAGAACAGCTGCCGCATGGTCATGTGCCCGCCTTTGGTGGCGTTCTCGTTGGCGATGTTGCGCTCCAGCAGGTCCTTCTCGCCCTGCGTGAGCCAGCGCGCCGAGCGGATGTTGTTGTCCAGGTAGGCCAGCACGGCAACGCCGACCAGCAGCGAAGGCAGCGCTTCGATCAGGAACATCCATTGCCAGCCGCGCAGCCCCGCCACGCCCTGCATGGACTCCATGATGAAGCCGGAGAGCGGGCCGCCAAAGATGCCCGACACCGGGATCGCGCACATGAACAGCGCCACCATGCGCGCGCGGCGGTGCGACGGGAACCAGTAGGTCAGGTACAGGATCATGCCGGGGTAAAAGCCAGCCTCGGCCGCGCCGAGCAGGAAGCGCAGCACGTAGAACTGCGTGGTGGTCTGCACGAACACCATCGCCGCCGAAATCACGCTCCACATGATCATGATGCGCGAGATGGTCGCCTTGGCGCCGATGCGGTGCATCAGCACATTGCTCGGCACTTCAAAGAAGAAGTACCCGATGAAGAACAGGCCTGCGCCCAGCCCGTAGGCGGACTCGCTGAACTGCAGGTCGCCAAGCATATGCAGCTTGGCAAACCCCACGTTGACGCGGTCCAGGTAGGCCACGACATAACAGAGCATCAGGAACGGCAGCAGGCGCCACGCAACCTTGCGGTAGACGGCGTTTTCCTGCGCCGCCGCCGCGCGGGCGGCGGCGGGCTCGGGGGCTAGCGATGGGGCGGTGGTCAGGGACACAGCGGTTTCCTCCTCAGGTGGCTCGGCTTGTTATCTCAACTGGTATTACCAGTCTGTTTTCTTGGAGATGGCGAAGGATACGTCCCAGCGTTTCTCTGGAAAAGCAGCGTAAACCCTGTGATAAAAGCGTCTTGACGCCAGTCATTGACAATCGGATACTGGATCTACTGGTATTACCAGTTGATCCACGGAGGTTGGCCAAGCGCCTTCCCCGGCCACTTCTTACCCATGACAAGAGGAAAAAGGAAAAACGTGTCTGCTCCCGACGAGAAGGCGATCCAGCCCCCACTGCCATCCCAAGCGCCGGAGCGCCTGCGGGTGGAGCCACTGACCGTAGCCGCATTCGCCCCGTTTGGCGATGTCATCGAAAGCGAGGGGCGCGCGCCGATGGTGATCAATGGCGGCATGACGCTGCGCTACGACGACCTTGCCAGCGTTGACGTCGGCACGCAGGGCGGCCGGGCGCTGATCAGCTTCTTCGACGCGCAGCCTTATGCGCTGCCGCTCGGCATCCGCGCCATGGAGCGGCATCCGCTGGGCAGCCAGGCCTTCGTGCCCCTGGACGAGGCCGCCTTCCTGGTGGTCGTGGCGCCCGTTGGCGACCAGATCGACGAATCGGCCATCCGCGTGTTCGTCACCAACGGCAGGCAAGGCGTGAACTACAAGCGCGGCGCCTGGCATCACTCGCTGATCGTCACGCAAGGCACGGCGCGCTTCCTGGTGGTGGACCGCGGCGGCGAGGGCCACAACTGCGACGTCACCGAGCTGCGCGGCAACTACCTGGTGGCGGGGTAAAGGCGTCGTCGCCTGTTGCGAGCGGGGTCCAGGACTGCACCGGCTTGATCCCCCCTGCTGCCTGCTATGGGCGCAGCGGATCAGACTGGCGGCTTCGCAATGCCCTCAGTCCACCGTGATCTGGCGCTTGCGAATCACGCCGGCCCAGCGCGCGCTGTCCTGCTCAATCGTGGTGGCCAGTTCCTGCGGCGTGCCGCCGCTGGGCTCCATGCCGAGCGTGGCCAGCTTCTCCTTGAGCGCCGGGTTCGCCAGGACTTCAAGCGCCTGGTGATTGATGCGGGCGATCACCTCCCTGGGCGTGCCTGCCGGCGCCATCAGCGCATACCAGGATACCGCCTCGAACCTGGGGAAGCCCTGCTCGGCAATGGTGGGCACGTCGGGCATCACCGCCAGGCGTTTCTGGCTGGCCACGCCGAGCGCGTGGAGCTTGCCCGCCTTGACGTACGGCAACGCCGACGAGACCTGCGCGAACATCATGGTCACCTGGCCCCCGACCAGGTCGGTCATGGCCGGGCTCACGCCCTTGTAGGGAATGTGGTTGAGCTTGACCTTGGCGTCCAGCTGCAGCAACTCGCCCGCCAGGTGCGCCTGGCTGCCGGCCCCGGGCGAGGCAAAGGTCAGCTCGCCCGGCTTTTGCGCCGCCAGCTTGAGGAGATCCGCGAGGGAAGCGGCAGGGACGTTGGCACCGACCACCAGCACGTTCTGCGCCGTCGCCAGCATCGTCACCGGCACCAGGTCTTGCGCCTTGTACGGCAGGCTGCGGAACAGTGAAGGATTGACGGCGATATTGCCCACCGGCACCACTGCCAGCGTATAGCCATCCGGCGCGGCCTTGGCCGCCTGCTCCACGCCAATGGTGCCGGCCGCGCCCGCCTTGTTCTCCACCAGCACGCTTTGGCCCCACGCCTTGGACAGCCCCTCGCCCACGACCCTGCCGAGCACGTCGGCGGGCCCGCCCGCCGGGAACGGCACGATCAGCCGCACGGGCTTGGACGGATAGGCCTGGGCGCTGGCCAGCATCGGCAACCCGGCAGCCAGCAATGTCATCAGGAAACGCTTCATCGACAATTCTCCACGTCAGTCGGACTATCAGGAAATCACAAAAACGGGCTCCCGGGCACGGTCAGGCCGCGCGCAAGCCGCGCTCGCTGCCGTGGCGGTCATGGACGCTGCTCCCAGGCGTCAAGGGTGCCGGTCAGCGCAAAGCCCGCGTGGTCGGCTTCGCTGGCGTAGCGCGCCAGCACGTCATAGTCCAGCGCGGTGACGCAAGCAAAGCGCGCCAGCCGCAATTGCGCGAGCCAGCCCGCGCAGGCCGGGTCGCGATGCAGGTCCAGCAGCACGGCGCGCACGCGCGCCACGGCGGCATCGCCGGCCTGCGGCGCGGCCACCAGCGGCGGGATCGGAGACGCCGGCGTCACCGCCACGCTGCGCACCTTCGCCATCAGCTCAGGGACATGCATGCGCAGCAGGTCCAGCACATAGCTGTCGACCACGCCAACCTCGGCATCGCCGCCGATCACTGCGTCGATCACCTGGCGCGGCGTGGGGGTTGGCGCCGCCGTTGGCCGGAACAGCGTGGCAGCGCCAGCGGCAGCCTTTGCCATCAGGTAGTGCCGCGGCGCATTGAAGCCGGAGTTCGATTCCGGCAACATGCAAGCCAGCCGGCCACCAAAGGCCGGCTCCAGGGTGGCGAACGCCGCATCGTCGCGCACGATGAACTCGGTGAAGTATTCCGGCCGGTCCCCATAGCGCGGCAGCGATGGCACCGGCGCCGCCAGCAGGCGATGCCGGCTGCCCGTGCTGACGAACGGGAACCCGCACATGAAGACGCAGCCGCAGTCCGGCCGCGCCCACAGCGCGCTGACCGGCGCCGGCGCGGCATGCTCGACGTACGTCCACGCCACGCCGGCGCGCTCGCCCACGTAGGCAAACAACGCACGCCACGCCTGGGCCACCGGCGCGGCCACCGCATACATGCGCGCGTTGGCGATCATGCGTAGACGAGCTGCTGGCCAATGCCCATGCGCTCGGCCTTCTTCATGATGGCGTGGCCAAGCGCGATATCGCTCAGCGACAGGCCTCGGTGCCAGAACAGGTTGGTCTCGTCATCGCTCTGGCGGCCCGGCTTGCGGCCCGCGACGATATCGCCGAGTTCCGCGTGCAGCGTCTGCTCGGACAACCTGCCCGCCTCCACATGCGCGCGCAGCGAGCCGAACATGCCGCCCTTGCACTGCGTCCAGTCGTCCACCACCAGCTTGCTCATGATGTCGGTCAGCGACAGCTCCACCGCGCTCATGGTCCCGTACGGCACCACAAACGCGCCCGGCTTGATCCACTCGGTCTTGAGCAGCGGCGTGGGCTTGTCCAGCCGCGACGCCTCGACCACGATGTCCGCGCCCCGCACGCACGACTCCCAGTCCTGCGTGACGATGACCTTCTTGCCAAGATCCTTCTCCAGCCGCGCGGCGAACGCGTCGCGGCTTTCCGGGCGGCGCGAATGCACCCGGATCTCGTCGAAGTCGAAGAGGCTGTCGAGCAGGCGCACATTCCAGTACGACGTGCCGCGCGCGCCGATATGGCCAAGCACCTTGCTGTTGCGTCGTGCCAGGTGGCGAGCGCCAAGCGCGGTCACCGCGCCGGTGCGCGCATCGGTGATGAAGGTCGCGTCGATCATCGCCACCGGCATGCCGGTGCGGGGGTCGAACAGGTTGAGCATGGCCATCTCCGATGGCAGGCCCAGCTTGTAGTTGTCGACGTAGTCACCGACGATCTTCACGCCGGCCAGCCCCAGGGGCGCCACATAGCCCCGCAGCACGTTGAAGTGGCCATTGAATGCCGGGTCTGGAATCAGGTGCACGCGCGGCTCGATCACCGTCTGCTTGTTGCCTTGCGCCAGCAGGCCCTGCTCGACCGCGTCGAGGATTTCCTGGTCGGTCATCGCGAGCTTCGCAATGTCTCGGCCGTTGATGTAAGTCAGATGGATGTCGCTCATGTTCTCTCCTTGTCTCCCGCAGTGGATGTTGGGGCGATGCACCGGCATGCATCAAGATGCCCCGCGATGGGCCATGCATCCCTATCGCGGTGCCGGCGCCGATGGCACCTGGCGCCGCCTTGGTGCACGTGGGCAAGCGCGCTGCCAGGACCCAGTGTAGGCAGCCGCACCCTTACTGTCATATGCTTATATATCCGCGCAACTTAACATCAGGTTAATAGGTTGAAATCATGAAAATGAACCTCCGGCAGATCGAAGTGTTCCGTGCCGTGATGCTCACGGGCTCGATCAGCGGCGCGTCCAAGCTCCTGTATGTGTCGCAGCCCGCCATCAGCCGGCTGATGTCGCACACCGAGCAGCGCCTGGGGCTGGAACTGTTCCGCCGCGTGAAGGGCCGCCTGCATCCAACGCCGGAAGCCAGGCGGCTGCTGGGCGAGGTCAATGTGGTGTACGAGGGGATCGAGCGCGTGAACGAGATCGCAGAAGACCTCGCAACCAACCGCACGGGCAGCCTGCGCATTTCATGCAGCCCGAATCTCGGGCAGACGGTGCTGCCCCGCGCCATCGCCTCGTTTCGCGCCGCGCATCCTGCGGTGCGCATCGTCGTGCGCACGCAGATCCCGGGCAACATGCTGCGCGCCCTGCTCTCCGGCCAGGCCGAGCTGGCCGTGTCCAACATGCCGCTGGCGCATCCCAACCTGGAATCCCGGCTGCTGGTGAAGAACCCGATGGTGGCGCTGGTGCCCGCGGGGCACCCTTTGAGCGGGCGCAGCTACGTGCGCCCGGCCGAGCTTGCCGGGGAGCCATTGATCGGCTACGGCGCGGATGTGCCGTTCGGCTTGCTGGTGCGGGAAATGTTTGGCAGCGGCTTCGACGACCTCGATATGCGCATCGAAGTGGAGCAGGCGCACGTGGCGCGCGCGCTGGCGCAGGCCGGGGCCGGCATCGCGCTGGTCGATGCCATGACGGTGTTCGGGCAGGCGTGGCCCAATATCGTGGCGATTCCGATCCGGACCAAGGTCAATGCCTCGGTCCAGATCTTCAATGTCCAGTCCGAGCCGCTGTCGCGGCTGTCGCTGGAGTTTGCGCAGGAACTGGTGGCGCGGATGAAGGCTTGAGGCGTGCAGGGGCAATCAGGCCGACGCACCCGCGCCACCGCTTACCTCTTCAGCGGATGCGCCAGGAAAAACCGCACCATCTCCGCGCTGGCATCGGGCCCGCTCGCATCGGTGTACGAGCCATGCGTACTGCCACCCGCCCACGCGTGCGGCGCGCCATGCAGCAGCCAATACTCCGCATCAACGCCATCGCGCGACTTCAACTGGCGGCGCGTGAAAGCGCGCCCGTTCTGCTTGCTCCGGCGCTGGCTGTCCTGCTCACCGCCAGGCTGGAATGCTCCCAGCAGCCGGTCGGCGTTGGACACATGCACCGTCGTATCAGCGTCTCCCTGGAAGACGATCAGGGGCCGCAACGGCGCGGCCTGCGCGTTCGCCATGTGCTTGCCCGCCAGCTTGCCGCCCTTCATCGCGGCCAGCGCCGACGGCAAGTCATGCGCGCTGGCATACGGCAAGCCGGAGTGAATCCCCGCCGCGGCATACAGGTCGGGATAAGCGTGCACCATCACGGCGGCCATGGCGCCGCCGGCGGACAAGCCGGCCACGTACACGCGATCGGGATCGACCGGATGGCTGGCCATGACTTCCCGCGTGATACCCGCGATCAGCGACGGCTCGCCCAGCTCGCGCTGCTGGTCGCCCGGCTTGAACCAGTTCCAGCATTTGGACGGGTTCGCCGTCGCGGGCTGGATGGGGTAAGCAACCAGGAAACCGTGCTGCCTTGCCAGCGCATTCATGCGGGTACCCGCGGCAAAATCGTCGGCGTCCTGCGTGCAGCCGTGCAGCATCACCACCAGCGGCAGGCGCTTGCCCTCGAAGCCGGCGGGCACGTAGAGCTTGTAGGCGCGCTGGCCGGCGTGTCCGGCATGGCGCCGGGTGATGAAGTGGCCGGTGTCCCGCACGTCCGGTTGCGCTGCGGGTTGCCGCGCATCCGCGGGGTGTGCGCGGCCTTCACGCGCATGCGCGTTCTCCTGCGCCTGGCGCGGCAGCAGCGCCTCGACAACTTGCGCAGGCTGGAAGCCGGCATTAGGCGCTGCGCTGTTGCCGCGCAACGCGCGCGCAATGACCTCGGTGGCTTCCAGCGGCCCCGCGGTGCGCAGCAGCGCCATGGCTTCCTGCATGGAAGTCAGGAATTCTTCGTTCATCTTCATCATGGTGTCCTTCTATGTGCCTTTGGCGTTGGGCGTTCCGTTGCCTGGCGGCTTAGCGGATACGGCCGGCCAGCGCGGCCTTGACGGCGGCGGAGGCATGGAAAGCGCCCAGCACCACGATCGACTCGATCGTGGCCAGGGCAAGCTCGGGCGTGACATCGGATGCGATGCTGGCCAGTCCCAGCACATGGATATCCAGGCGCTGGTGCGCGGCTTGCGCCGCCTCCAGGTCCTGGCGGGAGAAATGCTGCAGGCCAAGCACCAGCGCGCGCCGCGTCACGGTCTCGCTGACGGCCTGCGCGTGGATCGCAAGCTGGTTGCGGATCGCGGTGCGGATCAGGTCGGTACGGTTTGAGTAAAAGCCTTCCTCGACCAGCAGGTCGATCTGGCCGAGATCGACCGGACCGAGATTGATCGTGATCTTCTCGGTTTCGCCGCCTTTAGGGCGGGGTTGCGCCACAAGTGCCCTTTGTTGCTCATCCATCGTTGTTAACCATCCGGCACCATCCAAATACCATCCAATGGGATGGTTATAGGATGGAACGATCCAGTATTCAAGGACGATTGCCAATTTTTGCTGCAATCGCACATAAAAGTGCGGCCTACGGTATCCGGCAACATTGCCCACCCTGGCATTCAAGCCTTTACCGGCGACCCATGAAATTTTTCGCCATGCGGCAAGGTGCCGGGGGATCCGCTCTATCCTTGGGCGTGGCTTCACGCACACCGAACCAGAGCAGCAGGGAACCAGGGATCAAGTGATCGAGAGGACATAGGAGCGATATGCCAGCCCCCGCAATGACAACGCGCCGCAGCCCACGGCATCGCCGGATGGCATCCTGGCTTGCCTGCGCCTGCGCTGCCCTGGTGCTATGCGCCTGCGCGCCAGACTCGGTGCGCAACTACGAGGCAAAAGGCTTCGACGCCTACCTCGACAGCGTGCAACGAGGCTGCCCGAACATGATGATCGGAAACAACAACATCAGCGATTGGCTGCGCACCGACGGTGGCCAGAACAACAGCGACTACGTGTACTGGCTCGACCAGACCTCCCGGCTTTACTACCGGCGCATCACGCCGGTGCAGTATCGCGACTCGGTCATCGGCGCGCTCGGGCAAGGCAAATCGGATACGCGCGCGGTGGATTGCATCCTCGGCAAGCTGCCTGCGCAGCGCCCTACCAGCCCGGCAGGCGACAAGCGGCCGTAGTTGCTGGGCGTGGTAGTTGGCCGTTGTAGCTGGCCATGGTTGTTGCGTGGCCGGCCAGGATAGGCGCCAACACATGAGGCGCCGGATTCGGCTATCGGGCCGATGACCTGTTCAGGGCTGCAGCGGCGCGTATGAGCGTCTTGAAGGCATCCTCATCCATTTCGTCACCCTCATGCAAATCGATAGCGCGCCGGGTGTTGCCTTCCAGGCTGGCGTTGAAAAGTCCTGAAGGGTCCTCGAGCGAAGCGCCCTTGGCGAAAGTCAGCTTCACAACGCTCTTGTAGGTCTCGCCGGTGCAGATCAGTCCATCGTGAGACCAGACCGGAACGCCTCTCCACTTCCACTCCTCGACCACCTCAGGGTCAGCCTGTTTGATGAGAGCGCGGACATGGGCGAGCGTCTTGCCCCGCCAATCGTCCAGTTCCTGGATCCTGGCATCGATCAGCCGGGAAGGGGATTCGCCCTGGGGCGTTGCGCTCTTTTTCATAGGGATTGCACCTGATTCGGCTGTTTTACTAGCTTGCTTGCATAGCCGGCTCGCCGTTCCCTGAGCCGCACCGCGCCTGAATAGGCGGCATTGAATCTAGCATACCCCGTTGGTTCATGCTGCATGATCGCTATCGACCATACGGCGTCGTGGCGACATGGTGACACGCTTCAGATTGCTGCCGGCCGTCGCCAGATGACATGGTTTTGTCAGCCGATACTGGCGCGCTGCGGTCGGCTACACTTTGCCGACTCTACCCTCTCAGACATGCGCGAAGGAAATGGCAAATCAAGGCGACATCAGCATCGGCGAAGACAAATGGATCCCGTTCATCGACCTGCAAGGGAAGCACCACGACGCGGTGGACGTCGACGAGTGGCTCGTCCCTATCCTGCCCTTGCTTGACTGGCTCGAAACGGAATGCGTCGCGGACTGTTGCGGCATTGACGCCTATGGTTTCTGGCCTGATGCCATTGCCCGGGCGGCGATGCAAGCCGGGCTCCCCGATCTTGCCGAACGGATTGCCCAGGTAAGAGAACGCGTCGCCGGCGCTGGCGGCGACGTGTTCCTCAGCCACAGGATGAACAACTACTTCGACAGGCAGGTCTTGCTTCAACTGATCGACCACATCGCTGCCTGCCTTGCGTCCGGCGCGCGCGATCGTGAGCCGTACTGACGGACACGCAAATCGCGCCCGTCATCAAAGTCAGCGGACGATCGGGTAAGTCAGTGGATTCTTGGGCAGTCATGGAACCGCGGATTTCGTAGAACATCGTGTGTCACCAAACCTGGAGAAATGAGCGTGCACACGGATGTAACATTTGACTCCGACGGGCTCCGCCTGGCCGGAGCCCTGCATCTCCCCCCCAATCTTGCCAGCGGCGAGCGACGTCCAGCCATCGCCGTGCTGCATGGGTTCGGCAGCAACAAGGATGACGGTATGGTGCAGCTGGCGACGCGCCTGTTTTCTTCGCTGGGCTATGTGGTCCTGCGCTTCGACATGCGGGGCTGCGGTAACAGCGAAGGCGAGCGCGGCAAGGTACTGTGCGAGGACCAGGTGAGCGACACGCGCAGCGCGGTCAGCTACTTGCAGAGCCTTTCCGAGGTGGAGCCAGCGAAGATTGCTGTAATGGGCCACAGCTTCGGCGCGGCCGTGGCGGTCTATGCGGCTGGCGTTGACCCTCGCATCGTGGCCTGCATCTCATCGGCCGGATGGGGCGACGGGGAGGTAAAGCTGCGTCAGCAACATGCCGGACCGGGCGAATGGCAGCGCTTCGAGGCAATGGTGGAAGAAGGCCGTGCCCGATTGGCCATGGGCCAGTCGATGCAGGTCTCGCGCTTTGACATCGTGCCGATCCCCGCCGCGATGCGCAGCAATCTGCCTGCGGGAAGCTTCATGGCGTTCCCGTTCGAGGTGGTCGAAAGCATGCTGGGCTTTCGGCCGAACGCAGTGGTCGGAGACATTGCCCCGCGCCCGCTCCTGCTGCTGCATCCGGCGGACGATTCGGTCACCCCTACGGACCAGTCGATCGCGCTGTTCCGCAACGCCAGGATGCCGGTCGAACTGCACCTGTTCTCGGAAATCGATCATTTCATCTTCTCCGACGACAACCGGGCCGTCCTGAACCTGGTCACGGACTGGCTGTACAAGTTCTTCCCGGTCCACCAGGCGCCATCGGGGGCCGCATGACGGCGCGCCCCCCGACCATGATCAGTGCAGCCCGGCTGCAAACCTTCGCGCAGGCGCTACTTGCCTCGGCAGGGCTGCACGAACCTGGCGCCTCACTGGTGGCGCAGAGCCTGGTGTGGGCTGACCTGCGTGGTTCTCCCGGACATGGGGTAGCGCGCATCCCGCAGTACATTGCGTGGCTGGCCTCGGGCGACATGAATGGCCGGGCACAACCGCGCCCGGTGCTCAGCCTGCCAGCGCTAACCGTTGTCGAAGGGGATCGCTGCGCCGGTGCGCTGGGCATGCGCATTGCCGCCGGGCAAGCCATTGCCGCTGCGCGCCAGGCCGGGGCGAGCCTGGTGCTCTTGCGGGAGACAACGCATACCGGCGCGCTCGGCTTTCACACCGCTCATGTGGCCAGTGCGGGCATGTTTGCCATGGCGATGGCCGCGTCGGGACCGTTGATGGCCTACCATGGCGCCTCGGTGGCTGGCGTCTCAACGGCTCCGCTGTCCATGGCCTGCCCTGGCCTCGTCGAGCCGATCGTGTTCGACATGGCTTCGGGTGCGGTTGCCTTCGGCAAACTGATGCAGGCTCGGGCAGCCGGCCGGCCGCTCGAGCCGGGCTGGGCCATCGATGCCATGGGTAACCCCACCACGGACGCCCATCAGGCGACAACGCCGCTGCCATTGGGCGGCCCGAAAGGCTCGGGCCTCGCGCTGATGGCCGAGATCGCCTGCAGCCTGCTGACCAACCATCCGATCCTGGCACCCGCGCTGCTTGCTTCCCCTGCGGTTCATCGGCACACGCAGAACGCGTGGATGCTCGTCATCGATATCGCTCAGGTGCTGGACCCCTCCATGTTTCAAGCGCAGTTGAGCGAGCTCGCGGAGGCCATCCACAATCTGCCGGCGTCTTTCGAAGGCCCTCCACGGCTGCCGGGAGAACGCGGCTACGCCGAATCCCGGGAGCGGGGCGTGAGCGGAATTGCCTTGGCGGGTGTAACCGCTGCCGCGCTGGAAAAACTTGCCAGCCAGGCGGGCATTCGCGCTCCCTGGGCGTAGCATGACCGGGAAGTCACATTCAAACGCGCACACGGATACGGGCCCGCCGGCCACCGGGCCCGCGGCGCCTTGACGCGTACAAACGAGAAAGGCTGACTAGTCGAGCCTTGCCGACGTGTCGGAGCCAGCGAAGGACGGGGCGTATTCGACGCTTGCATCGTCATCGGCCCCCTTTCCTTCGTCTCCGTGTAGACCTTGCCTCACATCTGACCGGATCGATAGGGACTGTTCCCCCTTGACGACTGCCCGACAGATGACATAATCCCAACCACTGCAAACGTTTGCATAACCAGGATGATCGAGTGGCTTGTCGGCGTGTGCTGGTCGAGCACCGGGCTCGCGCAAGGCGAAGCCTTGCTCCACCTCCCGCCGCGCGTAAGCACGCACGATCCCCCAAGGCATTGATGAGGAGACACCCTGAATGGCAAAGGACCGCCAGCTACGCATCGTCCACGGCAGCTTCGGCCGTGCCACCCTTCATCGCATATCGGGGCCGCTCGTCGCGCATGCCCATGCGGAGTTCCATCTGATCTTCAAGTTCGGCGGCACGGATGCGACATTCAAGATCGACGGCCACGCGCAGACACTGACCGACGGATGCGCGCTGCTGATCAATCCCTGGTCGACGCATGCGAAGAGCGCTAAGGAGGGCTCGCCCTCGCTGCTACTCGCCTTGCTGCTGGAACCGGAATGGCTCGGACGCACGCTCGGCGTCGACAATCCTGCCAGCGGCCTGCGCTTCAGCAAAACGCTGGCGCGCATGGATGCGGATACCGTCGCATCATTGACAGAGTTGGGTACCCGCCTGGCCCGGGACCTGGCTGACGATTCGGCGATTGGCTCGGTAGATTGCGAGGCCGCCGTCGCGGAACTGGCACGCAGGGTATCGGCCTGCCATCTTCAGCGGCGGTCCATGACCGAAGTGCTGGCAAACACCAGACCGCTGGACTACCGGATCAAGCGCGCGACCGAGTACATACGCAACCATGCGGGGGAAAATCCCAACGTGGAGACGGTCGCCAGCGCGGTGGGCATGTCCCGCAGCCGGCTCTTCCACCAGTTCAAGGCCTGCATGGGCATTTCGCCGCAGCAATACCTTGACTGGATCCGAATCGGCATCGCCACCCGACTGCTGGCTCAACGGCATGCCAGCATCGGGGACGTAGCAGACCAGCTCGGATTCAGCGCGCAAGGACACTTCACGCGCTTTTTCGTCCAACACTTGGGGCTTAGCCCGTCGGAGTTTCGCCGCATCGGCATGCCGGGCGATGCGCAAGGCGACTGAGACGCCCAACGCCGCCCGGCGTCGACTGTGTCAACTGTGTCAACCGCGCAGCGAGCGCGACAACTTGTCCTGGATCGCCGCGTCGAATACTGCCTTGGGCAGCATGCCGTGCACGGTCTTGGCCGGGATCGACGTGTAGTTGCTGGCCGTCTGGTTGGAGTACTGGGTGATGCGGAATCCCGCGGTAATGCTAGCGAGCGAGTACACGTCCTGAGGATCCATGCCGGTCGCAGCGCTCACCCAGTTGAGCATCTGCCGCAGGCAGGCGACCAGCGCCTCGTCGAGATTGTTGCCGAAGCCGAGAATGATCCAGTGGCCGGGCGTCTCTGCCATCGGCAGGGACAAGGGCCGCTGCTTGTGCAGGAAATACTGGATCTGCATGTCCTCCATCGCGGTTTCAATGGCGGTCTGATTGACCACGCCGTCGCCTTGGGCGGCGTGCGAATCGCCTGTCCAGATCATCGCGCCCGGCCGCTGGACCGGCAGGAACAGTGACGTACCCTCAACCAGCTCGCGCAACACGAGATTGCCGCCATACCGACCGCTGAGGATGGCGCTGACCGGTTCGTCGCCGGCGGGCTGCACCGCCATCACGCCCTGGAACGGCGCCAGCTTGATGTGGATGCCCGGCGCGAACTCGGTGTACTGCCGGCTCTCGTCAAATTTGAAATAGCGCAGGTACGGCTTTGGAAAGTCGTTGGGCAGTGCACCGACACCTTTGGGTGCGGAGTTCCATCCCCAGCCGATCGGACGCAACTTGACCATCCGGCACTCCACCACGTCGCCGGGCATCGCCCCGCGTAGTTCCACGGGCCCGACGTTCGAGTACGGCCCTTGCGGAAATCGCTTGCGCACCGGTTCGCGATCCTCGAAGCTCATGCCGTACGCGGCGCCGTTGGCCCAGTTCACCCAGGTATTGGGATACATCACGAGATCGCCGGACTCGATGCTGGCGGCCGGTGTTGCCTTGGGGTCGAGAATGCCGACGTGCACGGTCTGCGTGGCCGACTCGATCCGGTGGATCTTGCCCGGTTTGATTGCGGGGAGTGGAACCGCACCCGTTTCGGCAACCGGTGCGTTCCGCCCCAACGTCACCTGCGCCGCTGCCTGCAGCGAAGCGGCTCCCAGGCCGAGGGCACCTGCAGCCTTCAGCCAATGTCTCCTGTCGATCATCATCGTTTTGGTTCCTTTCGATTGTGCCGTCCGCGGCACCACTGCGCTGGACGGCAAGATGCAGCACATCAGCGCAGTTGCGCGACGTACTGCGCAACTGCGAGGATCTCTTCGTCCGTCATCAACGGCACAAGCAGGCTCATCAGCTTGCCCGGACCGCCACGTGTGCCGGATTTCCACGCTTGGAGCTGCCTGGCCACGTATTCCGGCTGCTGGCCGGCAATGCGCGGAAAGTCGGGCGCGATGCCTTCCCCATTTGGCCGATGGCATGTCACGCAGGCCGGCAGGTGATTGGACGGATTGCCCTTCCAGTAGATGATCATGCCCGCCCCGACCAAGTGCGGCAGGGCGGCCTGTCCGCGCGCGGGTGCCTGGCGGCTAAAGTAGCGAGCCACTTCGCGCATCTCCATTTCACTCATGCTTTGCACCACGGCAGCCATCGTGGCGTCCTGGCGCAGTGCCGGCTTGCTGGCGCCGGCCTTGAACTGCCGCAGTTGCTTGAACAGGTAGTCTTCGTTCTGACCCGCCAGGCTGGGGTATTCCTTCTGCGCGCTCTGGCCTGTGTTGCCGTGGCATGCCGCGCAGACTTGCTCAACGATCAGCCGCGCGGGCCGCGATTCGCCTGCCTCTGATGCGGGCTGCGCCAGCGCAGGCACGGCCAGCGTGCACAACGCGAGCAAGCGGGCAGACAGCCGGCGGCGCTCCATGGGATGTTTCACGTTGGAATCCTCACAACAAGACAATGCCCGATCTAGTTCAGGTAGCCGCCGGTTTTGGTGACGATCTGGTGCGCGCGCAGCGTTTCGCTGGTCAGACGGCTGGTCAGGCCGATCACGCCGGTCTGGCTGAAGGCGGTGTCAATGCTCTGGCCGGCCAGCCTGGCGCGGATGTCGGCATCGTTCATGATGGCGCGGACCTCGCTGCGCAGCCGCTCGGTCACCGGCGCCGGCGTGCCCTTGGGGGCGAACAAGCCATACCAGACGGTAATGTCGTACCCGGGAATGCTCTCAGCCACCGTGGGCACGTTGGGCAGGCCCTGGAGCCGGCTCGCGGTACCGACGGCCAGCAGCCTCAGTTTGCCGGCGTTCACATGGGGCATGTACTCCAGCAGCGGGCCCGTCGCCAGGTCGATGTGTCCGGCGATCATATCGTTGATGGTTGGGCCGCTGCCCTTGTAGGGGATATTGGTGATGTCGACACCAGCCATCGTCTTGATCATTTCGAGCGGATAGCTGGTCGGGCCACCGTAGTTGACCTTGCCGGGATTCGCCTTGGCGTAGGCAATCAGTTCGGTGACGGACTTGTATGGTGTGTGCGGATTCGTAACCAGCACAAGCGGCGACTCGCCCAGTGGCGCCACAGGCACCACGTCGCGCGTCACGTCGTAGGGCAGCTTGCGGTAGAAGGCGGCGTTGACCGCGTGGATGCTGTTCAGGATGCCGATCGTATGGCCGTCCGGCGCCGCGCGCACGAGCGCTTCCGCGCCGATGTTGCCGCTGGCGCCCGGTCGGTTCTCCACCACGACTGGTTGTCCCAGCGCTTTCGACAAGCGTTGCGCCACGGCCCTGGCCAGTACGTCGTTGATGCCTGCCGGCGGGAACGGCACGATAAAGACGATAGGCTTCGAAGGCTTCCAGTTGGCCTGTGTATTTGTGTCCGCTTGCGCTGCGTTGGCGGCGGCGGGCCGCAGGCCTGCGAGTGCCACGGCCAGTGCGGCGGTGATGGCCGCAGTGATGGCGGCAAATGTGGCCACCCGCTGAGGGGCGCTGAGGAATGATGGAAGCTTCCGGCTTTGCATTGACTCTTGTCTCCTGGTGAATCGCGAGGCGTGGGCGATAGGGCCAGCCCAGGCTCACACTCTACGGATCTGGAAACAAGACGCTTGCCCATTTGGGGAGCCGTTTACCAATACGTCCTCCGTTCTGCGGCATAGGCACGCCGGCAAGCGATCGCCCGATGCCGCGCGGCGTCTGCTTACCGGATTGTCCAAGAACTTGACAGGGGCCGCCCTCACGCCGCGGTTCGTCATGCAATATCGGGCGGGACATCGACGACCGGAGGAAATCAATGCATTACCAGCAAAACGGCACCGTGGTCACCATCGGCAACGGCCCACACCATGTCATCGCCTTGCACGGCTGGTTTGGCCATGCGCGTGGATGGGGGCCCCTTGTGGACGTGCTCGACGGTGACCGCTTCACCTACGCCTTCATCGACTATCGAGGCTATGGTGCCCGGCGAGAGGTCGAGGGCAGATTCGACATGCAGGAGATCGCCGCCGACGTGCTGGCGCTCGGTGACGAACTGGGATGGCAATGTTTCTCGCTGATCGGACACTCTATGGGAGGAAAGGCCATGCAGGCTGTCGCCATGCTGGCCCCTGCACGCGTCAAGGCCATGGTCGGCGTCACGCCTGTGCCGCCGACGCGCGTGCTGTTCGACGAGCCGGCACGCACGCTGTTCGAACGTGCCGCCGACGATCTCGCGGCAAGAATTGCTGTCGTGGACAATTCCACGGGCGAACGCCTGAGCCGGCACTGGGTAGAAAAACTGGTTCAAGCCTCGACGCTGCATGCCGATGCCAACGCGTTCGCCGCCTACTTCCGGGCATGGGCCGACACTGATTTCTCTGCCGAGATTGCGGGCATCCGTGTTCCCACACTGCTGCTGGTTGGTGAGCACGACCCGTCGCTGACAGCTGACGTCATGGAGCAGACGTATGGCAGAGTATTCCTCGATCTGGCCATCGACGTGATCCGCAACGCGGGACACTATCCGATGGACGAGACACCGGTGGACCTCATCACGCGGATCGAGCGCTTCCTGACGGACGTCCAGGCCCGCAGCGAACGCTGACGTCCTGAATGGCCGATGCGGAGTGCCTGCCGGTGTCGTACACCAGCAGGCACCACCATAGCGCATACGCTACTCAGGGCGCCTCGGCCGCACCGATCGCGACCACGCCGCGGCGCCCGATCTCCTCGTCCATGTCCGATGGCCCGCCGCTAACGCCGACGGCCCCGACCAGCCGGCCACCGACGTAGATGCCCAGTGAACCCTGCGACGGAAAGACGGGCCCGCCATACACCAGCGAACTCATCTGGCCGAAGACGATGGGATTGGCCTGATAGCGCTTCACGAGTTCGGCGCCGGAGACGCCTCCCGTGGCCGCCGAAGCGATGGCCTTGCCGCGTGCGACATCAAAAGTCGCAAACGGGGCGCCATCCATTCTCACGCCGCTGAGAAAGTGGCCGGAAACGTCGACCACGACGATGCTAACGGCAAGTCTTCGGTCCTCGGCAAACCGTTTGGCGGCATCGGTAAGCCGCACCGCGGTGTCCGCGCCAAGGGTCTGCACCTGTACGACGGCCGCAGATGCGATCGACGCGCAGAACAGATGCAGCCCGAAGGCCACTGCGAGGGTAGAGCGCTTCATGGATTCTCCTAGGCATGACGAGATCGCGACGCGTCGGCCTCTGGCCGACGACGGCGACCGGGTGGCGTACGCCGGCGTGCGCACATCAGAAGAGATGGCGCATGCCTATCATGACCCCGCGTGGGTCGGACACGCTGCTTGCTGTGACCTCATTGGGGATGTTTGAAAATGTGTAGTTGGCCCCGTTCGTGTTCCAGATCTTACTGGCGTTGGCATAGAGCGTTGTACGCTTGGACATCGAGTACTGATAGCCAATCGACATCTGCTGGCCACGATTCGGCGTGCCGACCGATTGCTGCATGCCATATGCCACCAGCACCAGTCCGGCGCCGCCCACGGGAATGGTCGTGCCGACATGGAAACCGCGGTCCTTCAGCGTCGCCTGGCCTGGCACCCATCGTGTGGCTTGGCGGACATTGGCGAACAACTTCACCCACGGGAATTCATACGTGGCGCCGATCGCGCGCTCGTCGCGGTCAGCATCCGTTACCGCGTTGATGCTGTAGGTACGTTCGTAGGCAAGGCCCAGCCAGAGCGGTCCGCGTGCATAAGTCAGCGCCAAGCCCGCCAGCCGGTCGGCATCGCGTGGCGCGCTGGTCCGCTCGGCGCCGAATGAATAGATCGCACTGCCCTGCAGCCCGGCAAGTTCGGGACTCTCGTACCGAATGGAATTGTCCGCGCGCGCGGTCAGGCTGCTGCCCGCGGGGCCGCCGTTCTGCAGGCGACCGAGCGGGCCATACGGGGAGAAGCCAAAGGCCGATGCCTGCCCCTCGATGTAGTAGATCGGCGTGTTCTGCCGGCCAAACGTCAACGCCCCCCAGTCGTTGCTGCTCAGGCCGACCCAGGCCTGGCGGCCGAACAGGCGTCCCCCCTGCTGGGCGGTGCCACTGTCCAGTGCAAGCCCAGTCTCTAGTGTGAATACCGTGGAAAGTCCCGGCGCCAGTTCCTCCTTGCCCCGCAAACCCCACCTCGATTGATACAGCCCGCCGTCTTCGACCCGCGCGACATGAACTGCCCCAGACCTGACATACTCGGTGTAGAGATCGGCTACGCCATAGATGGTCACCCCCGATTGTGCCGCCGCTATGCCCGGCATCGTTGCCACCGCCACTACCAAGAGTGTTCCCATTCTTTTCATGCGTTTCTCCTCGCTGTTCCGTCCTGTTTGACGATATGGTTCTTGCACGGTCTTTGCACCGGCGCAGCAAGGGTATGGGTTCGCGCCGGGAGGGCGCTAACCCAATCATCCCGCCACTTGGAAAGGTGTCCGGAATGCGTGGCCGGGTGGTTCAGGAGCGCAGGCTCGCGAGCAAGGTGCGGGGGGGGCAGGCCTGGAAGTCCGCGAGAAGCACTGGCGGATTCGGCAAGGCGATGGAGGGCTTTGTCGCAGTAAGAGGCTGCTTCAAAATGAAGCGAAGCGGTTCTGGCTAGGCGCGCGGCCGCAGACAATACATGTGGATCGGCCAAGGCCGCGCAACGACGCCAGCATCTTTTTGAAATGGCATCCAAGATGGATCCGTCGACAAGCAGCCGACGGTGATGGTTGGCTTATGCGCAGGCCAGGTCGAACCGATCGAGATTCATCACCTTGACCCATGCCGTGACGAAGTCTCGGATGAATTTCTCTT
The DNA here is from genome assembly GCF_058801495.1 of Cupriavidus sp. GW822-FHT03E04. Classification (NCBI taxonomy): domain Bacteria; kingdom Pseudomonadati; phylum Pseudomonadota; class Betaproteobacteria; order Burkholderiales; family Burkholderiaceae; genus Cupriavidus; species Cupriavidus sp. GW822-FHT03E04. The sequence continues at coordinate 100,760 of NZ_JBXANI010000006.1, forward strand.
GGGCGTCCTCGCTTGCGTAGACTTCAGAGAGCGCGCGGAGCTGTGCGTGCGAACCGAAGATCAGATCGACACGCGTGCCAGTCCATTTCAGTTCACCGGTCTTGCGGTCGTATCCCTCGAATACTCCCCGGGAAGCCGAAAGTGGCTTCCATTCAGTACGCATGTCGAGCAAGTTACGAAAGAAGTCATTGGTCAACGTCTGCGGCCGGTCGGTGAGAACGCCGTGAGCCTCCGTTCCGGCATGAACGTTCAGCACACGAAGCCCGCCAATCAGAACGGTCATCTCCGGTGCGGTCAGCGTCAGCAGTTGGGCCTTGTCGATCAGCAACGCCTCCGCGGGAACGCCGTATTCTCCCTTGACGTAATTGCGAAAGCCATCTGCAACCGGCTCAAGCACCTCGAAAGATTGCACGTCGGTCTGTTCCTGCGACGCGTCCATGCGACCTGGCGAGAACGGCACGGTCACCCGATGGCCTGCCCTTTCTGCTGCCTGCTCGATACCAGCTCCGCCGGCCAGCACAATCAAATCCGCCAGTGAGATCTTCTTGCCGCCAGACTGTGCGCGGTTGAACTCGGACTGGATGCCATCCAGGACCGTCAGCACCCTCGCCAATTGCTGAGGCTGGTTGACGTGCCATTCAACCTGCGGTGCCAAGCGGATGCGCGCACCATTGGCACCGCCGCGCTTGTCCGAGCCACGGAAGGTCGATGCCGATGCCCAGGCCGTCGACACCAACTCCGCTACAGACAACCCCGACGCGCGAATCGTCTGCTTGAGCGAAACGATATCCTGGTCGTTGACCAACGGATGGTCGACGACGGGGATCGGGTCTTGCCAGATCAAGGCTTGCGCAGGCACTTCCGGGCCAAGGTAGCGGGCGCGCGGCCCCATGTCGCGATGGGTCAGCTTGAACCAGGCGCGGGAGAAGGCGTCGGCAAACTGGTCGGGATTCTCCAGGAAGCGCCGCGAGATCTTCTCGTAAGCCGGGTCGAAGCGCAGCGAAAGGTCAGTGGTCAGCATCGTAGGCCGCAGCTTCTTCGACGGATCATGCGCGTGCGGGATCGTCTCACCGGCATCCTTTGCCACCCATTGATGCGCGCCGGCCGGGCTCTTGGTCAACGCCCAATCGTAGCGGAACAGGTTCTCGAAAAATCCCATGCCCCATTTCGTCGGCGTCGCGGTCCAGGTCACTTCCAGACCGCTGGTAATGGCATCGGCCCCCATGCCGGTGCCAAAACTGCTCTTCCAGCCCAGCCCCTGCTGCTCCAGATCAGCAATCTCCGGCTCCGGGCCAACGTTGCCGGCCGGTCCAGCGCCGTGCGTCTTGCCAAAAGTATGGCCACCGGCGATCAGCGCGACGGTTTCCTCGTCGTCCATGGCCATGCGGCGAAAGGTCTCGCGGATATCGCGCGCTGCCGCAATTGGATCCGGATTGCCGTCGGGGCCTTCCGGATTCACGTAAATAAGGCCCATCTGCACCGCGGCCAGTGGATTTTCCAGGTTTCGTCCGTCGTCCGGGCGGCCGGCCCCTGCGCCATGCGGATCCCCATCGTTGCCGGCCGCGCCCTTGCCGTAACGGATATCGCCGCCCAGCCAGGTTTTCTCGTTGCCCCAGTAGACGTCATTATCCGGTTCCCAAGTATCTTCACGACCTCCGGCGAAGCCGAAGGTCTTGAATCCCATGGTCTCAAGTGCGACATTTCCGGTGAGGATCAGCAGGTCGGCCCAGGAAATCTTGTTCCCGTACTTCTGCTTGATCGGCCAGAGCAGGCGACGTGCCTTGTCCAGGCTGACGTTATCGGGCCAGCTATTGAGCGGTGCGAAACGCTGCTGACCGCGTCCGGCGCCTCCCCGGCCGTCGTCGACACGGTAGGTGCCCGCACTATGCCAAGCCATGCGGATGAAGAGTGGACCATAGTGGCCAAAGTCCGCCGGCCACCAATCCTGCGAGTCGGTCATCAGAGCAGCAAGGTCCCTTTTTACCGCTGCGAGGTCGAGACGCTTGAAAGCCTCGGCATATCTGAAGCTCCCATCCATTGGGCTGGACTTGTCGGAATGCTGGCCAAGCAAGTCCAACCGCAACTGCTTCGGCCACCAGTCACGATTTGTCGTACCGCCGCCGGCGGCATGATTGAACGGACACGTTGCTTCATTGGACATGCGCTCTCTCCTATCAGAATCAGTCAGCGGCCATGGCCACCGGGCACTTGTGTGCCCGGTGGATGCGGTGCGAGCCGATGATCGTTGCGACGGCGAGAAGCTGTCAATCAAACTAAAGGATAGGCAGGGCGCGCATCGACGATGCACTCACTGTGTGGGACCGAAGCCAGTGGGCCAAGGACGAGCGCCCGGCCCAGTGGGGCATCTCGCCTGGCCGGCGCATCATGGGCGTGATGCAGCCTGACGGGCCGACACGGCAGCGCGGTTCAGCGGGCCGGAACCGGGGCGATCGACGCGTGCGGCGTGGCGGTGCGCTGCGCGGCCTTGTGCACCATGGTGTAGGCGTAGTCCACGCCCATGCCGTAGGCACCCGAGTGTTCCTTGACCAGCTGCATCACGGCGTCATAGCTGTCGCGGTGCGCCCAGTCGCGCTGCCATTCGAGCAGCACCTGCTGCCAGGTCACCGGCACCACGCCGGCCTGCACCATGCGCTGCATGGCGTAGTCGTGCGCTTCCTTGCTGGTGCCGCCGGAAGCGTCGGCCACCATGTAGATCTCGTAGTCGCTGTCGTGCATCGCCGACAGCGCGAAGGTGGTGTTGCAGACCTCGGTCCACAACCCGGCCACGATGATCTTCTTGCGGCCGTTGGCGGCCAGCGCGTCGCGCACCTTCTGGTCGTCCCACGAGTTCATCGAGGTGCGTTCCAGCGTCTGCTGGCCGGGGAATACGTCAAGCAGTTCGGGGTAGGTATAGCCGGAGAAAGACTCGCTCTCCACCGTGGTGATGGTGGTGGGGATATTGAAGATCCTGGCCGCCTTGGCCAGGCCCACCGCATTGTTCTTCATCGCCTGGCGGTCCATCGACTGCACACCGAAGGCCATCTGCGGCTGGTGGTCGATGAAGATCAGCTGGCTGTTTTGCGGGGTCAGGACTTCGAGTTTCGGATTGGACATGATCTTGGCGTTCTCATTGAAATTGGTTGAATTTCATGGGGCAGGGCTTTTTGTACCTGCCGCCCACGAACTGAACTATACGAGTGCAACCCACCTGAGAATCGGCCATTTCATGGATGCATTATTCAAATATTTTGATCATAGATTCTCACCGAAAAATAAGGAGATTGCCCCCCCCGCAGGCAACGGCCTTCTTCCCATCCGCAGCGGGCGCCTCCTACGTTCGTATAACCCGGCCATCTCAATGTCGTACCGCGCCTGCACCGATGGACAACTGCGTGCGGCGCGGCGCGCGTCATAAGATGTCTTTATGGTCGGCGTCCGCACGCCAGCCTTCATCCGCGCGACGGGGGGGGCCGCTGCCTCTCCCGCCCGCCCCCATCATCCGGAGCTGACCATGCCTGCGCACCCGAATCCCGCCACATCATCCACCCCATGCGCGCAAGCGGACTGCCCCGACCCGTGGGATAGCACCATCGGCCTGCTCCGTGCGCGTCAGACCTTCCATCTGTACGCCGACTGCGCCTGGCCCGATGAGGAAGATCCCCGGCACCGGCGCCACACCGCCATCGTCAGCGTGGTGGAGCGACCCAGTCTCACCTTGGCGGTGATCAGCTGGCGCGACGCCACCCATTGCCGCTACGGCGCCCAGATCTGGGCTGCGATATCGGCACGCGAGGCTGGCGTGTGCGCCCTCAGCGGCCTGCCCATCGCCAAGGGCCAGGCCGTCTACCGCCCGCGCCCCTGCCGGCCGCCGCCGCGCAACGCCGAAGCCATGATCCTCGCGTCGGCGCTACATGCAGCGTGCGGGACCGACGCCGACGTCTGCGGCGAGGATGCCTTGGCGGCATGAGGCATGTGCGGCCCGACCTGTGCGTCGGCTGGGGCAACTCCGTCGCCAAGATCGCGACCCGGGCCGGTGAGGCCCGAGGTGCCTGACACCGTGACCGCCGCACGAAGATAGCCAGAAGACCGCATTTGACATGCATAGCGCGCGTATTCATGTTTCATCCAAGCAACATGCCCACTTGATTTCAAACAGAATCCGAACCTAATATCCTCCGAGATAAAAAACATTACGTATTCGGGCAGGCTCTACGACGCACAGAGCCGCCCTGGCGCGTCCGCCAGGGCAGGGTCGGAAATCCGGGGATTGCAAAACCTGCCGCAAGCGCTGGTCGGCGCTGGTCGGCGCTGGTCGGCGCTGGCAGTGTCGTGCCATCCCCGCGGGTTCAGCCTGTCTCCGTTGCACTAGCATTTGCGCTTGTACGGGGAGTTACGGCATGAACGTGGTGCTCGTTGAAAGCCATCCATTGCTCCGGATTGCAATGCTCACGCTGCTGGAGAGTATTGCAGGCATCGCGCAAGTCGCTGCCATCGACCCGGGGGAAATCCCTGAGCATTCACATGCCGGCGGCACCGTTGACCTGATCGTCTTTGGCATGCCCGCCGATGCTGACACGGGCTGGCAATGGCTCGGCCAGGCACGCAGGCTATGGGCCGCGCCGCGCGTGCTGCTGCTCAGCGATGCCGTGCCGCTGCAGCTGCCGCAAGGCGAGATCACCGAAGGCTTCTGCGGCTGCCTGCCAAAATCCGCCCCGCTCGACGTGCTCAGGACCACCATCCGGCGTATCGCCACCCGTCAGCCGGAGCGTGCCGGCGCGGGCCAGCTTTCACTGTTCCCCGCCTTGCCCTCGGCTGCGCTGGCACCGCGGCCCGCCGCCGGGAGCCAGCGGTTGACACGAGAAGCAACGCAACTGGGACTGACGCAACGCCAGTATGACGTGCTGGTACTGCTCTCCCGAGGGCATGCGGTCAAGACCGTAGGCCGCCTGCTGAATATCTCGGCGCCGACGGTCAAGACGCATGCCCGCGCCATGTACAGGCAGCTCCAGGTGGCTGGCAAGGAAGAGGCCGCCTACAAGGCACGGCAACAGGGCTTTAGCCTGGCGTGGCCGGTTGGCGGCGTGCCGGCGTTGACGCTGGCACACCGCCACGCCCCCACCGTCCGGCAGATGGAACTGCTCTGAGCGGCTGACCGGCGTTGATCGGCATTGACCGGCGCTGGCCGGCCAACGCGTTGCCTGGTCACGCCAGGCTGATCCACGTGGTCTTCAGGTCCGTGTACTTGTCCAGCGCATGCAGTGACTTGTCCCGTCCCGAGCCCGACTGCTTCACGCCGCCAAATGGCACCGTCACGTCGCTGTCCATATAGCAGTTGACCCACACCAGCCCCGCCTGCAGCTTGCGCGAAACGCGGTGGGCGCGGGACAGGTTGGAGGTCCAGAGTCCCGAGCCCAGCCCGTAGGGCGAATCGTTGGCCATGCGGATGGCCTCTTCCTCGGACTCGAAGCGGGTCACTGCCAGCACCGGACCAAAGATCTCTTCGCGCACGATGGTGAGCGACTGCGTGGGGCACTCGAAGATGGTGGGCTGCATGTAGAAGCCGCCACTGTCCGTGTGCGCGCGCTTGCCGCCTGCGCGCAGGCGGGCGCCTTCGTCCTCGCCGCTCTTCACATAGGACATCACCCGCTGCAGTTGCGCGCCGTCGACGATGGCGCCCATGGCGGTGGCGGGATCGAGCGGGTCGCCCGGCTGCATGCGCGCCGCGTGTGCTTCCAGCTTCTCCATGAACGCGTCGTAGATGCCGCTTTGCACATAGAGGCGCGAGCCGGCGATGCAGATCTCGCCCTGGTTGCTGAAGATGCCGATGGCGGCGGCCTGCGCGGCGCGGTCCAGGTCGGGGCAGTCGTCAAAGACGATATGCGGAGACTTGCCGCCGCACTCGAGCCAGACGCGCTTGAGGTTGGACTGGCCGGAATACTCCATGAAACGCTTGCCGGTGGCGGTGGAGCCGGTAAAGGCAATGCAGTCCACGTCGGGATGGCGGCCAAGTGCCTGCCCGGCGGCGGCGCCAAGACCTGGCACCACATTGAAGACGCCCGCCGGGATGCCCGCTTCTTCGGCGAGTTCCGCCAGCCGCAGCGCGGTGAGCGGGGACTGTTCCGCGGGCTTGAGCACCACGCTGTTGCCGGCGGCCAGCGCGGGCGCCACCTTCCAGCTGGCCATCAGCAGCGGGTAGTTCCAGGGCACGACCGCCGCCACCACGCCTAGCGGCTCGCGCGTGATGGTGGCCAGCACGTCGGGGCCCGTCGGCGCGATCTCATCATAGATCTTGTCGATGGCTTCGGCGTACCAGGCATAAGTGCGGCCGGCTTCGGGGATGTCGTATTGCAGCGTCTCGGCAATGGGCTTGCCCATGTCGAGCGTTTCCAGCAACGCGAGCTCTTCGCGATGCGTGTCGATCAGGTGCGATAGCCTTAGCAGCGTGGCCTTCCTGGCGCTGCGCGGCATGTCCGACCAGACGCCGGACTGAAACGCCTTGCGCGCCGCGGCTACCGCGCGGTCGACGTCCTGCGCACCGCAGGCCGCGACGCTGGCCAGCGCCTTGCCGGTGGCGGGGTTGATGGTCTCGAAGGTGGCGCCGTCGGCGGCGTCGGCCCAGCGGCCATCGATATAGGCTTGCGAACGGATCGATACCGTTGCAGCCTGCTTGCGCCAATAGGCGAGATCTCTCAAGTCACTCATCGTGGATTCCTGGCATGCATTGGGGTTTCGGCCCGCTTAGGCGTTCGCGTTCGCCTGCGCCACCATGGCGCCGAGCAGCACATTGGCCCCGGCTTCCAGATGCTCCGGCTTGGCGTCTTCGATTTCGTTGTGGCTGATGCCGTCCTTGCACGGCACGAAGATCATCGCGGTGGGCGCCACGCCGGCGATGTAGACCGCGTCATGGCCTGCGCCAGTGACGATGTCCTGATGGCTGTAGCCCCGCGCGGCGGCTTCCTGGCGCACGTGGCGGATCAGCTCGGGCGCGAACGGCGTGGGCGCGAAATACTGCACGTCTTCCACAACCACATCCAGGGCCGCGCCGGTGGTGGTGCCATCCGCGACGGCGGCGCAAGCCGCGCGAAAGCGCGCATCCATCCCGGCAAGCCGCACCGGGTCGAGGTGGCGCAGGTCGACCGTGAACGTCACCGCCCCGGGAATGACATTGCGCGACGACGGATGGACCTTGACCACGCCCACCGTGCCGCGCCCGTGGGGCGCGAAGTCGTTGGCGATGCGGATCACTTCCTGCATCAGGAACGTGGCGGCATAGAGCGCGTCCTTGCGCAGCGGCATCGGCGTGGGGCCGGCGTGCGCCTCCATGCCGGTCACGGTGACGTCGTACCAGCGCAGGCCCAGCGATCCGGTCACCACGCCGATCACGTTGTCCTCGGCCTCGAGCACCGGCCCCTGTTCGATATGGGCTTCGAAGTAGGCGCCAACCTTGCGGCCAACTTCCGCGTCGCCGGCATAGCCAATGGCCGCCAGTTCATCCGCCACCCGCTTGCCCGCGACATCGGTGGCCGACAGCGCGGTCTCCAGCGGAAAGACGCCGGCAAACACGCCGGAACCCATCATCACCGGGACAAAACGCGAGCCTTCTTCATTGGTCCAGATGGCCACTTCGAGCGGAGCCTCGGTGGTGATGCCGTGGTCGTTCAGGGTGCGCATGACTTCCAGGCCGGCCAGCACGCCATAGCAGCCGTCGAACTTGCCGCCGGTGGGCTGCGTGTCGATATGGCTGCCGGTCATGACCGGGGCCAGCGCGTTGTTGCGCCCTGCCCGGCGGGCAAAGATATTGCCGACCTGGTCGACCGTCACGCTCAGTCCGGCTGCGCGCATCCAACCGGTCACCAGGTCGCGCCCCTGCCCATCCAGCGCCGTCAGCGCCAGGCGCGCATTGCCGCCCTTGGGCGTGGCGCCGATCGCGGCGAGGTCCATCAGCGACTGCCACAGGCGCTCGCCGTTGATTGCCAGCATGCTCATGTTCTCTCTCCTTGCCGTCGTGGCCATTACTTCGCGTGCGCTTGCCGGGCGAGTGCGTCCGAGCGGATCTGCGACAAGGTCATGCCCGGCGCGATGCCGTCCGCGTCATAGCGCAGCTCCAGCAAGGCAGGCAGCTGCTGGGTGTTGGCGAACGCAAGGGCACGCGCAAAAGCGGGGCCGAACGCTTCATCGCTGGCGACAATTTCTCCATACCCGCGATAGGCGCGGATCAGTTCACTGAACTCTGGATTGTCGAAGCCAAGCGCCACGGTGCGGCCCGGGAACTCGCGCTCCTGGTGCGCGCGGATGGTGCCCCAGATGCCGTTGTTGAAGACCAGCACGACGATGCCGACCCGGTACTGCATGGCAACGCCGAGTTCCTGCAGGTTCATCTGGAAGCAACCGTCGCCCGCATAGCAGATCACGGTGCGACCGGGGTTCTCGAGCTTGGCGGCAATGGCCGCCGGCAGGCCGTAGCCCATCGATCCCACGGTCGGCGCCAGGCTGGTGCCAACGCCCTTGAAGCGGTAGTAGGCATGCGGGTACAAGGCGTAGTTGCCCGCGCCAACGGTAATGCAGGTGTCCTCCGGCACGTTGTCGCGGACGTGGCAGGCGGCCACGTTGAGGTTGAGGGCGCCCGGCGCGGCCTTGGGTTCCTGCTCGGCCAGGTAGACCTGGTGGGCGTCGTGCCCGGCGTTGCGCGCCCCCAGGCAACGCGATGGGGAGAGTTCGCTCACCGCGGCGGCAAACGAAACCACGTCCGCGGCAATCGGCAGCGTGGGATGAAACACGCGACCAAGCTCATTGGCGTCGGGGTACACATGGACCAGCCTCTGCTTCGGCAGCGGGCTCTCCACCACCGTGTAGCCCTCGCTGGTGGCCTCGCCCATGCGTGTGCCCACCGCGATCAGCAGGTCGCTTTCCTGTACGCGCTTGCGCAGCGATTCGGGCATGGCCCAGCCCACGTGCCCAGCAAAGTTCGGATGATGGTTGTCGAAGCACTCCAGGCGGCGCCAGGCCACCCCGACCGGCAGCGCGAAGCGCTCGGCAAACCCTTCCATCTGCCGCGAGGCCTCCGGCGTCCAGCCCGATCCGCCTAGCAGCAGGAACGGGCGCTCCGCCTGCTCGATCAGTTCGGCCAGCGAGGCCACGGCGTCGGGCGTCGGCGCACTATGGGCACGGCGGTAACGTGGCACGTCGGCCACCGTAGCCTTGCCCCACAACGTGTCTTCCGGCAACGCCAGCACGACCGGGCCGGGCCGCCCGCTGGTGGCCACCGCGAAGGCGCGCGCGATGAATTCGGGAATGCGGTCGGTGCGGTCGATCTGCGCCACCCATTTGGTCATCTGGCCGAACATGCGGCGGTAGTCGACCTCCTGGAATGCTTCGCGCTCGTAGAAATCGTTGCCGACCTGGCCAACGAACAGGATCATGGGGGTCGAATCCTGGTAGGCGGTGTGCACGGCGATGCTGGCGTTGGTGGCGCCGGGGCCGCGCGTGACAAAGCAGATGCCGGGCTCGCCGGTCAGCTTGCCTTGCGCCTCCGCCATATAGCCCGCCCCGCTTTCCTGCCGGCACACGATGGGCTGGATCTTGTCCTGATGATCGTACAGCGCATCGATGCAAGGCAGGTAGCTTTCTCCCGGCACCAGGAAGACGCGTTTCACGCCCTGGATAATCAGTTGGTCGATCAGGATCTGGCCACCGTTGCGCTCTGTGCGCGCCGGCAATGCTTGCGGCGATTGCTTGTTCATGGTCGTGAATTCCGTTTTTGCGATCGCCGCGCGCTTCAGCTTGGGTGCGGCGATCCTTCGAAGTCTTGAATACGATGTTTGCGGGCCTGAGCTTGCGCGCAGGCGGTTACTGCAGGAGCGCGGCCTCCAGGATGCCCAGCCCTTCGTCCATTACGGCGTCGGGGATGGTCAGCGGGAACAGGAAGCGCACCACGTTGCCGTAGACACCGCAGGAGAGCAGCAGCAGGCCGCGCTCCAGGGCGCGGTCTTGCACTTGCCGCGTGAATTCGGGATTGGGGCGGCCGTCGGCCTTGCGGAACTCCACGGCAATCATGGCGCCCACGCCGCGGACCTCGCCGATCTCCGGCACGCGCGACTTCAGGCCAGCCAGCTTGTCCTGCAGCCGCTGGCCGAGCGCGGCGCCGCGCTCGATCAGCTTCTCGCTCTCCAGCACGTCCAGCACCGCCAGCGCCGAAGCCACCGCCAACGGGTTGCCGGCGTAGGTGCCGCCCAGCCCGCCGGGGGCCGGCGCGTCCATGATCTCGGCCCTGCCGCAAACGGCCGACAAAGGCATGCCGCCGGCCAGGCTCTTGGCCATGGTGGTCAGGTCCGGCGTGACGTCGTAGTGCTCCATGGCAAAGAGCTTGCCGGTGCGGCCAAAGCCGGTCTGCACTTCATCGGCCACCAGCAGGATGCCGTGCTCGTCGCAGATGCCGCGCAGCGCGCGCACGAACTCGGCGGGCGCCACGTTGAAACCACCCTCGCCCTGGACCGGCTCGAAGATGATGGCCGCGACCCGCTTCGGGTCCACATCCGCCTTGAACAACTGGTGCAGCGCGTTGATCGAATCCTGCACGCTCACGCCATGCAACCCGTACGGGTACGGTGCGTGGAACACGTCGCCCGGGAACGGGCCAAATCCCACCTTGTACGGCACGACCTTGCCGGTCAGCGCCATGCCCATCATGGTGCGGCCGTGGAAGCCGCCGGAGAAGGCGATCACGCCCGGGCGGCCAGTCGCGGCGCGGGCGATCTTGATGGCGTTCTCCACAGCCTCGGCGCCGGTGGTGAAAAACGCGGTTTTCTTGGCGAACGCGCCCGGCGCGCGGGCGTTGATCTTCTCGGCCAGCTCGATATAGCTGGCATAGGGCACGATCTGGTAGGCGGTGTGCGTGAAGCGCTCCATCTGTGCCTGCATGGCTTGCACCAGGCGCGGATGGCGGTGACCGGTATTGAGCACGGCGATGCCAGCCGCGAAGTCGATGTAGCGGTTGCCTTCGACATCCCACAGTTCCGAGTTCTCGGCGCGCTCGGCATAGAAGTTGCACATCACACCAACGCCACGGGGCGTGGCGGCATCTTTGCGGCGTACCAGGTCTGCGTTCTTCATTGCATGCTCCATTGCATTGGTGTCCTGCTGTCTTGTCTGGATCTGGACGGCCGGCGCCGTGAGGGGCCGGCCGGGAAATCGGGGGAAAGCGCTTCGGGTCAGGCTTCGGGTCAGACCAGTGCGACCCGCCGGATGACGCTAAAGCCGCTATCTGTGTCGCCGGGCTTGTAACTCAACCGGTGGCCGGACCAATTCTATGGCTTTCGCAGGAAAATTGCCAAATCTTTTGATTTTTTGACAGGGTGGTCAGTCCAATTGAAGGCGATTGCTTCACGTTTTGCCCAGTACACGCGCAGCGATGTGCGGGAAAGACGACCGATAGCACCCGGAGCGCATGCCCGGCTTGCTGCCAATCCGAGGCCATATTGGCCGGACCACTCCCGCTCGCGCCCCGGAAAGCCGGGAGAAACCCACCCTGCCCCTTGAACAGACACCGGGTTTTGCTGTATTGATCAGACCATCAGTCAATTTGCAGCGGCCTTGCCTTCATGTCCTTACTTCAAGCGGTTTCAGCGCAGCGCCTTTACCGGCTGATCGCCGACCAGATTGCCAAGAAAATCAGCGCAGGCGAGTTCGCCCCCGGCGAGCGCCTGCCCGCGGAGCGCGAGCTGGCCGAGCAGCTCAACGTCGCGCGCTCGACGTTGCGCGAAGCGTTGATCGCGCTCGAGATCGGCGGCTATATCGAGGTGCGCGTCGGCAGCGGCGTATTCGTGCTGGAACCCAAGGAGAACGGGCAGGCCGCCACCAACGGCACCGAGCCCGATCCGGCTGCCGAGATCGATGCCCGCCTGGGCGCGGCACTGGAAGCCAGCCCGTTCGAGCTGATCGAGACGCGCACGCTGTTCGAACCGGAATGCGCGGCGCTGGCAGCCCAGCAAGGCACCCCCGAGCAGATCGCCGCCATCGAAGAGGCGCACCGGAAGATGAACCCCGATCAGTCGCCGGAAGCTGGCGACTTCGCACATGACCGAGCCTTCCACCAGGCCATCGCCGATGCTTGCGGCAATGCGGCGCTGGCATCGGTGGTCACGCATGTATGGGATCTGTGCGAGGCCAGCCCCTTGTATAAGCGGCTCGACAAGCACTTTGTGGATGCATCTGCCTGGCGCGCGGCGGTTGGCGAGCACGACCGCATCGTCAGCGCGATTGTGGCGCGGGACCCCATCCGGGCGCGCCACGCCATGTCGTTCCATCTGCTGGCGATTGTGTCGCGCTTGTCCGAAGACATCGCCGAGTAGGCCAGACAGACCCTTTGCCGGGCCCGGGCAATCCGGGTCCGGGCGCACACCGCTGGTGCAAGCCAGGCCCAACCCAGCGCCTCCCGCCGCCCACTTTCGCACCAATTCCACGCGCAGACTTTAGCGAAAAGTGCCATGTAGTCACTTTTGTTGCTGGCACGTGGCTTGCGTTAACGAAGCCGAAGTGGTGAAATTCGGCCAAACAGGCCGGACCACCCGCCCACCTGACCTAGAACAACTACCTATTACGCTTAATTTCTCGGTCATCTACGCTATATTGGCCTGACCACCCGAACAAAAACATCCAAAGCATCACCCCGCACCGGCCCCCTTACCTCACGCGTGCCCAAGCCTGCCCGCATTACTGGAAAGCCTCATGAACCCCGACCACGCCCCCACCCACCAGCCCGAAGCCGGGCGAGCGCCCCGCAACATGAAGAAAATTGCCGCGGCCAGCGTCATCGGCACCACGGTCGAGTGGTACGACCTGTTTATCTTCGCCACGGCCTCGGCCCTGGTCTTCAACAAGGTCTTCTTCCCGGCCTTTGACCCGCTCACCGGCACGTTGCTCGCCTTTGGCACCTTCGCATCGGCCTATCTGGCCCGCATCCTCGGCGCCGCGCTGTTCGGCCACTTCGGCGACAAGGTCGGCCGCAAGTCCATGCTGCTGATCTCGCTCATCATGATGGGCTCGGCCACCTTTGCCATCGGCCTGCTGCCGGACTACCGCTCGATCGGTATCTGGGCGCCCATCCTGCTGCTCACCTTGCGCGTGATACAGGGCCTGGCCCTGGGCGGCGAGTGGGGCGGCGCGGTGCTGATGGCGGTGGAACACGCCCCGGCCGACAAGCGCGGCCTGTACGGATCGTGGGTGCAGATCGGTGTGCCCGCCGGCACGCTGATCGCCAACCTGGCGTTCCTGCTCTGCAATGCCGTGCTATCGAATGAGGCGCTGTTGTCCTGGGGCTGGCGCATTCCGTTCCTGGCCAGCGTCTTGCTGGTGGGCGTGGGCATGTACATCCGCCTGAACACGTCGGAAACGCCGTCGTTCAGCAAGGTCAAGGCCACCGCCGCGCAGGTGAAGATCCCGCTGGCGGAAGTGCTGACGAAATCGTGGAAGCAGGTCCTGCTGGGCGGCATCGCGACGATGTCGACCGGCACGGCCTTCAACCTGATCGTGGCGTTCGGGCTGACGTACGGCACGCAGACGCTTGGCTTCTCCCGCAACCAGATGCTCACCATCGCGCTGATCTCGTGCGCGCTGTGCATCGTGCTGCTGCCGCTGTTTGGCCTGCTGTCGGACAAGGTGGGCCGCAAGCCGGTGATCATCGGCGGCATCATCGCCGAGGCGCTGCTAGCCTTCCCGCTGTTCTGGCTGCTGGACACCAAGGTATTCTCGTTCGCCCTGCTCGGCTACCTGCTGATGATGAGCGCCTTCGCGGCCAACTACGGCCCGATCGCCACGTTCCTGGCGGAGCTGTTCGGCACCAAGGTGCGTTACTCGGGCCTGTCGATCAGCTACATGCTGTCCGGGCTGCTGGGGAGCGCCGCCACGCCGATCATCACCACCGCGCTGCTGTCCGCCACGGGCCGCGGCTCTTCCGTTGCGTGGTACATGATCGGCTCCGCGCTGATTTCCGCCGCCGCCCTGCTGCTGCTGGCCGAGACGCTCAGCAGGCATGCCCCGGCGGCGGCCACCGGGGTGGACGCCACCACCTCGCTGTCCTGAGTGAGCGCCATGCAAGCCAAACTTGACACGGCACTGCTGCGCCAGCTTGAACGGGTGAGCTTCCCCACGCTCGGGCACTTCCTTGAAGACGGTTTTGCCAGCCACGAGATCCGCGCGCTCGCGCCCAACGTGAAGGTCGTTGGCCGTGCCGTCACGCTGCGCCTGGCCACGCCCAACGCCATTGCCGTGAACCGGGCGCTGGCCAGCCTCGCGCCCGGCGATGTGCTGGTGATCGACGCCTGCGGCGACCATGCGCATGCCCCCGTTGGCGCCGTCACCGGCACCGCAGCCTTGTGCGCCGGCGCCAGGGGCATCATCGTGGACGGCGTGGTGACGGACATCCTGGAGCTGCGCGCCATGGGGATGCCGGTGTTCGCGCGCGGCACCAGCGTCCTGACCACCAAGCGCATCGACGACGGCGGCAGCGCCGTCAATGAGCCGGTGATCTGCGGCGGCGTCACCGTCAACCCGGGAGACATCGTGCTGGCGGATGACAACGGCGTGCTGTTCCTGGCGCCGGATGTCGCCGCCGGCATCATCAACCAGGCGCTGGCTTCCGATGAAGCCGAGCCGGCGATCCTGGCCCGCCTGCAGGCGGGTGAGCCGGCCAGTGCCGTGCTGTTCCAGGGCGATGGCCACGCGCCCGCTACGAGAGAAACGCCATGAGCAGCCAAGCAACAAGACGGCCGCCTGGACTGCGGCGCAGCTGGCTGTTCGTGCCCGGCCTGGACCCCGTCCGCCAGCACGCGGCCCTGGAGAGCGGCCCGGATGTGGTGGTCGCCGACCTGGAGGAATTCACCAGCCCCGCGGACCGTCCCGCGGCGCGCGCGCGGATCGCCGCCCTGATGGGCGAATGCCGGGCCCGCGGCATTGTCGGCGCCGTGCGCGTCAACAAGCTGGATGGCGACGGGCTGGATGACCTGCGCGGCGTGCTGCCGGGTGCGCCCGCGGCGATCCTGCTGCCGCACACCGAGTCGGGCGCGCAGATCCTGGCGCTCGACCAGCTGATCACCGGCCTTGAGCGCGAGCTTGGCTTGCCGCAAGGCCACACCGAAATCGTGCCAACGCTGGAATCCGCGCGGGGCATCGTTGCCGCGCCAGCCATCCTGTCGGCCAGCCCGCGCGTCAGTGCCTGCCTGCTGGCGGCGGAAGACCTGAGCGCGGATCTCGATGCGGTGCGCGGCCCGGACGGCGTCGAGCTGCATCATGTGCGCTCGCGCTTCCTGGTGGACTGCATTGCCGCGGGCTGCGTGCCGATCGACTGTCCGTTCAACTACCAGGATGCTACGGCGCTGGCTGAGGACCTCGCCTGGGCCCGGCGGATCGGGCTGAAGGCGAAATGCACGGTGTTCCCGCATCAGGTCGCCGCGATACACGCCGCGCTGACGCCATCGGCGCAGCAGGTCGCGCAGGCGCAAGACAGGGTTGGCAGGTATGAGGCGGTGCGCGACGGCAAGCTCGCGCAGGGCCCGCGCATCGATTCGCCGGACTACAACACGGCACGCCGCCTGCTGGCGCGCCATGCCGGGTTCGTGCAATGGGCGCAGGCCGCCGCAGGCACGGCGGCCTGCTAGCGAGTTAGCCAGCCAGCGAGTTGCCCATCTAGATGATGACCACCTTGTTCCTGCCGTCGGCCTTGGCCATATAGAGCGCGCGGTCCGCAAGCGCGAACCCCTCGCGAGACCCGGGCTCGACGGCGCCCTTCTTGCGCGCCAGCGATGCGCCGATGCTCAGCGTCACGCTGCCGAACGGCGAGCCGCGGTGCTCTATCTTCAAGCGCTCCACGCTCAGGCGCAGGTCTTCCAGCGCCGTCTCCAGCGCTGGCCGTGGCGCGCCGCACAGAAGCAGCCCGAACTCTTCCCCGCCCAGGCGCCCGGCGATCATGCGATGCGCATCCGCAATCGATTGCAGCACCGATGCGACCTCGCGCAAGCAGGTGTCGCCCGCCGGATGCCCGTAGGCGTCGTTGTATCGCTTGAACCAGTCGACGTCGACCATGACCGCGCCGATTTCTTCTCCGTCGGCCGTTTCATGCCATCTGCGGCGAACGCTCTCCAGCATGGCGCGCCGGTTGAACAGTTGCGTGAGCGGATCGATCGCGGTGGCAGTGCGCAGCTTCAGATCGTTCTCGACCATGGCACGCAGGTGCCTGAAGACCTCGCACTGCGCCAGGGTGATGCGGTGCGGCGCCGAATCCATCGCGCAGAGCGCACCGACGACCGTGCCACAGGGCGCCTTGATCGGGATCGCTGCGTAGAAACGCACGAAGGGGAAGCATCTGACCAGCATGCATTCGCCAAAGCGTGGATCGGCCAGCGCGTCCTCGAGCACGAACAGGTCACCGTGCCGCGCCACATGGTCGCAAAGCGAATGCTTGCGCGAGATAGGCGAAAGCGGCATGCCCGCCGCGGCCCGATAGTGCTGGTGCTCCTCGTCGAGCAGCGTGACCGCCGTCATGGCGGCACCCGTCGCATTCTTCAGGATCGCGGCGGCATGGCGAAAGCACTCGCGGATCACCTGGTCATCGTGCAGCAGCCAGTCGGTGACGGACGGCTCGGGATGCTGCCCGCCGGCGTCAATCTCGGCCGGCAGCAGCCTGCTGGCGGGGCGGTCGTATTCAGTGGCGGGGCGCAAGGTCTACATTCGAATTCAACGGGTGCCCCTCCTAACGGCGAGCCATCCGCAAACTTGAATGCCTTGCGCCGGTCAGTCCGAGCGCCCCGGCAGCATGATGGGGCCATCCTGATCGGAGCTGCCGTCCATCACCACCAGCGCATCGCCAGCCCAGAACACCTCCGCCAACGGCACGCCGGACGCCGATGCCTGGCCGATCTGCTTCCCGTCGGCGGTGTACACCCGCACATAGCCGTTCACATAGTAGAGCTTGTCCGAGCCTTGTCCCGGAAAGGCCATGATCGGCACCCAGCTACGCCAGCTGGCCAGCTTGTATTTCTGATAGTAGAAGGCCCCGTTGGGGCTGTACGCCTTGCCGCCATAGGCCACGCCGTAATAACAGTAGAGATACGCGGGGTAAGCCAGGACGGCGATTGCCGCGGCAGCAATTAGAAGAGACTTTTTCTTCATGTATTGTTAAGTGATTGCCCAAACCAAGGGGTTTCCCATTCGCCAGCGGGCCAACGGACCAACTGGCCAACGCGCCGGCGCGTCAACGTGCGGCCTGCCTCACCGGGACAAAGACCTCCCAGCGCTGGGTCCAGCCGCCTGCGGTACGCGGGCAGCGCACCGCTACGCTCTGGCTGGATAGCCCCTGGCTTTTCGGCGCCCATTGCACACCCAAGGCCTTGGCACAGCGGGGCGCCAGCACCTTGTTGTTCGGCTCGCCCGCTACCCAGCGGGTGCCCGCTTGCTGGTTCTGCGCAGCCACGAACGCCGCCGCAGCCTGCTGTATCTGCGCCAGATCCTGAATGGGAGGCGGATTGTACGGCACCTCCGGCCCGCGGGCCTGCGCCGCCGTGCATGCCAGCCCGAGCGCAAGCGCCGCCATGGCACGGCGCATCGGCATGCCGGGCCTCATGATCGCTCCCCTTGCGCAGCCGTTGCCTTGCGCTGGCGCCGGGCGCGCGCGTGCAGGCGGCGCAGTATCACGTCAAAGGACTCCAGCTGCCGGTTGATTTCCGCCTGGCCTTGCTCCACCAGGTAGCCACGGAAGGCAACCGCCACTCGCGGCAGGCGCACGCCCGGCAGGTTCAGTACGTACCAGTCGCGCTCGATGGGATTGCCTTGCAGCGGCAACAGCCCGATCAGCCCGGCCTGGAATTCCAGGGTGCAGGCGTGCAGGGAGAGAAATGCAAGCCCCAACCCTGCCGACACCATCCGCTTGATCGCCGCGTTGCTGGACAGCTCGGACCCCAGGGGCAGCCGCAGGCCGGCCTCCCTGAACAGCCGCTCCACGGTATTGCGCGTGCCGGAGCCGCGCTCGCGCACCAGCAGGTTCTCCGCCACCAGGTCCTGCAGCGTGAGATTGCGGCGCGCCATCAAAGGGTGGTCCGGCGCCGCGATGAATGCCATGGGGTGCTTGGCGAACGGCGTCGCCTGCGTGCGGATGTCCGTGGGCGGCCGGCCAATGATGGCAAGGTCGATCTCATGCATGGCCAGCATCCGCACGATCTCCTCGCGATTGCCCACATGGAGCTTGATCTTGACGTCGGGCTGGTCCGCGGTGAATGCCACCAGCATCGAGGGCAGCAGGTACTCCGCCGTCGTGATGGCGCCGACCCGCAGCGTGCCGGCCAGGTTGCCCTTGAGCGCCGCCACCTCCTCGGTGGCTTCGCGCCACAGCCGCAGGATCTGACCGGCGTAGCCCGCCATCACCTCACCGGCGGGCGTGAGCTGCGTGCCCCGGCCCGCGCGCTGCAGCAGCGGCGCCCCGATCGCTTCCTCGAGCAGCTTGAGCTGCAGCGACACCGTTGGCTGCGTGATGTGCAATTCCTCCGCCGCGCGGGAAACACCGCCCAGGCGGGCAATGGCATCGATGGCATTGAGCTGCCGGAAGGTGGTGGTGCGATTCATAGTAGAAAACCTATTGGTCGGTTTTATAAACCAATTTTTCAATATGAAGCGGCTACCTTATAGTGCCCTGACCGGAAACGCAATCGCGTCCGCGTATCGAAACGTAGTGCATAGGGAGACGAAAAATGTCGCTGGAATTGCTGGTGCTTACCCTGGACGATGTACTCATCCGCGCGGACGACCTGCGCCAGTCCGGCTTCGGCGCAGCACCGCGAGAACGCGACGCCCTGCTGCGCTGGCATGAGGATGCTTGCACCGGCGCGCGTGCCGGCCAGTCGATCGAAATCCGTGCCCAGGCCATGCAGCTCATGCGCAGCGCGGAGCTGGGCGGCGCGCGGCTGGCGCTTGCCGCGCCGGTCGCATCGCGTGGGCTGCGCGTGCTGCTCGATGGCGCCATCGGGCCAGACTGGATGGGCCGCTTTACCGTCGTCGCCACGGCGGACGCGCTGCTGCCCCGGGAAACCGAGATCGAGCTTTACCGGCTGATCCTGCGCACCGCCGACGTGCCCGCGCACCGCGCCTTGCTGGTTGGCGCCACGCCGAGCAGCCTGCGCGCCGCGCAAGCCGTCGGCATGCACACAGCCAGTGTTCAGCCGGCGTATGACGATGCGCCGCGTCAGGCAGGGCGATCCGTTGTGCTTTCAGGATCGCCGGATGCGCTCTGGCCGGACTTCCACGCGCTGGAGTGCAGCGTGGACGGCAAGCGGCGGCTGGAGCCGCTTGCCGCAACAAGACCCCAATCACGGAGTTTCCCATGACCACCATCGTGATCGTCGGCGGCGGCGCCGCCGGGCTGCAGGTCGCCACCCGCCTCGCCAGGCGGCTAGGCAAGCCAGGGCTCGCCGAAATCGTGCTGGTCGACCGCAGCCCCACGCACCTGTGGAAGCCGCTGCTGCATGAAGTGGCCGCGGGCAGGCTCGAGCCCGTGGTTCACCATACGTCCTTCGCGCTGCAGGCCGAGCGCCATCGCTTCCGCTACGTGCAGGGCGACCTGCATGCGGTGGATCGCATCAACCGCACCATCTCCGTGGCTATCGCCGGCACCGGCCATGGCGAGGGCGCAGAGATCCAGTCCATCGGCTACGACAAGCTGGTGCTTGCCGTTGGCGGTGTCACGCAGTACTTCGGCGTGCCCGGCGCGCGTGAGCACGCCCTGACGCTGGACAGCGTGAGCAGCGCGGAGCAGGTGCGTGACCGCGTGTTCACCGCCTTGCGCCGCAAGACCGCGCAGGCCGCGGCACAGCCGCAAGCGCCCACCGGCACAGTCCGCGTCGCCATCGTCGGCGCGGGCGCCACCGGCGTGCAGCTCGCGGCCCAGTTGCGCCGCACGTCCAGCGTGCTGAACCGTTACGGCATCCACCGGCTCGACCCGGTGAAGGACGTGGACATCTGCCTGATAGAAGCCTCCCCCGGGGTGCTCCCCGGCCTCGGCGCCCGGATCGCGGATCGCACCGGCGAACAGCTCGCGCGGCTGAACATCCGCGTCCAGTGCGGCGCCCGCGTGACGTCCGTCAGCGAGAGCGGTCTGACCATGGCCGGCCAGGCACCCATGCAGGCGGATGTCGTGGTGTGGGCGGCCGGCATAGCCGCGCCGGGCATGCTGGCCAGCTTCGGGCTGCCGGTCAATGCCAAAGGGCAGATCCGCGTGCTGCCCACGCTGCAGAGCGTCGAGGACGAACATATCTACGCGATCGGCGACTGCGCCAGCTGCCGGCCCCAGGACCTCGATGCGGAGCTCCCGACGCGCGCGCAGGTTGCCTATCAGCAAGCGCTGTATCTTGCGCAAGCGTTGCCACGGCGATTGGCGGGCAAACACACCGAGGGGTTCCGGTATCGCGACTATGGCTCGCTGGTCTGCCTGGCGGGAAGCAACGCCATCGCCAGCGTGGCCGCGCCGGGCAAGGAGAGCGGCTGGCATATCGAAGGCAGGTTTGCCGCCCTGCTCCACCATGCCGTCTACCGCCGGCACGTGCTCGCCATCCACGGCTGGGGACGCGCGCTGGGCATGACGCTGGCCCAGGGGCTGGAGCGTTTGCTGGCGGCGGGCACGCGGCTGCACTGAGGATGGCGCCAGGCGGGGGCGGCCTGGCGCGCCATTGTGTCTCCTCCAGATGCCGTTTGCGCGGAGATTTTCACGATCCTCCTGCGCTGCGGCTAGCTATGTCTTGATATGCCTTGATATGTCTTGATCCAGGCCCGACCGCGCTTTCCCGACGAAAGACGTGGCGTCTATCTTGCCGGCTTGATTGCCGTGATGAACGCGTCGCTATGGAACCGGCCCGCAAGCAGCCCGTTGTCGCGCGTCAGCACGTGGCTGGCTGCATCCACCATCAGCGGATTGCCACAGGCGTACACCTCAAACGCCGAGAGATCCGGGAAGTCGCAAGCGACCGCCTCGTGCACAAAGCCCGTGCGCCCTGTCCATGGGCCATCCGGCTCGGACAGCACGGGAACGAAATGCAAGCGTTCGCTGGAAGCAGCCCAGTGCGCCGCGTCGTCCCACGCGTAGAGGTCTTCCTTGCGCCGGCCACCCCAATAAAGCGTGGCACCTCGTCTTGCAAGCGCCTCGTGGTGGCTACGCATGAACGAGGCAATTGGCGCGTAGCCCGTGCCGGATGCCAGCAGGATGACCGGGGCATCGGAATCCTGCAGGGTGAACGCCCCGAAGGGCCCTTCCAGCCGCAGCACGTCCCTCTGCTTCAGCTTCTCATACACATGCGGCGAGAACCGCCCGCCGGGCATTGCGCGGACATGCCATTCGATCGTGCCCTGCGCATCCGGCGCGTTTGCCATGGAATAGCTGCGCCGCGTGCCGTCGCGCAGGATCACGTCCATATACTGGCCGGGGGAAAACGAGAAATCCGTCCCTCCCTGCACGTGCAACGACACGATGGCCACATCCGGGCTCACCCGGCGCACCTGCGCCACCCGCGCGGGCGCTTGCACCACCCGGCGGCCGGGAATGGCGCAGACTTCCGGCGCTTCGATGATGACATCGGTCACCGGCCGCGCCACGCAGGTCAGGCAGTGCCCCGGCCGCACCCCTTCCGGGATGAAGCCGGCAGGGTAAGCGACCTCCCCGGCGATCACCCGTGCCTCGCATGCATTGCACTCGCCCCGGCGGCAACTGTGTTTCGGGAAGAAGCCTTGCGACACGGCGGTATCCAGCAGCGACGCGCCGGGCGCACACCGCAACTGGACACCCGCCGGCGCGAAGGTCAGTGTCACCCCCGGCTCGGACTGGTCCGCTGGCCGCGCCAGCTGCGCTTCAGTGTCGGGCGCCATCTTGCGCTTCCAGTTGCCGTGCCTTCAGATCCAGGGCGACGTCCACGATCATGTCTTCCTGCCCCCCCACCATGCGGCGCTTGCCGAGTTCAACCAGGATGTCGACTGTTTTCAGGTCATGCTGGGCAGCCGCCGTTTCCGCGTGCCGCAGGAAGCTCGAGTACACGCCCGCGTAGCCCAGGGCGAGCGTCTCGCGGTCGACCCGCACCGGACGGTCCTGCAGCGGGCGCACCAGGTCGTCAGCGGCGTCCATCAGCTTGTAGAGGTCGCAGCCATGCGACCAGCCCTGGCGCTCGGCCGCAGCGATGAACACTTCCAGCGGCGCATTGCCCGCGCCGGCGCCCATCCCGGCCAGGCTGGCGTCGATCCGGTTGCAGCCTTCCTCGACCGCGACGATGGAGTTGGCCACGCCCAGGCTGAGGTTGTGGTGCGCGTGCATGCCGGTGTGCGTGGCGGGATTCAGCACGTCCTTGAAGGCGCGGAAGCGGTCGCGCACGTCGTTCATGGTCAGTGCACCGCCGGAGTCCACCACATAGACGCAGGTGGCGCCGTAGCTTTCCATCAGCTTGGCTTGCTGGGCGAGAGCCTGCGGCGTTGTCATGTGGCTCATCATCAGGAATCCCACGGTATCCATGCCGAGTTCGCGCGCGTACTCGATATGCTGGCGGGAAATGTCCGCTTCGGTGCTATGCGTTGCCACCCGGACCACGCGAGCCCCCGCGTCATAGGCGGCGCGCAGGTCATGCGTGGTGCCGATTCCCGGCAGCAGCAAGGTGGCGATCTTGGCGCGGGTGACAGATTCGGCGGCGGCTGCGATCCACTCCACGTCGCTGTGCGCGCCGAAGCCGTAGTTGAATGAGGAGCCTTGCAGGCCGTCGCCATGCGCGACTTCGATTGAATCGACGTTGGCCTCGTCCAGCGCGCGCGCAATGGCCTTGACCTGCGCAATGCTGTACTGGTGGCGGATGGCGTGCGAGCCGTCCCGCAGGGTCACATCGGAGATATAGAGCTTGGTTTCCATCTTTTGTCCTGGGCTTTGTCCTGGGCTTGGGTTCTTCACGCTACCGCGGCCTCGCGCGCGGCAAGCACGCGCCGCGCGAGCTGCTCGGCGGTGGCCAGCGCTGCCGAAGTCATGATGTCCAGGTTGCCGGCATAGGCGGGCAGATAGTGAGCGGCGCCCTCCACTTCGAGGAAGACCGAGGTCTTCAGCCCGCTCATGCGCCCGACGCCCGGGATGTTCAGCGGCTGGCTTTCGTCGAATCGCTCGAACTGCACCCGTTGCTTGAGCCGGTAGCCGGGCACGTAGGCGTTGACGCGAGCCACCATGGCCGCCACCGCTGCCTCGATGCGCGTGGTGTCTGCCATATCCGACAGCGTGTACACCGTGTCGCGCATCAACAGCGGCGGCTCCGCCGGATTGAGCACGATGATGGCCTTGCCCTTGCGGGCGCCACCTACCACTTCCAGCGCACGGGAGGTGGTTTCCGTGAACTCGTCGATATTGGCGCGCGTTCCCGGTCCGGCCGACTTGCTGGAGATCGAAGCCACGATCTCCGCGTAGTGAACCTGTGCCACCGAGGCAACGGCCGCGACGATGGGAATGGTGGCCTGCCCGCCGCAGGTGACCATGTTGACGTTGCGGCCATCGAGGTTGGCATCGAGGTTGACCACGGGGACGCAATACGGGCCGATGGCGGCCGGCGTAAGGTCGACCACGCGAATGCCCGGCTTGCGTGTGCGCAACAGCTTGTCGTTCTCGATATGGGCGCCGGCCGAGGTGGCATCGAACACAATGTCGATATCGGCGAACGCCGGCATGTCGACCAGGCCAGCCACGCCCGTCGCGCACGTGGCAACCCCAAGCCGGGCGGCGCGCGCAAGACCGTCCGAGGCGGGGTCGATGCCGACCATGACGCCCATTTCGAGGTGTTGGCCATGGCGCAGGATCTTGATCATCAGATCCGTGCCGATATTGCCGGAGCCGACGATCGCGGCCTTCAGTGTCTGGGTCATGATTGCTTCCGTTAGCCCTGGGAGATGTTGTTTGGATAGATCACGGACTGGCAGTCCGAATACAGGCGATCCACATCGCTGGCGCGCAGCGTCAGTACCGCGCGCTGGTTGATGTAGCCCTTGTCGGTGATTTCGCCCTGCTCGATCGCCGGCGCGGCGGATAGCAGCACCGCGCGCGCCGGCCGCTGGGAAGACCCGGCACCCCTGCCAAGGTCGGCCAGCACCGCGCCAAGCGCTCGCCGCACGGCCGGCACCAGCCCCAGCGACTTACCGCAAAGCGTGCCGTCCTGGTCGTTGGCAAGCGCACGCAGCTTCGCGCTGGGAAACACCAGCAAGCCGACTTCATCGCGATCGTGCCCGGTGACGACGATATCCAGCGCATAGGGCGACATCGCCGAGACCGCGCGCACGCGCAGCGAGCCGACCGATACCCAGGTGCCCGTCGTCAGCTTGAAGTCTTCGGACACCCGGCCATCGAAGATGACGCCGCTGTTCGGGTCGGCCGGATCGGCGAGCCGGCCCGCATCGCCCATGCAGTAGAAGCCTTGCTCGTCGAACGCGGCGCGCGTCTTCTCCTCGTCGCCGAGATAGCCAGCGAAGATAGACGGCCCGCGCACCCGCAGTTCGTGCTTGCCCTGGCACGGCACGAACTTCAGCTCGACGCCGGGAACAGGCACGCCGATATTGCGCGGGTCCGAGGACGAGAAATGCGCGCTGGTCACCACTGGCGAAGTCTCCGTCGAACCCCACTCCGTCGTGAAGAACAACGATCGATGCCGGGCGCCGCGCGCCACCGCGCGCAGGCGCTCCGCAGTCCTCTGCGGCAGGGCCGCGGCCGCGAAGAACAGCATGTCCAGCCGTTCGAACAGCGCCGTGGCCAGGGCTTCATCCGCCTCCAGGTAGGGCAGCAACGCGTCATAGCCCTTGGGCACATTGAAGAACAGCGTCGGGCGAACCTGGCGGATGCCCTCGATGGTCCGCTCGATCAGGCCCGGCGCGGGGCGGCCGTCGTCGATGTACAGGGCGCCGCCATTGCGCAGCACCAGGTTGAAATTGTGGTTGGCGCCGAAGGTATGGCTCCACGGCAGCCAGTCCAGCACCACGGGATGCGTTTCGTCGACGAACGGCCAGCACTGCGCGATCATCTGCTGGTTGGCGCACAGCATCTCGTGCGTATTCGGCACCAGCTTGGGGGCCCCGGTGGAGCCGGAAGTCAGCAGGATGCGGGCTATGGTGGCGCCCGTGATGCTGCGCAGCGCCTCATCCACGCCGGGCCCGGCACTGGCCGCGCAAAGCGCGGAGAACGGCAACTCGCCGCCGGCCGCGCCCTGCGCATAGACCACGGGGCACGAGAGCCCGGCGCGCCGTATCGCCGCTGCGTACAAGGCGGCGTCCTCCGCATAGACGAGGCCGGGATGCAAGCTGGCGAGGATGGCGTGCAGCTTGGCGTGATCGCTGCTCATCCTGGTATAGGCTGACGACACCACCGCGATGCGCAGTCCCACGTGCATGGCCGCCAGCGACAGCAGTGCCAGGTTCACGCTGTTGTCCGACAGCGCGACCACGGGATCTTCCGGCGCAATATCGAGATCCAGCAACGCCTGGCCGATATTGCGGACCGTGGCATGGGCCTCGCCGTAGCTGACGGTATGCCAGCCCGAACCTCGGCGCTCCGCCAGGAAGACGCGCGCAGGCGCCTTGGCCGCCCATCGTGCGAGCCATTCGCCGATGCAGCGATCGAAATCTGCCAGCGGTACCGAGGAGCGTAAGACAAAGCTGCCATCGGGCAGGTCGGTGCGCAGGATGCTGGGCTCTGCCAGCCGCAGGCCAGCATCTGGTCCGGCGGCGCGGCGGCCGACGGCGGACGCGCGAGTCAATTGGTTTGCGTCCATGCGCCCTCCTCCAGCTTGGCGAGAATGCAGCCCGTAGCGGCCCACGCGGACACCATGATCCCCGCCGCAATTGCGGCAGCGTATTTGATTCCCATTGTTGTCTCCGAATCGCCCGTTCTTGCGACGGGCGTTAGCGTCAATCCACCTGGCAGCGCACCTGCCCCAGCCCTTCGATCTCCAGATGCAGCGCGTCGCCACTGCCGATCTTGAACATGGGCCCAAGCGCGCCAGAGAGCACGACGTCGCCAGCCCGCAGCGGCTCGCCCATCACGGTCATGGTGCGTGCCAGCCACCAGGCGGCATGCAGCGGGTGGCCCAGGCAGGCGGCGCCGTTGCCCTCCGACGCCGGTTCGGCGTTGCGCGTGAAACGCATCGCGCAATCGGCCAGCGCCAGGTCGGTCACGCGCTTCGGATCGGTGCCGAGCACGTAGAGACCGCAGGACGCGTTGTCCGCCACCGTATCGACCAGCGTGATCTTCCAGTCCTGGATGGCGCTGTCGACGATCTCGATGGCGGGCAATGCGAATTCGATGGCACGGAGGAAACGCCCCCAGGTCATTGCCTCGTCATCAAGATCGCGGCCAATGACGAAGGCGACCTCCCCTTCCGCCTTCGGCTGGATCAGTGAGCCCGAGGGAATGGCCGCGCCGGACAGGAACTCCATGTCCGCGAACAACACGCCGAAATCCGGCTGGTCGACGCCGAGTTGCGCCTGCACGGCCTTCGATGTCAGGCCGATCTTCTTGCCGCTGATGACGCGGCCTTCGCGCAGCGCGCGTCCCGTGTTGGCGGCGGCAACGGCATAGGCCGCCTCGAGTCCGTCGATGCCGAAGGTCTCCGAGACCCTGGCGATGGGGCTGCGCTCGCGGCGGGCCTGGTACAGAGCCTCGGCCGCCTGCTGGATGGGGGTATCTTTCATCGTTGTCTACCTCGTGATGCTTGTTGTCTGGTCATTGCCTGCTTGTCCGCCAGCCTAGGCGGCGGCCCGGGCTGCGCGATATCTCGGCAGCAACTGCAGGATCTGCTCAGCTTCTCCCGCCAGGCAGGCGGCATAGCTGTCAGCCAGCGCCGTGACCACGTCCTCGACCGAGCCGACCGCATCGATGGCGCCGACACCATGGCCTGCCGACCACACGTCCCGCCATGCCTTCGGCGCCGAGGCAATGTCGCCGGAGAAATCGATCTTCTTCTCCTCCTTGAGCTTGTCGGGGGTGAATCCCGCCGCCGCAACCGTCGGCTTGAGCCAGTTCGCCATCACGCCCGATACGGCGGTGGACTGCACCAGGTCCTCCATATTGCTGGCCACCAGCATGTCGCGGTAAGCGGGCGCCGCCATGCTCTCCCGCGTTGCGATCAGGCGGGTGCCGACCACCACGAAATCGGCGCCCAGCAACTGCGCGGCCCGTATCTGCGCACCGCTGGATATGGCGCCCGCCAACCCAACCGGGCCGTCCCAGAAGCGGCGCACTTCCGCCAGGAAGGCGAAGGGGTGATAGGTGCCGGTGTGGCCGCCGGCACCGCTGGTGACCAGCACCAGGCCATCGACTCCGGCGTCGATCGCCTTGCGGGCCAGTGCCGGCGAGATGACATCCGCCATCACCAGCCCGCCGTAGCCGTGCACGCGCTCGAGCACGCGCCGGGGGCTGCCCAGCGCCGTGGTCACGATGCCTGGGCGATACCGTTCCACCAGTGCCATTTCCGCCTCGAAGCGGTCATAGCTGCTGTGGACGATCATGTTCAGTGCCCAGGGCACTTGCGGGTGATGGGCGGCCTCGGCTGCGATCTGCGCCAGCGCCGCATCGAGCGCGGCCAGGTTGCGCGCGTTCGGTGCGGCGTAGGTGCCGACGATGCCGGCCTTGAGGCTGGCGGCCACCAGTTCCGGGCCAGAGACCAGGAACATGGGCGCGCCCATGACCGGCAGACGCGCGCGGGCGAAGACGTTGCGCACGGCAGCGTGCGAGGCGCAGGCTGATGTGTTGGGCGATGCGTTGGGGGCGTTCATCTTGTCTCGTTCTTGTCTCATGCTGATCGGCTAGCGCCGCCCTGGCCGCCCGCGGACTTCCCAGCCGCAGTCGCTTTGCAGGATGGCGGCCGTGGTTGCCGGGGAATTGGTGCGCGAGGCCAGCAGCACGTAGTGCCCGGTGTGGTCCTCCGGCTGGGCGATAAAGCCCAGCGGCATTGCGTTGGCCACGGCGTCCGAGAAGCCGGGAATCTCCGACAGTCGGGCCTCCTGCTTGCCAAGGGCCTCCGGGCCCTTCAACGGGGTCACCGTGCCGCCGGGTGCCACGCCGTTCACGCGGATGTCCGGCGCCAGTTCGTAAGCAAGCTGCCGGATCAGGCCCACGCAGGCGTGCTTGGAGGCCACGTAGACCGGGCCTCCGCCGCCGGCATAAAAACTGGCGTTCGACAGCGTGAAGATCATGCTGCCGCGGCTCTCACGCAGTGCGGGCGCGGCGGCATGAGCGGCCAGCAGGTAGCCCAGCACGTTGACGTCGAACACCTCGCGAAAGGTCGCGCTGACCACACCCGGCTCCAGCTTGCGCAGCGTGGCGAAGTGGTCCCATACGCCAGCATTGCCAACCAGGGTGTCGAGCTTGCCGAAGGCCTTGACGGTGGCCTGCACCGCCTGCACGTTGGCGTCTTCCGAGCGCACGTCGCCCACGGTGATCGCCACGCGGTCGCTAAACTCTGCGCGCATGGCGTCGGCGCTCTGCGCATTGCGCACCAGCACGCCGACGCCGGCTGCGCCCTCCGCCAGGAACCTGCGGGTGACCGCCAGGCCAATGCCTGAGTTGGCGCCGGTCACCAATGCCACATCGTTATCGAGCCAGCCCATGGTCAGAAGAAGGTATTGAGGTTCTTGGACATCAGCAGGGACTGCGTGATGACAATCTTGCGCCGGGCGATCCGGAAATCCCCGCCATGAGCGCGCAGCACGTCCTCGCGCCGGCCAAGCAACAGATCGTTGTCCGCCTCTCCCCGGCTGCGGTAGTTGACGAAGACCGAATGCACGATGAACTCGTCATCGGCCGCACCCGCGTACGCTTCGATATTGCTGATGACGTGCACATGGCGGGTCGGCGGATCCTCGGCCCATGCGGAGGGTTGCTTGAAGCGGGCCACGCGGCGTTCCAGGTCGAAGTGGTTGTCGTCGAAATACGCGCCACGCCCCACCCCGTAGGCACCCAGCTTGTCCGCGCGGCGGCGGTTCTCGATGGCCGGCATCCAGTAGTGGATGTCGTCCGTCATCAGCGCCAGCCAGTCGCTCCATGCCTCGCTGTCGAGCAGGCGCGCCTCGCGATAGAGGAACTGCTGCACCCGATGCGCAGTGGCAAGGTCCACCGCCTGCAGCGCCAGGGCCTGCGGCAATTGTTGAGGGAGCGCGCTCATGCGACCTCCTTCAGGCTGTCGTTGACGAACGCGCTCTCAGGCAAGCTTGGCTTGTCGCGCACCGGGACTTCATCCCAGGCGCGCGCCTGCATCAGGTCCAGCCAGCGCTGGTAGAACGCGCGGTGGTTGGCTTCGTTCACCTGGTTGCGATAGACATTGCCAGGCAGCTCGCTGCCCTCCAGCCGGGAGTCGAGGCCCAGGCCCATGTACAGGTCTTGCTGGCGCGTGACGAAGCCGGCATTGGTGCGGGTAGAGAACTCGAAATTCTCGCCATCGTCCATCTCGAACACGCCGGAGGGCGAGAACGTCAGCATGGTGCCCTTTAGCCAGCGATCCTTGATGTCCTGCGGCGCGCTCTTGTTGACGATGGTCCAGGTGTGCAGCTCGATCTTGCCCGGGCCGCGCGGATGCCAGACGCGGAAGGTGTTCTGCCCCGGCAGGAAGGAAAGGTTCGGGAAGACGCTGACCGAGGAAATCGAGCCGATCATCTTCGAGCGGAACTCGCCAAGCCGCTCGGCCACCTTGGGCTGGATCCCGTACAGGTATTTCCGGATCTCCTTGTCGCCCAGGGTCGCGGCATTGCCGACGACGTCCAGGTTGAATTCCCAGCCGTGCCCGTTGACATTGACATGGTACGAATCCGGATCCTTGAAGACCTCTGCCACCGGGCCGCCAAGCATGGCGCGCGCGGCGGAGTCATGGGTCCACAGCGCGTGGTAGATATCACCGATGAAGTTCTCGACCGGGACCTTCCAGTTGCAGTTGATCACCGACTTGACGCAGCTGCCGACAAACTCCGTGCCCTCGCCGTCCATGTCCAGCATGACGTCGAGGTAATAGCGGAAGTCGCCCAGGAAGTCCTCCAGCGAGGGCGCATCCGGATCCATGTTGCCGAACACCAGCCCCTTGTAGCTCGCTACCTTGGCAACCGGGTGCAAGCCGTGTTCCGAGCGGTCCATGCCGCTGGCCTCGAACAGCTCCTGCCCCGCCATGCCACGCAAGGCGCCATCGATGCCAAAGCTCCAGCCATGGTAGTTGCAGACAAAGCTGCGCGCGTTGCCCGCGTCGGTGAAGTTCAGCTTGTTGCCGCGATGCGGGCAGGTGTTCAGGAAGGCACGGATGGAAGCGTCCTTTTGCCGCACCACGATCACGTTGTCTTCCGCCATATACGTGGTGACGTAGTCGCCCGCCTTGGGAATCTGCGATTCATGCGCGAGAAAGAGCCAGCTGCGCGCGAAGATCTTTTCCAGTTCCTGCTCGTAGATGCGCTGGTCCCAGTAGACGCGGCGCGACAGCCTGCCAGCGTTCAGGTCCAACAGGCGATCCAGGTCGCGCAGGGGCGCGCTGGCGGGATCCTTGCGCAAGCGTTCGCAGTTGCCGCTGCAGTCGTGTGTCATGTTCACTCTCTCAATGGCTTCAGATAGCCGACGACGCCGCTTCGGACTCTTCGTCGAGATCGGCGTAGATCTGGTCAGCCTCGACGATGACCTTGTAAGTGCGCAGGTCGACGGTGCACGGGAACCCGACGGCCTGTCCGGTCGGGATATGGAACTGGCCGTCGTGGACCGGGCAGGCGATCAGGTCGCCATCGACGATCTCGCCTTCGGACAGGGATGCCGTGGCATGCGTGCAAACATCGCTGGTGGCGAAGTACTCGCCGTCGATGTTGTAGACAGCCAGCGGGCAGCCCGATGTCTCGACCTTGCACACCTGGCCCGGCGCCAGCGCTTCACGCTGGATCAGGAAAACTTTATTGCTCATCGCTGTCATTCCTTCTTGCCCGGCGCAAGCGCCGGATATTGCGTCACTGCAGGTGCAGCTGGACAAATCCCAGGCCGGTCACCCATTCCGGGACGGCTTCGTAGGCGATGGTCTCGCCGCGCGCGCCTTCCAGCGCGCCCATGGCGCAGGCCCAGTTCCGAATCTCCATGCCGCCGTTGCCACCGTTGGCGAGGATGTACTCGTCGCTGAGCGCAGCAAGCGCCTGCAGATCGTTGCGTTCGGCATAAGCCAGGATCTCGCGATCGAAAGCCTCGTTGACCCGCCCCATCTCCGCCGTGCCGACCCAGTGGCTGATGCCGCCGCTGCCGATCACCACAACCCGTTCATCCTCCGGATAAGCGCTGACCGCATCGCGGATCTGGTGGCCGACCTGGATGGCGCGCGCCATCCGGATATAAGGGTCGACGCCGGCGGCGAGGTACACCGGGATGATGCCCACGGCGTGGCCCGCTTCCCGCATCGGCTGCACCATCAGCTGGTTTGGAATGCCGATGGCGTGGTCCACCGTCAGCGCGCGCGCCACCGCCCAGTCGAACCCGTTCGCGTGGCCTTCGGCAGCGATATGCGCCGCCAGCGCTTCGCTGTTCGGTATCACGCCACGCTTGAGGCCCGGCATGGCGTCGAGCGGGCCATCGACATCGCCCGTGCCGATCAGGTAGCTGGGCAGGCAACCCGTGCCAAACAGCATGTAGTGGTCCGCGCCCACGATCACCACGCTGGTGGGCGCCAGCCCGGCCAGCCGCGCCGCGCAAGTCTTGAAGGCGTTCCACATGCGCTCGCGCACCGCGGGTGCCGGCGCCTCGGGCGCGACGAACATCACCGGGTCATGGGGCACCAGGAAGCCACCTACGATCTTTCCCATCTTTGTTCCTGTTCCTGTTCCTAGCGCTTCAAGGCGGCGCTGTGCAACGTCTCGGCCGAGCCGACCGGGCGCAGCTTCTTCATGTAGGCGCGCATGTCGCGCTCCGGGGACAGTTCCTGCCAGAAGCCCATGGTCAGCATCGGGTTGACACCCGCTTGCTGCAGGCCAAGCACATCGAACTGCATCAACATGGCCCGCTGGGCCTCGCTGAGGGCAAAGCGCCGCAGGTAGGCATCGGCATCGTCGCGAAAGCGCTGCTTGGCCGAGCGATCCACCGTGAGCTGGTGCAGGACCTTTTCGAGGACATTGCGGCTCATGGTCTTATGCGCAGAAGTTGCCGACCAGGCTCAGGAAATCGGCGCGCCGCTCGGTCTGGACCCAGTGCCCGCATTGCCCGAACAGGTGCAGGTCCGCCTGCGGGATCGTGCTTGCCAGCAACTGGCCGCATGCCGGCGGCACCACGCGGTCTTCGCGTCCGTGCAGCACCAGCGTAGGCGCCTCGATCTTGGCGATGGCAGCTGGCGGGAAGCCCTTGACGAGGGTCGGGCCTTGCGCATTCGGCTTGGGCAGCAGCTTGCGCAACGCGTCCTGCGCGCCGGGACGGGCGCTGGCCTCGTAGCGGGACTGCACCATCTCCGGGGTGATGATCGACTGGTCGAAAGGGAACAGGCGCATTGTCTTTTCCATGTTCTCCGGCGACGGCTCGTACTCCCATGCCGAGCGCAGGCCCGGCGTCTGCTCGAACTCCCCTGCCGGCGTGCCCAGCAGCACCAGGCGCTCGACGCGCTTCGGATCGAACACGGCCAGGCCCACGGAGAGCGCGCCGCCAAAGGAGTTGCCGACAAACGAAGCCTTCTCGATATCCAGTGCGTCCATGATGCCGACCAGATGCCGCACCCACAGCTTGATGTCGTACTTCGTGCCTTCCTTGAATTCGGTAAAGCCGAAGCCGGCGATGTCCGGAACGATGACGCGGAAGGTCTTGGCAAGTTCGCCCATTACGCCCTTCCAGTTCGACCAGCCGGACACGCCCGGCCCCGAGCCATGCAGCAGGAACAGCGGCTTGCCCGTGCCCTGGTCAAAGTAGTTGGTTTGGTGTTCCGCGGCGGTCAAGGTCAAGCCGACGCCTTCATGCTGACTCATCTCAATTTCTCCATACACATACGTATGTGTATTGTAGGAAGGGAAATGAATCCGGTCAAGCGAGGATTCCGGCTAATTTATTGGTGTTTACCCCCGGAGATGCCGAGAACCTTACCGTACATAAGTGTATTGAATGGGGGAAGTACAATCCTCACCATATTTATTGGAGGCACTATGCCCAAAGGCACGGGGACAAGTTCCGCAGCCCCTCGCAACCAACTTACGCCGGAAGACTGGATCATGGCTGCCCGCAATCTGCTGGTCAGCCGCAGCGTAGACGCAGTGCGCGTCGAAGTGCTGGCCAAGGAACTGGAAGTCACGCGCGGCAGCTTCTACTGGCACTTCAAGGATCGTGAAGACCTGCTGCAGCGCATGCTGACCGCATGGCGCGATGAGGCCACCGAGCAGATCATCTACCGCTTCGAGCGCCGCGGGCTGCCGCCCCGGGAGCTGGTCCGGGATCTGCTCACGTTGCCGTTCCGGGGTACCGCCGCGCAGGAAGCGGCGTCAACGGAGCTTGCCATCCGCGCGTGGGCCCGCCGGGAAGAGCGGGTACGCCAGGTGCTCGACGAGGTGGATGCCAAGCGCCTGTCCTATATCTCGCAGTGCTTCAGCGCACTCGGGTTCGACATCCCCGAGGCGCGCGCCAGGGCGTTCGCACTATACAGTTATGAATTGTCGGAGTCCCTCCTTTCCCACCAGGGTACCGCGGCGCAGAAGGAAGAGCGCAGGGCCTGCATCGAGCGCCTGCTGCTAGCGCCTTGAATCGCAAAAAGGGGCACAACTGTGCTCCTGTCCGCGACCCTTTGCTGCCCCGGGTTGCTGCCGCGCACTTGCCGCCGTGCGGCACTACCTGCCGTCAAACCAGCCCGTAGCGCTGCAACGTATCCCCCAGCCCGAGCAGCTCGACCATCGTCTTGCCCTTCTCCAGCTCTTCGCGGATCTTCGCTTCCTTCAGCTCCCGGTCGGCGCTCCTGGCAATCACGCTGTCTACCTCGTTTGCATCGACCACCACCAGGCCGTCGCGGTCGCCCACGATGATGTCGCCGGGATTCACCACCACGCCGCCAAGGCTCACCGGCACGTTCACGCGGCCTGGCTGATGCTTGTTGGTGCCTTTGATCGACAGCCCCCGGCAGAAAACCGGGAAGCCCATCTCGATGATGGCGTTGCCGTCGCGTACCGAACCGTTGACCACAAGCCCGGCCAGGCCGAGCTTCTGCGCGGCGAGCGTCAGCAGGTCGCCCCATGGGCCAGCTTCAAGAAAGCCCTTGGCATCGACCACCAGCACGTCGCCCGGCCTGGTCTTGGTCAGCGCGTAGTGAATCATCAGGTTGTCGCTGGGGCGCAGGTCCACCGTCACTGCCGGCCCGGCCATGCGCAAGGTGGGGTCCAGCGGCTTGAGGCCAACGTCGACCGCGCCCTTCTGCCCTTGCGCCTCGTGAATCGTGGCCGCGCCGAGCGCCTTCAGGCGCGTGATCTGTTCCGGGGAGATGGTCATGGCTTTCCTTTCGTTTCCTTTGGTGTCTTGAAGTAGAGGGGCTCTTGCGGCCACCTGCTTGCCCGCTCGCGCCTGCAGCGCGCTTGCGATCCCCGAATAATACAAAAAAAGTACAATAAGATGCAAGGAAAGGATTAGACAAAGAAAATACAGCCAAAAAAAGCAGAATCTCCTCCGCGCGCAGCAAGGATGGATACAAATTGAATACATAAAGCAACAAAAGGTGCGTCAACCGCCTCACCCAGACGACGGCCATTCCTGCCCGCCTCCTCCAAGGGCGTTTTCCGGCACCGACATGCGGTCTGATACGATTGCCGCCGCGCATGGCGTGCACGCTTGCGCGCAAATTGCATCCCCGTCGCGCCGAGGACATCGCGCGCCGCCCGGCATGGGCACGCCCCGGAAAGAACAAAGCCAGCTATGAAAAAAGGAAGCGAACAGACCTACGAGCAGCTGAAAAAGCGCATCGTGGCAGGTCACTACACGGCGGGCACACAGCTGAAGGAAGAACACATCGCCGAGGAAATGGGCGTCAGCAGGACGCCCGTGCGGGCCGCGCTCAAGCGCCTGATCGACGACGGGCTGGCCGTGGCGCAGACCGGCCGCGGCGTGTTTGTCGCGGGCTGGACGCGCTGGGACATCGAGGAGATGTTCAGCCTGCGCTCGCTGCTGGAGCCGTACGCGGCCAGGCTTGCCGCCGAGCGGGCGGATGCGCAGACCATCGCCGCGCTCAAGGCTTGCAACGCGCGCATGGCGGCCGTGATCGAAGCCGGCGCCAAAGGGGATGACGCCATCGCGGAAATACAGGCGGCGAACAGCACCTTCCACCGCCTGCTGCTGGAAGCATCCGGCTCCAACCGGCTGAAGTCCATGCTGGAGACGATGATCGACATGCCGGTCATCGTCCGCTCGTTCTTCCTCTATGAACTCGATGACCTCAGGCGCAGCCTGCATCATCACCAGGACATCGTGCTGGCGATGGAGCTGCACAACGGCGAGCTGGCCGCGCAGCTTATGTCGGTCCACCTCCATATCTCCAACCAGCGCTTCATGAGTCGCCGCCTGGACTCGGCGCCGGCGGGGTTGCAGCACGATGCCGACGCCGGCGACGAAGCCGCCGACAAAACAAATTGAGTACAAATCTGACGAGACCCCGCGAAAAAGTCGCAAGATAGGTCAAGAATTTAGAGGTATACCCGCAGGTTAGTTATTTCAGATTGTTGAGACTGTTTTTTTTATGTACTCTTGGCCGAAATCAGCCAGGAGATAGTCTTGAACATCGCAATCATTGGCCTGGGGGAAGTCGGCCGTTGCTACGCCACCGCCCTGGCAAGCCTTCCAGGCGTGCAGCTCCACCTCTGCGACACCCACCTCTCCCCCGCGGGCAAGGCACTCGCCACCGCCCGGGGCCTTCCCGTCCATGCGGCAATCGGCCCCTGGCTCGCCTCGGCCGACTGGGTCTTGTCCTGCGTATTCGGATCGGCTGCGCTGGCCGTGGCGGGCAACTGCCATGCGCACATGAAAGCAGGCGCAAGCTACGCGGACCTGACGACCGCCAGCCCCGAGGACAAGCGCAAGGCCGCCGCCGCGGCATCCGCTGCCGGGCTTGCGTATGTCGACGTGGCCGTGATGGGCGCCATCTCGCTGTCGCTGCATCGCACCCCGCTGCTTTGCGCCGGGGCATCCGCCCCCGAATTCTGCAAGCTGGTCAACGCGGCCGGCGGCAAGGCCGAAGCCGTGGAAGGCGGCGTGGCCGGTGATGCGATCTCGCTGAAGATCCTGCGCAGCGTCTTCACCAAGGGCATGGAAGCCCTGTCCGTGGAGCTGCTGATGGCCGCCGAGAAGCAAGGCGTGCGCGACAAGCTCTATGGCGTGCTGCGCGACATCGATGAAGCGCCGCTGGCCGGCTTTATCGACATGCTGGTCCGCACCCACACCATCCACGCCAGGCGCCGCACGCACGAGGTGCTGGAAGCGCAAAAGGAACTCGCACGCGCCGGGCTTCCCTCACTGGTCCTGCCCGGTGTCGAAGCGCGCTTCAAGGCCACGGCCGCGGCACTGGATGCGCATCCCATCCAGGACAACCCCACGATCCAGGACGCGCTTGGCTGGCTGCTGTCCAACCAGCCATAGCCAGCCTCCTCGCTTCGCCCAAATCCGCTTTCAAAATAAAAAGGAGACACCATGCACAAACTCGCCCATGCATTGCTGGCGGCAGCCATTGTTTTGCCCGCCATCGCGGCCACGCCCGCGCTGGCCTCGGACACCTATCCCGGCAAGCCGATCCGGATGATCGTGGGCTTCCCGCCCGGGGGCTCGGCCGACATCAACGCGCGCATCGTCGCGCAGGGCCTCGGCAAGCAGCTGTCCACGTCCGTCGTGCCGGACAACAAGCCCGGCGCCGGCGGCAACATCGCGGCAACGGAGGCCAAGCGCGCCACGGCCGATGGCTACACCATCTTCTACAGCACCTCCGCCGTGGTGCTGGCCCCGGCGCTGTACCAGAACGTGCAATTCGATACGTTCGCGGATTTCGTGCCGGTCTCGCTCACCGCCATCGTGCCGCTGGTCCTGGTCACCACGCCAGGCCTGCCGGTGAAGAACGTGCATGAACTGGTGGCCTACGCCAAGGCAAACCCCGGCAAGCTGAACTACGCGTCATCCGGTGCTGGCGCCTTGCTCCATCTCGGCGGCGCGCTCTTTGCCAAGGAAACCGGCATCCAGGTGACCCATGTCGCCTACAAGGGCAGCGCGCCGGCGATCACCGACCTGATCGCGGGCTCGACGCAGTTCATGTTCCTGCCGCTGAGCGACGCCCAGCCGCTGATCAAGGGCGGCAAGCTGAAAGCCCTGGCCATCACCAGCGCCAAGCGCTCGACGCTGCTGCCGGAGATCCCGACGATCAAGGAAGCGAGCGGCATGAGCTCGCTGGAAATGGGCGCGTGGCAGGGCATCCTGGTGCCAAAAGGAACGCCGGAGCCCATCGTCAAGCAACTGCGGGAGGCGACCGACAGGACATTGAAAGATGAGGCGGTGCGCGCCAAGCTGATCGCCCAGGGATCCGACATTCTTGGCGGCACGCCCCAGCAATACACGGCCTACATGAAGAGCGAGGCCACGCGCTGGGGCCAGATCATCAAGGAATCGGGCGCCAAGGTGGAATAAGCCCGCCAGGCGCGGATCCGGTCAGGGCAGGCCGGCCTGCCGCAGATGCTCACCGAGAAGCCGCGCGGCGGTTGATAAGGGCACGCCCGAGCGCGTTGCCAGCAGAAGCCGCCGGCTGGCCCAATCGTCCGACAAGCCGACCATATGCAGCCCCAGCGCCTTGGCCTGGGCGCGGCACACGGCCTGCGGCAGGACGCCTACGCCAAGGTCGGCCGCAATCATCTGGCACATCGCGTCGAAGCTGCGGACCTGGATGCGAAGCCGAAGCGGCCGCCCGGCCTGCTCCGCCGCGCGCGAGGTCAGCTCCAGCAACGCACTGCCGCGATTGAGCCCGACCATGTCGTACTCCAGGCAGCTCGCAAAATCGACGCGCCGCTTGCGCGCAAGGGGATGGCGGCGCGAGCACAGCAGCACCAGCGTGTCGGTCTGGAAATCGCTGATGTCCAGGCCATCCGTGGGCGTGCCTTCCGATAACACGCCGATATCCGCCAGGCCGTCCACCAGCGCGCGGGCGATATCGCCGCTGAGTTGTTCCTCGACTTCCACATGAACCCCCGCATGCTGCGCCAGGAAGGTGGCGAGCCTGGCGGGCAGGAACTCCGTCAGGGCGGACATATTGGCCCACAGCCGCACATGGCCCAGCAAGCCGCGTGAATGGTCCTGCAGCTCCGCGCTGAAGCGCTCGAAACCCTGGAACAGGCGCATGGCATGCTGCATGGCCATATGGCCCACGGGCGTGAGCGTCACCCCTTTGGACGTACGCTCCAGCAACTGGAAGCCCGTGGTTTCCTCGAAATCCGACAAGCGCCGGCTGGCCGCCGACAAGGCCAGGTGGCAGGCGGCCGCGCCTTGCGTGATGCTGCCGGTCTGCACGACCGCGCAGAACAAGCGCAGCGTCACGAAATCTACTCGGGCGGGATTGAGGGGCCAGGTCATTGGCGCATTCTAGCGCGGGTCCTTCGCGTTTTGCGAAGCCGGATTGTGGAGATCGCAATTCCGCCGACGGCGCCGCGCCCATAGAGTGGCGGGGACGGCCCGACCCGTGACGGCGGCACCACGGCTTGGCAAACACAACCAGGATCAAGCCGCCGGTGGCTGCCCGGCGCGTCATCCGCAACCCGCAAAAGGAGCGCAAGCATGCATCACGGCCAAGGCATCCGCCTGGAGTTCAATGAAGTGGCGACCCGCGACGGTTTCCAGATGGAGTGCGATTTCATCGAGACGGATGACAAGGTCGCCCTGCTCGATGCGCTGAGCGGGCTGGGCTTCGCCAAGATCGAAGTCACGTCGTTCACGTCGCCCAAGGCCATCCCGGCGCTCAAGGATGCCGAGGCGGTCATGCACCGTATCCGGCGCGCGCCCGGCGTGGTGTACACCGCGCTGGTGCCGAACGTGCGCGGCGCGCAGCGCGCGCTGGAGTCCGCCACCGAGGAGTTCAACCTCGTCATGTCGGTGAGCGCGACCCACAACCTGGCCAACCTGCGCATGACGCAAGAGCAATCGTTGGGCCAGTTGCAGGACGTGATCGCGCTCGGCATGCAACGCGGCGTGCGGGTGAACGTCTCGCTGTCCTGCGTATTCGGCTGCCCGATGGAAGGCGAGATCGCGGCGGAAGCTGTCCTTGGATGGGTCGCCCGCTTTGCCGGGCTGGGCGTGCACGGCATCACGCTGTGCGACACCACCGGCATGGCGTACCCCAACCAGGTGCAGGCCCTGTGCGAGGCCGTGCAGGCACGCTTTCCCAAGCTCGAATTCACCGCCCATTTCCACAACACGCGCGGCATGGGGCTGGTCAATGCGGTGGCTGCCGTGCAAGCCGGCATCCGCCGCTTCGACACGTCGCTTGGCGGCATCGGCGGCTGCCCCTACGCGCCCGGCGCCACCGGCAACGTCGCCACCGAGGACATGGTGCATCTGTTCGACTGCATGGGCTATGACACGGGCATGGACCTGCCCGGCTTGCTCGGCGCTTCCGCCACCCTGCGCCGGCTCCTCAAGCACGACCTGCCCGCGCAGGTTTCGCAGGCTGGCCCGCGCCTGACGCGGCACGCCCCGCCGGCGGATTTCGAGGACATCCGCCAGCGTGCGCTGGCACGCTGAAGCCACGCCGGATATTGACGTCCCGCCCGGCCTGCAGCACCCGGCAACGCGCGTGCACTTCCTTGCCCTCAACACCACGACCACTACCGCGACCGCTGATGGTGGGTCGTGTGGTCGGAACATGAGAACCATCGAGAAGTTCATCGCGAGAGTCAAGGAGAACGCGCCTTGTCCGACGGTGTCATCGCTTGCCGGGGCGCGGTGAGATTCTCTTCTCCGTATGCAACTTGTCCTTATGGATCACGGGAACTTTAGTCGCGGATGCCATGGTGACCGGAGCCCCCGGAGGACAAGATAAGGAGTTGGCCGTTGCGACCAACTCCTTTCTCAAGGACTGAAGCGCCTTGATATGGGCATCGATTTGTCCGATCTTGGCGCTCAAGCGTTGCTCTATCTCGGCCCGGCCAAACCTGCCGCCAATCAATTGCGGGATGATTTCCCGAATCTCGGCAAGCGAGAACCCGAGCGTTTGCGCGCTACGGATGAATTGAATGTGCCGAACGGCCAGGGTGTCGTATGAACGATAGCCATTGCCCAGCCGAGCGGGCGGCGCCAACAGTCCCACCTTTTCGTAGTGACGCAGGGTATCTGTAGTCGTGCCAACTGCCTTCGCCAACTCGCTGATGTTCACCTGTGGCCCCCGTCAAACGCGACGTCCCTGATTTGTCTTGACCTTGGAGTCTACACCAAGGTTTAAGGTGCGCGTGGGATGCACTCCACAGGATCCCGGAACCATCGACAAAGGTGACGCCATGTTTCGTATGCTTGTTCTTCTACTGCTGTCTGCTATTGCCATGCCCGCTATCGCCGACAATGGCTCGGCACCAGGCAGCCCATCGACTTCGGGCCAACCCATGGTAGCTTTTGCGATCATCAGAACCGCGGAGCTATCCGTTACCGAGGCCTTGGTCTACTCCGGCGGGAGCTTCACGCGCAAGGTGAGCAGTAACTTCTCCGCGTTCCTGGTGAAACACGGCACTGACACGCTGCTGTTCGACGCAGGGCTGGGCTCGAAGGTGGCCGATCAATATCGGCAAGATATGCCTTGGTGGCAAAGCCTGTTTTTCAAGTACGAGAATCCGGTGGCCCCGGTGATCGACCAGCTATTGCGCGCCGGCATGGAACCCGTTCAAACGATTATCCTGAGCCACAGTCACTGGGATCATGCCAGCGGCATTAG
The DNA here is from genome assembly GCF_058801495.1 of Cupriavidus sp. GW822-FHT03E04. NCBI lineage: Bacteria > Pseudomonadati > Pseudomonadota > Betaproteobacteria > Burkholderiales > Burkholderiaceae > Cupriavidus > Cupriavidus sp. GW822-FHT03E04. Next base: position 141,679 of record NZ_JBXANI010000006.1, read on the forward strand.
CGACTTCCCGAATGCCACGGTGCTGGTGCATCCCGCGGAGCTGTCGGTGATCAGGCGCCCTTCCGCTGGCGTCGGCGGCAGCTGGCCCTCGCAAGTCAGCGCGCAATCGATCAAATGGAAAAGCTTGGCATTCGAACCGGTGTCATACAAAGGGTTCGCGAACAGCCGGGATCTCTATGGAGACGGCACGGTCGTGCTCGTTCCTCTTCTCGGTCATACCCCCGGTTCGATCGGCATGTTCATCTCTGTCGACTCCGGTGCACAGTACTTCCTGGTGGGCGATGCAGTCTGGAATGCGAAGGCATTGAAGCTTGGCAGCCCGAAGTTCTGGGCAGCACGTTGGTTGGTGGATGGCGACATTGAACAAACCCAGGATGCCGTGGATCAGATTCGCGCGCTGGCGGGCAGGCATCCGGATATTGTCGTGGTTCCGGCGCACGATGGGCCGGTACAGACGTCACTGGGATACTTCCCAGCCTGGGTGGAATGAGGTGACGTTCAGGCCGGCGCCTTCCCCATTCCGGGCAGACTCTCCTGACGCCTGCATCAGGCGCTGCTGACCGACTCGATGGCCAACGCCAGCTTGGCCACCGCAGGCCCGATCTCCTCCTCGCTGACCCCGCCGTAGCCCAGCACCAGGCCGTTGCGCGAGCGCCGGGGATTGGCATAGTAGGACGACAGCGGGCGCGCCACGATCCCGTGGGCAAGCGCGGCGCGCGATACCCGGTGATCGTCCGCGCGGCGCAGCAGGACGGTCAGATGCAGCCCGGTATCGGTGCCGACGATATCGATCTCGCCGTCAAGCCGGCGCTGCAATGCCTGCGTGAGAAGCGCCTGGCGCTCGCCATAGATCTTGCGCATGCGCCGGATATGGGCGGCGTAGTGCCCGTCCGCGATAAACAGCGCCAGCGCGGTCTGGATCTGCAACTGCCCGCCGCGATACAACTCGGAGTGCGCTACGGCGAAGGCATCCACCAGTGACGGCGGCAGGATCAGGAAGCCGAGCCGCAGGCCGGGGTACAGCACCTTGGAAAAGCTGCCCACGTAGATGGTGTTGCGATGGGGATCGAGGCCCTGCAGCGACGGCTGGGGCGCGCCGTGGTAGCGGAACTCGCTGTCGTAGTCGTCCTCGATGATCCAGGCGCCGTAGCGATGCGCCAGCTCCGTGAGCAAACGTCGGCGTGCCAGGCTCATTACCACGCCGCTGGGGTACTGGTGCGACGGGGTGACGAAGATGAGCTTGGGCGCGGTCTGCGGCGCAACGGGGGGCTGCATGCCCTGCGCGTCGACCGGCACCGCCTCGACCTTCAGGCCTGCGGCGCGAAACACGCTGCGCGCGCCCCAGTAGCCCGGGTCTTCCACCCACACCACATCGCTCGGATCGGCGAGCAAGCGGGCGCACAGATCGATGGCCTGGTGGCTACCCTGCGTCACCACGATCTGCTCGGGCGAGCAGTCGACGCCGCGTGCGAGCGCCAGGTATTGCGCCAGCGCGCGCTTGAGCGGCGGACAGCCATGCCGCGTGCCATAGCCCAGTTGTTCCTGGCAGGCGGTTTTCCAGACCTGGGTGATCAGGCGCTGCCATGTCGCGCGCGGAAACTGCCTGACATCCGGAATGCCCAGCACGAACGAGCCCACCTGCCGGTCCGATGCGCCGGCGCCATCGAGCAGCTCGCGGGCTCTTGCGGACAGGCGCGATGCCTCGCGCGGCGGCGCGATCTCACTCGCCTGGCTCAAGTCGAACACGCGCTCGCGCAGCGCGGGATCGGGCGGTGCCTTGCCGACGTAGGTGCCACTGCCGCCCTGTGTCAGCGTATAGCCCTCTTCGGTGAGGCGCTCATACGCATACAGGACCGTGTTGCGGGCGATGCTCAGGCCTTTGGCAACCTCGCGGGTCGGCGGCAGGCGCGTACCGGCCGACAACTGGCCAGCAAGGATCGCACCGCGGATGTCGTCGAACAACTGCCGGTTCAAGGGGAGGCCCGATCGGTCGGGTTGCGCCCAGTGACTGCGCCCGAGAAGCCAGTCGATCAGTGGCGTCTCTTTCAAAGTCTTCGCTCCCTCTGCTCGTTGAGCCCCGACTCTTGGCTACTGACATCATGATGCGTTCGGCTCTTTGTAACATACGCTACAAAAAAACCTAAGGGCTGAGCCGGGTGCTTCACTGACAAACAATACACGCCGCGTCCGTCGGGAGAAACCGAGGGTTTCTACGCGGTTTTTGCCGAGCGACCCAAATGATATTCTCCGATTTGTTTCACGTTATGTAATGTTCATTACGTCATACTGCCGCACCGCATAGTGACCGGGCAGTCCCTTTTCGGAGAGCGGCTTGGCCAGGTTATCAATCAGGGAGATGCTGGCAGACCAGGCCGCCGGCTTCACCACGTCAGAGCTGAAGGTAGTGGAAACGCTGCTCGCCAGCTACCCAAGTGCCGCGCTGACCTCCATCTCGAACCTCGCGGGGCAAGCCGGGGTCAGCGATCCGACGGTGTACCGGCTGGTCGTGAAGCTGGGATTCGACGGTTACCCGTCATTTCAGCGAGCACTCCTGGCGGAGGTTGACGAGGCAATGAATTCGCCGCTCTCCCGGCTCGGCGCGCTGGGCGACACAGCACTCGGAGAAGACTTCCAGAAGGGTTCGCTGGCAAGCCTGGCGATGTCGGTCGAGCGCGTGGCGCAGCACGCTTCGCCGGAGGACTTCAACACCGCCGTCGAGTTGCTTGGCAATGCGCGGTCCGCCGTGTTCTGCACCGGCGGACGATCGAGCTTGTTCCTGGCCTCGCGGCTCGCGTCGCACCTGACGCATATCCGGCCCAAGGTCCGTCTCGTCGAGCCTGCCCTGGAGCGGGCGAACGAGGTACTGGTCGACATCGGGCCAAACGATGCGCTGGTCGTTTTCGACTACCGCCGCTATCAGAAAAGCGTCATCGACTTTGCCGCCGCGGCGCATCGCCAGGGCGCCAGAATCATCCTGTTTACCGACGAGTGGAAGTCGCCGATTGCCGGCTTCGCCACAGCCACGCTAAGCAGCTTTGTGCAGACCGGCTCGCCGTTCGATACCAAGGTACCCGCGCTGGCGCAATGCGAGACCTTGATTGCCGCCCTCATTGCCCGCTTCCCGGAGGAGGCAAGGCGCCGGCTCGAAGCCATCGAGGCCGTACGCAGCTCTGCCACCCCCGAGGGGGCAAGCATCGATTTCTAGAATGCCTTTCCTTTCAGGAGAATAATGAAATGACCACTCAGCAGTTTTCATTGATACGCCGGGGCAGCCCGCTGGCGTTGGCGCTCGCCCTGCTAAGCGCATGCTCGACGCAGACCGGGGTGTCCTCGACACCGCCGGCCACAACCGCTCCCACGTCAACTGCCCTGCCCGCGGCACCGGAAGTCTCGTCCGGCTACCGGCCGGGCATGACGACCACTTACGCCGACAAGCACATGGCCGCGGCCGCCAATCCCCTGGCCACCGAAGCCGGCCGCAAGATCCTGCGCGCGGGCGGCACGGCCATCGATGCGGCCGTTGCCATGCAGGCTGTGCTGACGCTGGTCGAGCCGCAAGCCACCGGCATCGGCGGCGGCGCCTTCATCATGTACTGGGACGGCAAGCGCGTGCAGGCTTATGACGGCCGCGAGACCGCGCCCGCCGGCGCCGGCGAGAACCTCTTCATGCGCCCCGACGGCAAACCCATGAGCTTCAGCGAAGGGCAGATCGGCGGGCGCTCGGTGGGCACCCCCGGCGTGCTGCGCGCGCTGGAACTGGCGCACCGCGAGCATGGCAAGCTGCCCTGGGCCAAGCTGTTCGAGCCGGCGATCGCGCTGGCAGAGCAGGGTTTCCCGATTTCGCCGCGCCTTTATACGCAGATCGCCGCCGACAAGTTCCTTCCGGCCTCGCCCGAGATGGCAGCCTACTTCCTGACGCCGGACGGCAAGCCCAGGCCGGTCGGCACCATGCTGAAGAATCCGGCGCTGGCCAACACGCTGCGCGAGATCGCGCACCGCGGGCCAAACGTGCTCTATACCGGCCCGATTGCCAGCGAGATCGTCAAGCAGGTCAACGGCAGCGCCAACCCGGGCTCGCTCTCGCTGGCGGACCTGAAGGATTACCGCGCCAAGGAGCGCGCGCCCATTTGCAGCGACTACAAGCGCTGGAAGATCTGCGGCATGCCGCCGCCTTCGTCAGGCGGCATCGCGATCGCGCAGATGCTCGGCGCCTTGCAGGCGCTGGAGGCCAGGAACCCGAAATACGCGCTCGCCGCGCTCAAGCCGAAACAGGTCGCAACGCCTGCCGGTGTCGAGCCGGGCATCGACGCCGTGCACGCCATTTCCGAGGCCGGGCGCCTGGCCTATGCGGACCGCGGCCTCTATGTGGCGGACTCGGATTTCGTGCCAGTCAATGTGGCGGGGCTGCTGAGCCGTGACTACCTGGCAAGCCGCGCTAGCCTGATCGGCGAGGAAAGCATGGACAAGGCGGAGGCCGGCGTGCCACCCGGAGTCACCGTCGCGCTGGCGCCGGACCGCTCGCCACCGCGCGTGTCCACCTCGCAGATCGTCGCGGTGGATGACACCGGCGGCGCGATTTCCATGACCACCACCGTGGAGAGCTATTTCGGCTCGCACCTGATGGTGCGCGGCTTCGTGCTGAACAACCAGCTCACCGACTTCTCCTTCGTGCCGAGCGAGAACGGCAAGCCCGTCGCGAACCGCGTGCAGCCCGGCAAGCGCCCGCGCTCGTCGATGGCGCCCACGCTGGTGTTCGAGCGCGACAGCGGCAAGCTGGTCGCAACCGTGGGTTCGCCCGGCGGCTCGCAGATCATCGAGTACGTGTCCAAGACGCTGGTGGGCCTGCTGGACTGGAACATGGACGTGCAGGCGGCCATCAACATGCCCAACTTCGGCAGCCGCAACGGGCCAACGGAACTGGAAGCCGGCCTGGTCAGCCCGGCCCTGGTGCAAGGTCTGAAAGACCGTGGGCATGAGGTCGCGCAGATCGAGATGACCAGCGGCACGCAGGCCATCATGCGCCGCCAGCGCCCCGATGGCACGTGGGCCTGGGCCGGCGGCGCCGACCCGCGCCGCGAGGGAGTGGCATTGGGAGATTGAGCGCGGTTGCGCAATGGTGCGGGTGCTAGTGCTATCGGCACGTTCGAAGCGCCGGGACTGCGTTGCCGTGCTCCCCTCTCCCGCCTGCGGGAGAGGGGTTGGGGGAGAGGGCGGGCGCCCATTACGCCTGCGTGCTGGAAAACACCACGGGCTTCGCTTCTAGTGGCTCCTAGCTAAGCCACCCCTCTCCCCGGCCCTCTCCCCCTGAGGGGCGAGGGAGAGACAGCCGTCGTCATGGCGCGCGGCTTTGGCCCGCTCCGCGGCTTCGGCTGGTGCTTCAGGTTTGTCAGCAGCCTTCTTCGTTGCGACCTGCGAGCCGTTACTCGTAGGAGAAGAAGCTGCCGAGCTTGTCCATGCGTTCGAGCGCCATGCCCGCGCCCCGCACCACGCAGGTCAGCGGGTCATCGGCCACCAGGACCGGCAAGCCGGTTTCCTCGGCCAGCAGGCGATCCAGGTCGCTCAGCAGCGCGCCGCCACCGGTGAGCATCATGCCGCGCTCGGCAATATCGGCGCCAAGTTCCGGCGGGGTCTGCTCCAGCGCGATCTTGACCGCCGACACGATCTGATTGAGTGGTTCGGTCAGCGCTTCCAGGATTTCGTTGGACGACACCGTGAACGCGCGCGGGATGCCTTCGGACAGGTTGCGGCCCTTGACTTCCATTTCGCGGACTTCGGAGCCCGGGAACGCCGAGCCGATGGTCTTCTTGATGGCCTCGGCGGTCTGCTCGCCAATCAACATGCCGTAGTTGCGCCGGATGTAGTTGACGATGGCCTCGTCGAACCGGTCCCCGCCCACGCGGATGGAACCCTTGTAGACCATGCCGCCCAGCGAGATCACGCCGACCTCGGTGGTGCCGCCGCCGACATCCACCACCATCGAGCCGGACGGCTCCGACACCGGCAGCCCCGCGCCGAGCGCGGCCGCCATGGGCTCCTCGATCAGGTAGACCTGGCTGGCGCCGGCGGCCAGCGCGGATTCGCGGATGGCGCGGCGCTCGACCTGGGTCGAGCCGCACGGCACGCAGATGATCATGCGGGGTGACGGCCGCAGCAGCTTGGTGTCGTGCACCATCTTGATGAACTGCTTGAGCATCTGCTCGGTGACCCGGAAGTCGGCGATCACGCCATCTTTCATCGGGCGGATGGCCTCGATGTTTCCAGGCACCTTGCCCAGCATCTGCTTGGCTTCCTTGCCCACCGCCTCGATGGTCTTCCTGGGATTGGGGCCGCCCTGCTGGCGAATCGCGACCACCGAGGGCTCATCGAGGACGATGCCCTTGTCGCGCATGTAGATCAGGGTGTTGGCGGTGCCGAGGTCGATCGCGAGATCGTTGGAGAAGTAGCTACGGAGAAATCCAAACATCAGGAAACTTTCATCTGGTGGTTCGCAAGCATGCGAACCGGCGGGCGCCAGTTCTGGCGACAAGCAGGCTATGAATTGCGGCGCATGCAGGAAGCCTTCATGCGCCGCGCGTCGAGCGGAGCGGCCTTCGGCGGTGGCCGGCGCTCCGTCACTTTGTATGGGCGGCAAAACCCGGTGGTGGCCACATCCGTGCGGCTTGGCGGCGAACCCGGCCACCAGGCAACCAGGCAACCGCTGAACAGGCCACATCGTTGAAACCGCGCCGGGATCACAAAAAAATCCTGACGAGACGCAACCGGAACATCCTTGGCTCGGGGAGTGGCGTGCGCCGTACTTGCGCCACGCCAGCGCGTGAGCCAGATGCTAACCGGAGGCTAACCGGGAACGAATGATACCTTGCGCAAAGGTCTTCCTGCTCAAAAAACGGCGTCCGTCGGCCAGCGGCGCAAGCCGTGACATCAGGGACCGAACCGGGGGCCAGCCTCCTCGTCTCGCTCAGTGCGACAGCAGCCGCACGTCCCGCAAGCAACCCAGCAATACCTCGAACGCCGGCCCTATCTGCTCCTCCGGTACGCACGCATACCCGAGCAACAGCCCCCGCTGCACCGCACCGCCCAGAAAATACCGCGACAGCGGCCGCACCAGGATGCCCCGGCGCCCGGCTTCGTCCGCAATGGCCACATCATCCGCGCTGTCCGGCAGGCAGAGTACCAAGTGCAAGCCGGCATTGCTGCCGTACCGGTGCAGCGCTTCGGGTCCCAGATAACGCTCGATCAATCCTGCCAGGATGGCGCGGCGGCGGCCGTACAGTAGCCGCATGCGGCGGATATGCGCGGCATAGTCGCCCGCCTGCATGAACTCGGCCACGGTGGCTTGCGTCATCAGGTGGCCGGCGCGGTACAGCTCGGAATGCGCGGTCTGGAAGGCGCCGGCCAGCGCGCGCGGCAAGACCATGTAGCCCATGCGCAGCCCGGGGAACAGCGTCTTGCTGAATGTGCCGATATAGATCACCGGCGCGTCCGGTTCCATGCCTTGCAGCGACGGGATTGGCTGGCCGGAGAAGCGGAACTCGCTGTCGTAGTCGTCCTCGACGATCCAGCTGCCCTGGCGCCGGGCGTATTCGAGCAGCGCGCGCCGCCGCGTCAGGCTCATGACGGCGCCGAGCGGATACTGGTGCGATGGCGTGACAAAGATAAAGCGCGGCGGCAGGCCCGCGTCCTTCCCCGCCGGTATCGTCAGCCCCTCCTCATCGACCGGGATCGGCATCATGTGGATGCCGTTCATCTGCAGCAAGCCGCGAATCCCCCAGTAGCTGGGTTCCTCCACCCAGGCGTGCTCGCCGGACATGCCAAGCATCCGGACCAGCAGGTCGATGCCCTGGTGAATGCCTTCAGTGATCAGCACCTGGGCGGCGTCGCATTGCACCGATCGCGCCACCCGCAAGTGCGCCGCCACGGCTTCACGCAAGGCGGGCAAGCCACCGCCATGGCAATAGCTGAGCCGCTCGGGCGGCGGATTGCGCCACAGGCGGGCAGCGATCTGCGCATAGCGCTGGTGCGGGAAACGCGTCACATCCGGCACGCCCGGCATGAAGGCGCCCCACTGCGATGGCGACGCCGAGGCATTGGCCAGCAGTTCCACGCCGCGCGGCGACAAGCCTGGCATGGCCCGGGCCTGCGCGCTGCTGGCATGGCTGGCCTTGGCATTGAGATAGGCCTCCGGCGCGGTGGCCGCCACGAAGGTGCCGCTGCCGGTACGGGCGTGCACATAGCCCTCGGCCAGCAACTGCTCGTACGCAAACATCACGGTATTTCTCGACATGCCCAGCTCGGATGCAAGGTCACGCGATGGCGGCAGACGGGTCTGGGGCCCCAGGCTGCCATCGAGGATGGCGCCGCGGATGCACTCGTAAAGACTGCGGTTCAACGGTTTCGCAAGGGCTGCGGGACCGTCCGGACCCAGGCGCTGAAGCAGCAGGTCGCCACAGATCGATCTCAATTGGCACCATCAGATATGTGAATGCGGTACTGGATTGTAGTGCCAAAGGAAGTTGAAATGCACTGCATCGTTGCGATCGCGATCGATCGACAGCCAGCGACAACCCGCGAAAACCGAGTCCGGCCGGCAAGCGCTGCCCGGGCCATATCAAGCACCACGGAGAGCCCATGAAGAACCTCGAACTGAATCAGCGCCGCGCCCTTGCCACCCCCCGCGGTGTCGGCGTGATGTGCGACTTCTATGCAGACCGCGCGGAAAACGCCACGCTCTGGGATGTGGAAGGCCGCCAGTACACCGACTTTGCCTGCGGCATTGCCGTGCTCAATACCGGTCACCGCCATCCGCGCGTGATGCAGGCAGTGATCGCGCAGCTCGAGCGCTTCACGCATACCGCGTACCAGATCGTGCCCTACGAGAGCTACGTGGCGCTGGCCGAGCGCATCAACGCCCTGGTGCCGATCGATGGCCTGAAGAAGACCGCCCTGTTCACCACCGGCGCCGAGGCCGTGGAAAACGCGGTCAAGATCGCCCGCGCGCATACCGGGCGCCCTGGCGTCATTGCGTTCTCGGGCGGCTTTCATGGCCGCACCCTGCTTGGCATGGCACTGACCGGCAAGGTGGCACCTTACAAGGTCGGGTTCGGGCCGTTCCCGTCCGACATCTATCACGCACCGTTCCCGTGCGAGCTGCATGGCGTGAGCACCGAGCAATCCATCCAGGCGCTGGAGTCGCTGTTCAAGACGGATATCGACCCGCAGCGCGTGGCGGCCATCATCATCGAGCCGGTCCAGGGCGAAGGCGGCTTCCACCCGGCGCCGGTGGACTTCATGCAAACGCTGCGCGCACTGTGCGACAAGCACGGCATCCTGCTGATCGCCGATGAGGTGCAGACCGGTTTTGGCCGCACCGGCAAGCTCTTTGCCATGTCGCACTACCCGGTGGCGCCCGACCTCATCACCATGGCCAAGAGCCTGGCGGGCGGCATGCCGCTGTCGGCCGTTTGCGGCCGCGCCAGCATCATGGACGCTCCGCTGCCCGGCGGCCTGGGTGGCACCTACGCCGGCAACCCGCTGGCGGTGGCCGCCGCCCACGCGGTGATCGAGACCATCGAGCAAGAGCGCCTTTGCGAGCGCGCCACCACACTTGGCGAGCAACTGAAGGCCGCGTTGCAGGAAGCCAGCCAGACCTGCCCGGGCATCGCCGAGATCCGCGGGCTTGGCTCCATGGTCGCGGTGGAGTTCCACGACCCGGCCAGCGGGCAGCCCAGCGCTGAACTGGCCAAGCGGGTGCAGCTGCGCGCCATGGAGGCCGGGCTGATCCTGCTGACCTGCGGCACGTACGGCAACACCATCCGCTTTCTCTACCCCCTGACCATCCCGCAAGCCCAGTTCGACGCCGCACTGGTGGTGCTGACGAAGGTGCTGGCCGGCATCGCCGCATAAAGGCAGACACCATGGGAGACACCTTGACATTGCAACGACCCGAGCTGCTGCGCAGCGCCTGCCTGATCGATGGCGAATGGACCGGCGCCGCCAGCGGCGCCGTATTGGTGGTGCACAACCCGGCCACCCACGACGTCGTCGGCACCGTCCCGGGCTGCGGCGCCGCCGAAACCCGGCAAGCCGTGGAGGCCGCCGCGCGCGCGCTGCCGGCCTGGCGCGACCTGACCGGCAAGGCCCGCGCCGCGGTACTGCGCCGCTGGGCCGACCTGATGCTGGCGCACCAGGAAGACCTGGCGCAACTGATGACCGCCGAGCAAGGCAAGCCGCTGGCCGAAGCACGTGGCGAAGTCGCCTACGCGGCCTCCTTCCTCGAATGGTTCGGCGAAGAAGCCAAGCGGGTGGACGGCGACGTACTGTCCAGCCCGCGCGCCGGCCAGAAGATGCTGGTGCTGCGCCAGCCGGTGGGTGTGTGCGCGGCGATCACGCCGTGGAACTTCCCCGCCGCCATGATCACGCGCAAGGCCGGCCCGGCGCTGGCCGCGGGCTGCACCATGATCGTGAAGCCCGCCGAACAAACCCCGCTGACCGCGCTGGCGCTGGCCGCGCTGGCCGAAGAAGCCGGCGTGCCCCGTGGCGTGCTGCAGGTCGTCACCGGCGACCCGGTCCAGATCGGCGGCGTTTTGTGCGAGAGCCCGGTGGTGCGCAAGCTGAGTTTCACCGGCTCCACCGCCATCGGCAAACTGCTGATGGCGCAATGCGCCGGCACGGTCAAGAAGCTCTCGCTCGAACTCGGCGGCAATGCGCCGCTGATCGTATTCGAGGACGCCGATCTCGACCGCGCCGTGGACGGCATCCTGGCTTCGAAATTCCGCAACAGCGGCCAGACCTGCGTCTGCGCCAACCGCATCTATGTGCACGACGCCGTGTACGACGAGATGGCCAGCCGGCTGGTGCGCGCGGTGAGCGCCCTGCGTCCCGGGCACGGCATCGACAGCGGCGTCACGCAAGGGCCGCTGATCGACGCCGACGCCGTCGCCAAGGTGGAAAGCCATATCGCCGATGCGCTCGCCCAAGGCGCACGGGTGCTGGCCGGCGGCAAGCGCCATGCGCTTGGCGGCACCTTCTTCGAGCCCACGGTGGTGGCTGACGTCACCGCTGCCATGCGCGTCGCGCGCGAGGAAACGTTCGGCCCGTTGGCACCGTTGTTCCGCTTCAAGGACGACCAGGAAGTCATCGCCATGGCCAACGACACCGAGTCCGGTCTTGCCGCTTACTTCTTCTCCAAAGACATGGCCCGTGTGTGGCGCGTGGCCGAGGCGCTGGAGTACGGCATGGTCGGCATCAATACGGGGCTGATCTCCAATGAGGTGGCGCCGTTCGGCGGCGTCAAGCAATCCGGCCTCGGCCGCGAAGGCTCCAGCTACGGCATCGACGAGTACCTGGAGATGAAATACCTCTGCCTGGATCTCGGCTGATCTACGGGCGCGAGCAGCGCACAGGCCTGCGTGGACCGCCGGGAGGCGGTTCCATCAACTAATCCTGATTGGCTCTTATTTACGCACCGGATGTTCCTTATGCTAGCTAAACCCAATGAGCCGGACCTATTTACGCCATCAGGTCTTTCATTGCGTTAGCCATTCAACGAGGAGAAGGAAATGTCGAATACCGGTAGCGCCCTGCGCGAAGTCGATAGCCTGTTGGTGCCTGCCACCAATGCCACCAATGCCACCCATGCCCCCGGCACGCCGGCCGCGGATGCGCCGGGCAAGGTGCAGGAACGCCTGAAGAAGGCAAAGAAGAAAATCGCCGATGTGCAATACGTCGTCGTGGAAAAGAGCCGCCACACGGCGCGCGTCGCGGACGACTATGTGCATGAAAGCCCGTGGACGGCCATCGGCGTGGCCGCTGCTGTCGGCGTGCTGATCGGCTGGCTGATCGACCGACGATAGATCCCCCGGCCAATCGCCAACGTATCCGCCCGGGCCGCCAACCACCGCGGCCCGGGACCCAGCCTTACAGCATCCCGCAGTCGCTCGATTCAGCGGCCTTGCCCATCAGCATCAATTGCGGGTCCCGCACATGGCTGATAAAGGACCACAGCTCATCGACCAGCGGCTTCGGGCTGGCCGCCGAGCGGTACAGGCGGATATCGAGGCTGGTTGCCCACGAGGCCGGCCCCGCCACCACCAGCTTGCCCTCTTTCAGCTCGTCGCTGACGCAGCTCTCCGGCAACCAGCCCACCCCGTGCCCGGCCACGACCATGGCCTTCAGGGCCTCCGACATATGGGTCTCGAAGCAGCGCTGCAGCCCGTAGGGCTCCGGCGCATTGAGCAGGATCATCTCGACCACGTTGCCAAGGAACGCGCCGGATGAATAGGCCATGAAGGGCAAGGGCTTGGCGCTCGTGCCCGGCAGCCGGAAGATCGGCTGCCCGTGCTTGTCCGGCGCCGAGAACGGCAGGATCCGCTCGACGCCCAGCATCAGGAACGGGAAGCCGTTCGGGTCAAGCAGGATCGGCAGTTGCTGATGATGGTAGCCCAGCAGGATGTCGCAATCGTCATCCACCAGTTGCTGCACGCCCTCCGGCACATTCACCGCATGCACGCAGGCGCTCAACGAGCCGAAACGCCCGTGCAGGTACTTGAGCCAGGACGGGAAGAAGGTAAAGACCAGGGTGTGCGCCACCGAGAAGCGGATGACCTTGTCGCTCTCGGCAAGGGGCTGGCGGCTGCTCAGCAGCGCGCGTGCGGCGTAAGCGTCACGCAACAGGTCGGCGGCCAGCCGGCGGAACAGCCAGCCTGCCGTGGTCAGCGTTGCCGGATGCACGCTGCGGTCAACCAGGCTGACGCCAAGCCACTCCTCAAGGGCCATGATGCGCCGGCTGAACGCCGACTGGGTGATATGCCGGTCGGCAGCCGCGCGCGAAAAACTGCGCGTTTCAGCCAAGCACAGGAAGTCTTCAAGCCACTTGGTTTCCATAATGGAATGTACTCAACATCAGGGGGGGACGCGCTGTCTATGGCACATCATACGGCAGCGCGGTGCTGCACAAATCGGTGGAAGCCCGATAGCACCATGCAAATTTTGCGCCACATTATTCCGAAATTGCAACATCCCTCCCCGGCCTCGCGCGGACAAGCGCAAGGCGCCGAGTACTCGACTGGTGCTCGCTCAGTGCTCGCTCAGTACTTCCAGAAGATCTTCTGCAGTTCCTTGGTGTCGTTGGTCTTGGTCAGTGCCAGCGCCATCAGGATGCGGGCCTTCTGCGGCAGTTGGTCGTCGGTCACCAGCCAGTCGTACTTGTCGTCTGGCTGCTCGGCGTTGCGGACCACCACGCCGCTGCCGGTGCGCGAGGCACGCACGATCTGCACGCCCTTGGCGCGGGCGGCCTTGAGCGGCTCGACCATGTAGTCGCCCACGCTGCCATTGCCGGTGGCGGCGTAGACGATCGCCTTGGCGCCGTTCTTCACCGCGGCATCGATGCTGGCCGGATTGACGTTGCCGTAGGCGTACACCACGGCCACTTCAGGCAGCTTGTCGATCTTGTCGATGTCCCATTCGGTTTGCAGGGTATGCGGGCGCGCCGGCAGGCGGTAGTACAGCGTGCGGCCCTCCACCACGTAGCCCAGCGGGCCAAACGGCGAGCGGAAGGTCTCGATCTTGAAGGTGTTGGACTTGGTGACGTCGCGCCCAGTGTGGATCTCGTCGTTCAGCACCGCCAGCGTGCCCTTGCCTCTGGACTCCGGGCTGGACGCCACCAGCACCGCGTCGTACAGGTTAAGCGCGCCGTCCGCGCCCAGCGCCGTGCCCGGACGCATCGATCCCACCACCACGACCGGCTTGTCGCTCTTGAGCGTGAGGTTGAGGAAGTAGGTGGTTTCCTCGATGGTGTCGGTGCCGTGGGTGATCACGATGCCGTCCACGTCCGGCTGCTTGAGCAGTTCCGAGACGCGCTTGCCAAGCTTGAGCAGGCGCTCGTTGTTGAAGCTCTCCGAGCCGATCTGGAAAACCTGCTCGCCCTTGACGTTGGCGATCTTGGAGATCTCCGGCACCGAGGCGATGATCTTGTCCACCGGCACCACGGCCGACTGGTAGGCGGCGGTATTGGTGGCGGCGGCGCCCGCGCCGGCAATGGTGCCACCGGTGCCGATGATCACGATATTGGCCTTGCGGGCTTCGCTGGCCTGTGTCGGCGCGCCGGCGGCAGGGGCGGAGGGAGCAAGCTGGGCATGGGCAACGCCGGTGGTCAGGCTGGCGGCAAGCAGCAAGGCGCTGAGGGTATTAAGACGTGCAAAACGCTTCATGGTGTTCTCCATGCGTTGGATATCAGGCGCTGGGTAAGTGCCCGCCAAATGGTGATGACAGGTGATGAGCGGGCGATGATACGGCAACCAAAAAGCGCCCGTATCCGTATAAGCCCTGATAGGGCGATGCAAAATTCGCGGCGAAGTATGCGGAAAAATCATCACCCCGCGAGGCCTGCGCCCGCCGCGCTCCAGCCGCTCCTGGCGCCTTGCCGATAGCGCCGGTGCCGCATGAGTATTTCGCGCCGCGCCATGAGAAATTCGCATCATGGTCGCTACCTGCCGGCGGATTACCTAGAGTCAACTCCTCCCTGATGACAATTTGCGAGGAGCAATGCAATGACCGCTGGCACCTTTAGAACCGAACATGACCTCCTGGGCGATCGCGAGGTCCCGGCCGATGCCTACTACGGTGTGCACACCCTGCGCGCGGTAGAGAACTTCCCGATCACCGGCACCCCCATCTCCATCTACCCTGAGCTCATCAGGGCCCTGGCGTACATCAAGCAGGCAGCCGCGCTGGCCAACCACGAACTGGGCCTGCTCGACGAGCCCCGCTGCGACGCCATCGTCGCCGCCTGCGCGGAACTGCTTGGCGGCAAGCTGCACGATCAGTTTGTCGTCGACGTGATCCAGGGCGGCGCCGGCACCTCGACCAACATGAACGCCAACGAGGTCATCGCCAACCGCGCGCTCGAACTGATGGGGCACAACAAGGGCGAGTACCAGTACCTGCACCCGAACGAGCAGGTCAACATTGGCCAGAGCACCAACGACGTCTACCCGTCCGCCCTCAAGATCGCCACCTGGTTCGGCATCCTGGGCCTGGTGGATGCCATGGGCGTGCTGCGGCGCGCCTTCGAGCGCAAGGCCGAGGAGTTCAGGCATGTCCTGAAGATGGGCCGCACCCAGTTGCAGGACGCCGTGCCCATGACGCTGGGCCAGGAGTTCAGCACCTACGCCGTGATGCTCGGCGAGGACGAGGAGCGGCTGCGCGAGGCCGCCCTGCTGATCTGCGAGATCAACATGGGCGCCACCGCCATCGGCACCGGCATCACCGCGCACCCGAACTACGCGCCGCTGATCCTCAAGCGGCTCAAGGAGATCACCGGCATTCCGCTGATGACCGCGCCGAACCTGATCGAGGCCACGCAGGATTGCGGCGCCTTTGTGCAGCTCTCCGGCGTGCTCAAGCGCGTGGCGGTCAAGCTCTCCAAGACCTGCAACGACCTGCGGCTGCTGTCCAGCGGCCCGCGCGCCGGGCTGGGCGAGATCAACCTGCCGGCCATGCAGGCAGGGTCCAGCATCATGCCCGGCAAGGTGAATCCCGTCATCCCGGAGGTGGTCAACCAGATCGCGTTCGAGGTCATCGGCAACGACATCACGGTCAGCTTCGCGGCCGAAGCCGGCCAGCTGCAACTCAATGCCTTCGAGCCGATCATCGCGCACAGCCTGTTCAAGAGCGTGAGCCATCTGCGCAACGGCTGCCTGACGCTGGCCGAGCGCTGCGTCAACGGCATCACCGCCAACGAAGAGCGCCTGCGGGCCACGGTCGAGAACTCCATCGGCATCGTGACGGCCCTGAACCCGTACATCGGCTATGCCAACGCCACCGCCGTGGCGCAGGAGGCTCATGCCACCGGCGGCAGCGTGTACGAGATCGTGCTGCAAAAGGGCTTGCTGACCCGGGAGGAACTGGACCAGATCCTGCGCCCGGAAGTGCTGACGCAGCCAACCCCGCTGAGCTTGGCGCCCCGCGCACGCTGATCCGGGGGGCAAGGCGCGTCCGGCGCCAGGCACGGCGCCACCGGCCCCGCCCTGCCCCGATACCGACGGTCAGACCAGGATCTGGCCGCAACCCCTGGAGACAACGCATCATGAAGGCAAACAAGCTCACAACCCGGATCATGATCGCCATGGTCCTGGGCATCGTCACCGGCTACCTCTGCAACCGCTTCGTGCCCGATGCGGCAATGGCCAAGGAGATCGCCGGCTACTTCTCCATTGTCACCGACGTCTTCCTGCGGCTGATCAAGATGATCATCGCGCCGCTGGTGTTCGGCACGCTGGTGGCGGGCATCGCGGGCATGAAAGACGCCAGCGCCGTGGGCCGCATCGGCATCAAGGCGCTCGGCTGGTTCATCACCGCGTCGCTGATATCGCTGCTGCTCGGCATGTTCTTCGTGGACCTGCTGCAGCCCGGGCATGCACTGAACCTGCCACTGCCCGAAATCGGCACGGCCACCAACCTCAAGACCTCCACGCTGAACCTGAAGGACTTCATCACGCACGTCTTCCCCAAGAGCGTGTTCGAGGCGATGGCGCAGAACGAGATCCTGCAGATCCTGGTGTTCTCGCTGTTCTTTGGCTTTGCCATTGCGTCGTTCAAGGGCAAGGTGGGCCATCACCTGGTGGCGTCGATCGAGGAACTGGTGGCGATCATGCTGCGCGTCACCGACTTTGTGATGCGCTTCGCGCCGCTCGGCGTGTTTGCCGCCGTAGCCGCCGCCATCACGGTGCAGGGCATTGGCGTGCTGTTTACCTACGGCAAGTTCATCGGCGGCTTCTACCTGGGCTTGCTGGTGCTGTGGCTGGTGCTGACCGCGGCAGGCTACCTGTTCCTGGGTGGGCGGGTGTTCACGCTGCTCAAGCTGATCCGCGAGCCGACGATCCTGGCGTTCTCCACCGCCAGCAGCGAGGCGGCCTACCCCAAGACCATGGAGCAGATGGAGAAGTTCGGGGTGCCCAACAAGGTGACCGGCTTCGTGCTGCCGCTGGGCTACTCGTTCAACCTCGACGGCTCGATGATGTACCAGGCATTTGCCGCGCTGTTCATCGCCCAGGCCTACAACATCGAGATGAGCCTGACCCAGCAGATCACCATGCTGCTGGTGCTGATGGTCACCAGCAAAGGCATCGCCGGCGTGCCCCGTGCCTCCATCGTGGTAGTTGCGGCAACCCTGCCGATGTTCAACCTGCCGGAAGCTGGCCTGCTGCTGATCCTGGGCATCGACCAGTTCCTCGACATGGGCCGCACCGCCACCAACGTCATCGGCAACAGCATCGCCACGGCCGTCGTTGCCAAATGGGAAGGCGAGCTTGGCGCCACGCAGGACCCCGATACCGTGGCTGCCCTGGAGTCCGAGGACATTGCGCAAGCGCCGTCGCAACAACCCCGGGCCGGCTAGGCGCGGGTATTCCCTGACGGCCTCGCATGAAAACTCATAACGATGACCCCGCCTGAATATGGATTCCCGACCGGGCAGCCGGCCGGCCAGGGCGGGTTTCCTTTCCAATCAATGACTTGCACAACCCGCATGACTGCGTTTGCAGTGGCATGTCTCTTGCTGAACAGATCTGCCACTGCAGCACCCGACACAACCAAAACAGAACACGTGGAGACACTATGAGCGCACGAGAAGCGGGCGATCTCGATCCTATCGAGACCGCGGAATGGCTGGAGTCCTTGCAAGCGGTGACGCAACATCGCGGAGCCGAGCGCGCTAACCAGCTGGTCAATACGCTGGTGGACGAGGCGCGGCGCGATGGCCTCTATGTGCCGCGCTCCCTGACCACGGGCTACCGCAACACCATCGCCCCCAAGGACGAAGCGCAATCGACCGGCGACCGCGCCATCGAGCATCGCCTGCGCTCGATCATCCGCTGGAACGCCATGGCGATCATCCTGCGCGCCAACAAGGAATCGTCGGAGCTGGGTGGCCACATCGCCAGCTTCCAGTCGGCCGCCACGCTCTACGACATCGGCTTTGGCCACTTCTGGCATGCGCCCACCGACACCCACGGCGGCGACCTGCTCTACATCCAGGGCCACAGCGCGCCCGGCATCTATGCCCGCGCCTTTGTCGAAGGGCGGCTCACCGAGCAGCAGTTGCTGGGCTACCGGCAAGAGACCGGGGGCACCGGGCTGTCCTCCTACCCGCACCCCTGGCTGATGCCGGATTTCTGGCAGTTCCCCACCGTGTCGATGGGCCTGGGGCCGCTGATGTCGATCTACCAGGCGCGCTTCCTCAAGTACCTGCAAGGCCGTGGCCTGGCGGACACGGCGGCGCGCAAGGTCTGGGCCTTCATGGGCGACGGCGAGATGGACGAGCCCGAATCGCTGGGCGCGATCTCGCTGGCCGGCCGCGAGCGGCTGGACAACCTGATCTTCGTCATCAACTGCAACCTGCAGCGGCTGGACGGCCCGGTGCGGGGCAACGGCAAGATCATCCAGGAGCTCGAATCGGTCTTCCGCGGCGCCGGCTGGAACGTGATCAAGGTGGTCTGGGGCGGCGGCTGGGACAAGCTGCTGGCCAAGGACAAGAGCGGCCTGCTGCTAAAGCGCATGGAGGAATGCGTCGACGGCGAATACCAGGATTTCAAGAGCAAGAGCGGCGCTTATGTGCGCGAGCACTTCTTTGGCAAATACGAGGAACTCAAGGCATTGGTCGCCGACATGAGCGATGACGAGATCTGGGGCCTCACGCGGGGCGGCCACGATCCCGAGAAGGTGTTTGCCGCCTACGCGGCGGCCGTGAAGCACACCGGCGAGCCGACGCTGATCCTGGCCAAGACGGTCAAGGGCTATGGCATGGGCGAATCCGGCGAAGGCCAGATGATCGCCCACCAGGCCAAGAAGATGACTCAGGACGCCCTGCGCGGCTTCCGCGACCGCTTCCAGATTCCGGTCAGCGACGAGCAACTGGCCGACGTGCCCTTTATCAAGCCGGCCGAGGACAGCCCGGAGATGCAGTACCTGCGCGCCCGGCGCGCGGCGCTGGGCGGCTACCTGCCGGCACGCCGCAGCAAGTCGACCTCGCTGGAGATCCCGCCGCTGTCCAACTTCCAGCGCCTGCTGGACAGCACCGGCGAGCGCGAGATCTCTACCACCATGGCCTTCGTGCAGATGCTGGGCACGCTGGTCAGGGACAAGGCCATTGGCAAGCACGTGGTGCCCATCGTGCCTGACGAATCGCGCACCTTCGGCATGGAAGGCATGTTCCGCCAGCTGGGCATCTATTCGTCGGTCGGCCAGCTCTACAAGCCGCAGGATGCCGACCAGCTGATGTACTACCGCGAGTCCAAGGACGGCCAGGTGCTGCAGGAAGGGATCAACGAGGGCGGCGCAATGTCCAGCTGGATCGTGGCCGCGACCTCGTACAGCACGAGCAACGTGCCGATGATCCCGTTCTACATCTACTACTCGATGTTCGGGCTGCAGCGGGTGGGCGACCTGGCGTGGCTGGCGGGCGATATCCGCGCGCGCGGCTTCTTGCTGGGCGGCACCGCCGGGCGCACGACGCTCAACGGGGAAGGCTTGCAGCACGAGGACGGCCATAGCCACATCATCGCCGGCACCATCCCGAACTGTGTCTCCTACGACCCCACCTTCGCCTATGAAGTGGTGACCATCGTGCGCGAGGGCATGCGCCGCATGTACGAGCAGCAGGAGGATGTGTACTACTACATCACCCTGATGAACGAGAACTACACGCACCCGGGGCTGGCCGAAGCGGGCGCCGGCGCCAGCACCGAGGAAGGCATTCTCAAGGGCCTGTACCTGCTCAAGGACGGCGGCAAGGCCGGCAAGGGCGGGCTGCGCGTGCAGCTGATGGGCAGCGGCACCATCCTGCGCGAAGTGATTGCGGCGGCCGAGCTGCTGAAGGCGGACTTCAACGTCACCGCCGACATCTGGAGCGCCCCCAGCTACAACGAGCTGCGCCGCGACGGCATGGCCGCGCAGCGCTGGAACCTGCTGCACCCCACCGAGCCGCGCCGCAAGAGCTGGGTCGAGGCGAGCCTGGCAGGCCATGACGGCCCGGTGATCGCTTCCACCGACTACATGCGCAACTACGCCGACCAGGTGCGCGAATACGTGCACGCCGCCGGGCGCCGCTACGTGGTGCTCGGCACCGATGGCTTTGGCCGCAGTGACTACCGCGCCAAGCTGCGCAGCTTCTTCGAGGTGGACCGCTACCACGTGGCCGTGGCCGCGCTCAAGGCGCTGTGCGATGACGGCGCGATCAAGCCCGCGGTGGTGGCCGAGGCCATTGCCAGATATGGGGTGGATAGCGAGCGCGCAGCGCCGTGGACGGTCTGACAGGCGAAGGAATAAAGACAATGAACCAAGCCATTGAAATCAAGGTGCCCGACATCGGGGACTTCAAGGACGTGCCGGTGATCGAGCTATTCGTCAAGGTGGGAGACCTGGTCAAGGCCGAGGACCCGCTCGTCTCGCTGGAGTCGGACAAGGCCACCATGGAAGTGCCCGCGCCGCACGGCGGCGTGGTCAAGCAGATCCACGTCAAGCTGGGCGATGCCGTCAGCGAAGGCAGCGTGCTGATGCAGTTCGAGGGCAATGGGGCCGGCACTGCCGCCGCCGCGCCGGCGCAAGCCACCAAGCCCAGCGTGAGCGCGCCGCCCTCCCCGGTCAGCGCGCCCGCCGGGCTGGCCGAAGTGCGCATTCCCGACATCGGCGACTTCAAGGACATCCCGGTGATCGAGATCTTCGTCAAGGTCGGCGATACCGTGAAGGCGGAGGACGCGCTGCTGTCGCTGGAGTCCGACAAGGCCACCATGGACGTGCCGGCGCCGCTGGGCGGCGTGGTGCGGGAGATCCGCGTCAAGGTGGGCGATACCGTCAGCGAAGGCAGCATCATCATGGCGCTGGCCACCGGCGATGCGTCGGCGGCGACAGCGACGACAGCGGCGACGGCGCCAGGCGCCGCTGTCGCCGTGGCAGCCGCGCTTGCTGCCCCTGCCCCCGCCGCTGCCACCGCCGCATCCGGTGGCGTCGACGAAACCGCTTTTGCCCTTGCCTACGCCAGCCCGGCGGTGCGCAAGCTCGCCCGGGAGACCGGCGTGGACCTGGGCAAGGTGCGCGGCAGCGGCGAGCACGGCCGCATCCTGCGCGCCGACGTAGAGGCCTTCGCCCGCCCGGGCGGCGCCGTGGCGCCTGCCGCCAGGCCCGCCGCCGCGCCTGCGGGTGGTGGCGCCGGCCTGGACCTGCTGCCGTGGCCCAAGGTCGACTTCGCCAAGTTCGGCCCGGTCGAGCGCAAGGAACTGAGCCGCATCAAGAAGATCTCGGGCGCCAACCTGCACCGCAACTGGGTGGTGATCCCGCACGTCACCACGCACGACGAAGCCGATATCACCGACCTCGAGCAATTCCGCGTGCAGATGAACAAGGAGCTGGAGAAGAGCGGCGTCAAGATCAGCATGCTGCCCTTCATGATGAAGGCGGCCGTGGCCACGCTCAAGGCATTCCCCGAGTTCAACGCGAGCCTGGACGGCGACACCCTGGTGCTCAAGCAGTACTACCACATCGGCTTTGCGGCCGACACGCCCAACGGCCTGATGGTGCCGGTAATCCGCGACGTCGACAAGAAGAGCATCCCCGATATCGCGCGGGAGATGGGCGAGCTGGCCAAGCTGGCGCGCGAGGGCAAGCTCAAGCCCGACCAGATGTCGGGCGGCACCTTCACCATCAGCTCGCTCGGCGGCATCGGCGGCATCAACTTCACCCCCATCATCAACGCGCCCGAAGTCGCGATCATGGGCGTATGCAAGAGCTTCTGGAAGCAGCACTCCAGCGACGGCAAGAACTGGGCTTCGCGCCTGACGCTGCCGCTGTCCTTGTCATGGGACCACCGTGTCATCGACGGCGCCGCGGCTGCCCGCTTCAATGTCCATTTTGCCAACCTGCTCGCCGATCTGCGGCGTGTGCTGTTCTGAGGGGCGCGCTGCAATGACCCAACGTGTCGAAGTCAAAGTGCCGGATATCGGCGATTTCAAGGATGTCACGGTGATCGAGGTCATGGTCAAGCCCGGCGAGACCATCGCCGTGGAAACCAGCCTGATCGCGGTCGAGTCCGACAAGGCCTCGATGGAGATCCCTTCCACCCACGCCGGCGTGGTCAAGGAGATCACCGTCAAGGTCAACGATAAGGTGAGCGAGGGATCGGTGATCCTGGTGGTGGAGGCCGCCGCGGGCGCTGCAACCGTTGCCGCGCCCGCCGCGCCAGCGCCTGCGGCCCCATCGGCCCCATCGGCCCCATCGGCGCCGCCCAAACCAGCGCCAGCCGCCGCGCCCGTTCCCAACGCTGCCAGCTACACCGGCAAGGTGGACCAGGAATGCGAAATGCTGGTGCTGGGCGCCGGCCCCGGGGGCTATTCCGCCGCGTTCCGCAGCGCCGACCTGGGCATGAAGACTGTCCTGGTGGAGCGCTACGACACGCTTGGCGGTGTCTGCCTCAACGTGGGCTGCATCCCCTCGAAGGCGTTGCTGCACACGGCATCGGTCATGGATGAAGTGGCGACCCTGCCGGACCACGGCATCCGCTACGGCGCGCCCGAGATCGACCTGGACAAGCTGCGCGGCTTCAAGGACAGCGTCATCAAGAAGCTGACCGGCGGCCTGGCCGGCATGGCCAAGGCACGCAAGGTCGAGGTGGTGACCGGCGTCGGCAGCTTCCTCGACCCGTATCACCTGGAAGTGGTGGCGGCCGACGGCGGCAAGCGCGTGATCAAGTTCGCCAAGGCCATCATCGCGGCGGGCAGCCAGGCGGTGAAGCTGCCGTTCATGCCCGACGACGAGCGCGTGGTCGACTCCACCGGCGCGCTGCTGCTCAGGTCGATCCCCAAGCGCATGCTGGTGGTGGGCGGCGGCATCATCGGGCTGGAGATGGCCACGGTCTACTCCACGCTGGGCACGCGCATCGACGTGGTGGAGATGCTGGATGGCCTGATGCAGGGGGCGGACCGCGACCTGGTCAAGGTGTGGGAGAAGAAGAACGCGCACCGCTTCGACCACGTCATGCTCAAGACCAAGACGGTGGGGGCCAAGGCCACCGCGGCGGGCATCGAAGTCAGCTTCGAGGGCAAGGAGGCGCCGGCGCCGCAGGTCTACGACGCGGTGCTGGTGGCGGTGGGCCGCAGCCCCAACGGCAAGTCCATCGGCGCGGACAAAGCCGGCGTGGCCGTCACCGAGCGCGGCTTCATCGAGGTCGACAAGCAGATGCGGACCAACATCGCGCATATCCATGCGATCGGCGACATCATCGGCCAGCCAATGCTGGCGCACAAAGCGGTACATGAAGCGCATGTGGCCGCCGAGGCCGCGCACGGCGAGCCCGCCTTCTTCGACGCGCGGCAGATCCCGTCCGTTGCCTACACCGATCCCGAGGTGGCCTGGGCCGGCAAGACCGAAGACCAGTGCAAGGCCGAAGGCATCAAGTTCGGCAAGGCCGTGTTCCCGTGGGCCGCTTCGGGCCGGGCCATCGCCAACGGCCGCGACGAAGGCTTCACCAAGCTGCTCGTCGACGAAGCCACCCATCGCGTGATCGGCGGCGGCATCGTCGGCACGCATGCCGGCGACCTGATCAGCGAGATCTGCCTGGCCGTGGAGATGGGCTGCGAGCCCGCCGATATCGGCAAGACCATCCACCCGCACCCGACGCTGGGCGAATCGATCGGGATGGCGGCCGAGGTGTTTGAAGGGCATTGCACCGATTTGCCGCCTGTGAAGAAGAAATAAGAAGAAATAAGCGAGAGGCGCACGGCGCGGCATTTGCGCCGTGCGCTACGCCCAAGAGATCACAAGAACGTGTATCGCCGATCTGGCGCCCTGACCGAGCCACAGAGACAACCATGACCGAAAACCTTCGCGAAGCCGCACTCGACTACCACCGCTACCCCACGCCCGGCAAGATCTCCGTGACGCCGACCAAGGCAATGGCCACGCAGCGCGACCTCGCCCTCGCCTACTCGCCGGGCGTGGCCGATGCCTGCATGGAAATCGTGCGCGATCCGGCCGAGGCAATGAACCTCACGTCGCGCGCCAACCTGGTCGCCGTGATCACCAACGGCACCGCGGTGCTGGGCCTGGGCAATATCGGGCCGCTGGCGGGCAAGCCGGTGATGGAGGGCAAGGGCTGCCTGTTCAAGAAGTTCGCGGGCATCGATGTGTTCGACATCGAACTGGCGGAAGACGATCCGGACGCGCTGATCGACACCATTGCCCGCATGGAACCGACCTTTGGCGGCATCAACCTGGAAGACATCAAGGCGCCCGAGTGCTTCTACATCGAGAAGAAGTTGCGCGAGCGCATGAAGATCCCGGTCTTTCATGACGACCAGCACGGCACGGCCATCGTGGCCGCCGCGGCCATCCTGAATGCGCTCAAGCACGTTGGCAAGGATATCGCCGAGGTCAAGCTGGTCGCATCCGGCGCCGGCGCCGCGGCACTGGCCTGCCTGGACCTGATCGTCAACCTGGGCCTGCCGACCGGCAACGTGTTCGTCTCCGACAGCAACGGCGTGGTCTATCAGGGCCGCAAGGAGGCAATGGACCCGAACAAGGCGCGCTATGCGCAGGACACATCCGCGCGCACGCTGGCCGACATCATCGGCGGCGCGGACATCTTCCTGGGGCTGTCGGCCGGCGGCGTGCTCAAGCCGGACATGGTCAAGGTGATGGCGCGCGACCCGATCATCCTGGCCATGGCCAACCCCACGCCGGAGATCGCGCCGGAGGATGCGCTGGCGGTACGTCCCGATGCCATCCTGGGCACCGGGCGCTCGGACTATCCGAACCAGGTCAACAATGTCCTGTGCTTTCCGTTCATCTTCCGCGGTGCGCTGGACGTTGGCGCCACCACCATCAACGAGGAGATGAAGCTGGCCGCCGTGCGCGCCATCGCCGAACTGGCGCACGCGGAAATCCCCGAAGTGGTGGCCCAGGCCTACGGCGCGGTGGGCCTGCGCTTCGGCGCCGAATACCTGATTCCCAAGCCGTTCGACCCGCGCCTGATCGAAGCGGTGGCGCCCGCCGTGGCCAAGGCCGCGATGGACAGCGGTGTGGCAACGCGCCCGATCGCTGACATGGAGGCGTATCGCCAGCGCCTGGGCCAGTTTGTCTACCAGTCGCGCAGCGCCATGGGGCCGGTGTTTGCCGCCGCCAAACGCGCGCCCAAGCGGGTGATCTACGCTGAAGGCGAGGACGAGCGCGTGCTGCGCGCCGCCCAGGTGGTGATCGACGAGGGCATCGCGCGCCCGTTGCTGGTGGGCCGCCCCAATGCGATCGTCCAGCGCATCGCGCAGTTCGGCCTGCGCCTGCAGCCCGGCGTGGATTGCGAGTGCGTGGATCCACTGGACCCCGCCGTCTACCGCGACGCGGCCGAGGCGTACTACCAGCTGAGTTGCCGCGACGGCGTGTCGCGGGCGCTGGCACAGGCGGAGGTGCGCAGCCGCGGTACGCTGCTGGGCGCCATGCTGGTGCGCCAGGGCCGGGCCGATGCCATGCTGTGCGGCACCGTGGGCCGCTTCCAGGATCACCTTGGCTATGTGCGGGACACCATCGGCCTCAAGCCCGGCAGCGAGACGCTCGCCGTCATGCAGATGCTGATGCTGCCGGGCCGCCAGCTGTTTATCTGCGACACCCATGTCAACCTCGACCCGACGGCGCAGCAGATCGCCGACATCACGTTGCTGGCGGCCGAGGCGGTCAGGCGTTTCGGCATCACGCCTAGCGTGGCCCTGCTCTCCCACTCCAACTTCGGCGGCTCCACCGCGCCCGCCGCGGTGAAGATGCGCGAGGCGCTGGCGCTGGTGAAGGCGCGCGAGCCGTCGCTGGCCGTGGAAGGCGAGATGCGCGGCGATGCGGCGCTGTCCAAGCCCATCCTGGAGCACGAGTTCCCCGAGTCCTGCCTGCCCACCGAAGCCAACGTGCTGGTGATGCCCAACGTGGATGCCGCCAACATCTCCTACAACCTGATGCGCATCGCCGCGGGCGGCGGCATCACGGTGGGCGGCATCCTGCTCGGCGCCGCGCGCCCGGTGCACATCCTGACGTCTTCATCGACGGTGCGCCGCATCGTCAACATGAGCGCCGTGGCAACGGTCGACGCCAGCGCGCAGCGCGCCTCTGCCTGGGCAATCGACTGACCTGACCCGCGACGACGCCGGCGCCCACGCAACCCCAAAGAGGAGACACCCATGGACAATGACAATCACCCCAAGCCGTTGTACCGATCCCTGTACTTCCAGGTCATCACCGCGATCGTCATCGGTGTGATCCTCGGCCACTTCTACCCGCAGGCCGGCGAGGCGATGAAGCCGTTGGGCGATGGCTTCATCAAGCTGATCAAGATGATCATCGCGCCGATCATCTTCTGCACGGTCGTGGTCGGCATCGCCGGCATGGAGGACATGAAGAAGGTCGGCAAGACCGGTGGGCTGGCGCTGCTGTACTTCGAGGTGGTGAGCGCCATTGCGCTGGTGGTGGGTCTCGTGATCATCAACATCGTCAAGCCCGGGGCGGGCATGAATGTCGACGTGAGCACGCTCGATACCAAGAGCATCGCCGCCTATACCGAGCCCGGCAAGATGCAGGGCACGGTGGATTTCCTGCTGCATGTGATCCCCAATACCGTGGTGGACGCCTTCGCCAAGGGTGAGATCCTGCAGGTGCTGCTGTTTGCCGTGATGTTTGGTTTCGCGCTGCACAAGTTCGGCGGGCGCGGCACGCTGGTGTTCGACTTCATCGAGAAGTTCTCGCATGTGCTGTTCACCATCGTCGGCTACATCATGAAGGTGGCCCCCATCGGTGCGTTCGGGGCCATGGCGTTCACCATCGGGAAATATGGCGTGGGCTCGCTGCTGCAGCTTGGCCAGCTGATGGCAACGTTCTACGCGACCTGCCTGTTCTTCATCTTTGTCGTGCTTGGCGGCATCGCGCGCGCGCATGGGTTCTCGATCTGGAAGTTCATCAAGTACATCAAGGAGGAACTGCTGATCGTGCTGGGCACGTCGTCGTCCGAATCGGTGCTGCCGCGGATGATGGCCAAGCTGGAGAACCTGGGTGCGCGCAAGTCCGTCGTGGGGTTGGTGATTCCCACCGGCTACTCGTTCAACCTGGATGGCACGTCCATCTACCTGACCATGGCGGCTGTGTTTATCGCCCAGGCCACCAATACCGACATGAGCCTGATGCAGCAGCTGACGTTGCTGGCCGTGCTGCTGCTCACCTCCAAGGGCGCGGCCGGGGTCACCGGCAGCGGCTTCATCGTGCTGGCGGCCACGCTGTCGGCGGTGGGCCATGTGCCGGTGGCGGGCCTGGCCCTGATCCTGGGCATCGACCGCTTCATGTCGGAGGCGCGCGCGCTGACCAACCTGATCGGCAACGGCGTGGCCACGGTGGTGGTAGCTAAATGGACCGGCGACCTGGACGTGGCGCGCATGCACCGCCGGCTGGACAACGAATCGGACGCCGAGGCCGACGAGCCGGAGGCCGTGCTCGATCCGATGGTGGCGCGCATGCCGGCCTCCGGCACCACGCTGACCCGGTGACCGGCAGGCCGCGATGAAACCTTCCACCTATCGTCCCGACGCCAGCGTCAAGGCACCGCACCGCATCGTCATCGTCGGCGGCGGCGCTGGCGGGCTTGAGCTGGCCACCCGGCTGGGCAACACCCTTGGCCGGCGCCGGCAAGCCGAAGTCACCCTGATCGAGAAAACCCGCACCCACGTGTGGAAGCCCAAGCTGCACGAGATCGCCGCCGGCAGCATGGACATGAGCGCCCATGAAGTGGGCTATCTCGCGCAATCGCACTGGCACCACTTCCGCTACCGCGTCGGCGAGATGGTGGGACTGGACCGGGAGCGCCAGGAGGTGCTGGTGGCGCCCTATGTGGATGACGAAGGCACGCAGATCACGCCGCCGCGCACCTTTGGCTATGACACGCTGATTATCGCGGTGGGCAGCCAGAGCAACGACTTCGGCACCCCTGGCGTCTACGAGCACGCCATGCGGCTGGAGTCCGCGGCGGACGCGCTGCGCTTTCACTCGCGCATGGTCAATGCCTGCATCCGCGCGCATGCGCAGACCGCGCCCCTGCTGGCCCAGCAGCTGCACGTTGCCATCATCGGCGCCGGCGCCACCGGGGTGGAACTGGCGGCCGAGCTGCACCGCACCACCCGCGAGGTGGTGGCCTTCGGCCTGGACCGGGTCGACGCCGACAAGGACATCCGCGTCACGCTGATCGAAGCCGCGCCGCGCGTGCTGCCGGCGCTGCCGCCGCGCCTCTCAAGCGCGACGCAGGGCCTGCTGCGCAAGCTGGGCGTGGAAGTACTTACCGACGCCAAGGTGGCCGAGGTGCTGCCCGGCGGCGTGCTGCTGGGCGATGGCCGCCTGCTGCCGGCGGAACTGGTGGTATGGGCGGCGGGCGTGAAAGCACCCGACTTTCTCAAGGACCTGGCGGGCCTTGAAACCAACCGCATCAACCAGCTTGTGGTGCATCCCACGCTGCAGGCCAGCCGCGACGAGAACATCTTCGCGATCGGCGATTGCGCGGCGTGCGCGTGGCCCGAGGCCAATCAGGGCAAGGGCGGGTTCGTGCCGCCGCGCGCCCAGGCCGCGCACCAGCAGGCCTCGCACATGGTCAGGCAGGTCCGCGCCCGCATGGCGGGCAAGCCGCTGGCCGACTACCGCTACCGCGACTTCGGCTCGCTGGTGTCGCTGGGCGAGTTCAGCACCGTGGGCAACATGATGGGCGGCCTGATCGGCGGCAGCCTGATGGTGGAGGGACTGTTCGCCCGGATGATGTACCTGTCGCTCTACAAGATGCACGAACTGGCCTTGCACGGCTTTGCCAAGGTGGCGCTGGACACGCTGGCGCGCTCCATCGTCCGGCGCACCGAGCCACATGTGAAGCTGCACTGAACCCGGTGCCGCTGTCCTGCAAACACACACGCACACGCACAAGCAACCGCACAAATCCGGACCCCATGACCACGCCCACGCCCGCCCCCTCCCGCTGGATTGCCGAGCTCTTCAGCGCGCAACAGACCATGCTGCGCGCGTTCGACGCCGCTCCCGGCCAGGCACCGCAGGATGCCGACGGCACGCCCGCGCCGGTCTCCATGCTGGCGGCAGCGCGCGCGCTCGCCGCCTGGCCGGAACAGGCCCTCAGGCAAATGAGCGCGCTCTGGCCGGCGAGCGAGCCTGCCGGCACCGCGGACCGGCGCTTTGCCGCACAGGCCTGGCGCGATGACCCGCGCTTCGCGCTGGCGGTGCGCCACTACCAGAGCTACGCCACGCTGCTGCAAGGCGCGATCGAGCAAGCGCCGGCCGATGCGCAGACCAAAGGCCAGTGGCAGTTTGCGCTGCGCCAGGTGCTGGATGCGCTCAGCCCGGCCAACTGCCTGGCCACCAACCCCGAGGCGCTGCAACTAGCCGTGGACTCCGGCGGCGCCAGCCTGGTGGAAGGCATGCGCCTGTTCCTGCAGGACCTGGCCAAGGGGCGCGTCTCCATGACCGATGAGCAGCGCTTCGAGGTTGGTCGCAACGTGGCCACCACGCCGGGCGCCGTGGTGCATGAGAACGAGCTGATGCAGCTCATCCAGTACGCACCGGGCGCGGGCAAGGTCCATCAGCGCCCCCTGCTGATCGTGCCACCCTGCATCAACAAGTTCTACATCCTCGACCTGCAGCCCGAGAACTCCTTCGTCGCCCATGCGGTGGCGCAAGGACATACGGTCTTCCTGGTGTCCTGGCGCAACGTGGCGCAGGCGCAGGCGCACCTGACCTGGGACGACTATCTCGAGCAAGGCGTGCTGCGCGCCATCGACGTGGCGCAGGACATCACGGGCGCCGACCGCGTCAACACGCTGGGCTTCTGCGTGGGCGGCACGCTGCTGGCCTGCGCGCTGGCCGTGGCCGCCGCGCGCGCCGAGGACAAGGTTGCCAGCGTCACGCTGCTCACCACGATGCTGGATTTCCACGACACGGGCGAGATCGGGCTACTGGTCAACGAAGCCATGGTCGCCATGCACGAGGCCGCGATCGGCCGCGGCGGGCTGCTGCGCGGCCGCGAGCTGGCCCATGTGTTCGCGGCGCTGCGCGCCAACGACCTGATCTGGCCCTATGCCGTCAACAGCTACCTGAAGGGGAGCGCGCCGCCCGCGTTCGACCTGCTGTCCTGGAACTGCGACGACACCAACCTGCCCGGGCCGATGTACTGCTGGTACCTGCGCAACGCCTACCTGGAGAACCGTATGCGGGTGCCCGGCGGCACGGTGCAGTGCGGCGAGCCGGTGGACTTTGCCCAGGTCCAGGTGCCAGCCTTTCTCTATGCCTCGCATGACGACCATATCGTGCCGTGGGGCAGCGCCTATGCCACCACGCGCCTGCTGGGCGGGCCCACGACCTTTGTGCTGGGCGCCAGCGGCCATATCGCCGGCGTGATCAACCCGCCGGCCAAAGGCAAGCGCCATCACTGGACCGGGCCGCTCCAGAGCGATCCGCAACGCTGGCTCGACGGCGCCGAGCGCGCCGAAGGCAGCTGGTGGCCGGCCTGGACCCGCTGGCTGGCGCAGCACGCCGGCGCGCGCACCGCTGCGCGCCGGTCGCCCGGCCACGCCGCTTACCCCGTGATCGAGCCCGCACCCGGGCGTTACGTCAAGGCGAAGGCCAGCTAGCTACCAACCAGCCAGCCGCCCCGTCAATCCGCTATCCACCCTACCCCCAAGATTCACCCAGGAGAGTCACATGGAAGATGTTGTCATCGTCGCCGCAGCCAGAACCGCCGTGGGCAAGTTCGGCGGATCGCTCGCCAAGGTGCCGGCCCCTGAGCTGGGCGCCACGGTCATCAAGGCCTTGCTCGAACGCAGCGGCCTGAAACCCGAGATGGTCGACGAAGTGCTGCTGGGCCAGGTGCTGACCGCTGGCAGCGGGCAGAACCCCGCGCGCCAGGCCGCCATCAAGGCCGGCTTGCCCAACACCGTGCCCGCCATGACCATCGGCAAGGTCTGCGGCTCCGGCCTGAAGGCCGTGCACCTGGCGGCCCAGGCCATCAAGTGCGGCGACGCCGATATCGTCATCGCCGGCGGCCAGGAGAACATGAGCGCGTCACCGCACGTGCTGGCAGGCTCGCGGGACGGCCAGCGCATGGGCGACTGGAAGCTGACCGACACCATGATCGTCGACGGCCTGTGGGACGCCTTCAACCAGTACCACATGGGCACCACCGCCGAGAACGTGGCCAAGGCCTACAACATCTCGCGCGAACAGCAGGACGCGTTCGCGGCCGCGTCGCAACAGAAGGCCGAGCTGGCACAGAAAGCCGGCCGTTTCAAGGACGAGATCGTGCCGGTCTCGATCGTCTCGAAGAAGGGCGCGGTGGTGTTCGATACCGACGAGTTCATCAAGCACGGCACCACGGCCGATGCCCTGGCGGGCCTGCGGCCGGCGTTCGACAAGGCCGGCTCCGTCACCGCGGGCAATGCCTCCGGCCTGAACGACGGCGCGGCGGCGGTGCTGATGATGTCGGCCAGCAAGGCGCGCGAGCTGGGGCTGACGCCGCTGGCCCGCATCGCCTCCTATGCCAGCGCCGGGCTTGATCCCACGATCATGGGCATGGGCCCGGTCCCGGCCTCGCAGCGTTGCCTGCACAAGGCGGGCTGGAGCATCAACGACCTGGACCTGATGGAAATCAACGAGGCCTTCGCCGCCCAGGCGTGTGCGGTCAACCAGGAAATGGACTGGGACGCCAGCAAGATCAACGTCAATGGCGGCGCCATTGCCATCGGCCATCCCATCGGCGCGTCCGGCTGCCGCATCCTGGTCACCCTGCTCCATGAAATGGCGCGGCGCCATGCCAGGCGCGGCCTGGCGTCGCTGTGCATCGGCGGCGGCATGGGCGTGGCGCTGGCCGTCGAGCGCTAATCGAGCGCCAATCTATCGCTAAGACAACATACATTCCACAAGGAGAAAACAACCATGAGCAAGCAACGCGTAGTACTGGTCACGGGCGGCATGGGCGGCCTGGGCGAAACCATTTCCACCAAGATGGCCGATGCCGGCTACCGGGTGGCGGTCACCTATTCGCCCGGCAACACCACCCATGGCGAATGGGTTCAGCAGATGAAGGCACGCGGCTACGACATCCTCGCCGTGCCCTGCGATGTGGCGGACATCGATTCGTGCGCCGAGGCAGTGGCGGCAGTGACGGAAGTCGCCGGCCCGGTCGATGTGCTGGTCAACAACGCCGGCATCACGCGCGACATGACGTTCAAGAAGATGGACAAGGTGAACTGGGACATGGTGCTGCGCACCAACCTGGACAGCCTGTTCAACATGACCAAGCAGGTCGCGGACGGCATGGTCGAGCGCGGCTGGGGCCGCGTGATCAACGTGTCGTCGGTCAACGGCTCCAAGGGCGCGTTCGGCCAGACCAACTATTCGGCCGCCAAGGCCGGCGTGCACGGCTTTACCAAGGCACTGGCCCTGGAGGTCGCCAGGAAAGGCGTGACGGTCAACACCATCTCGCCCGGCTACATCGGGACCAAGATGGTCACTGCCATTCCCGAGGAGATCCTGAATACCAAGATTCTCCCGCAGATCCCGGTAGGCCGCCTGGGCAAGCCGGAGGAAGTGGCGGGCCTGATCATCTACCTGGCCTCGGAAGAAGCCGCCTTCCTGACCGGCGCCAACATCGCCATCAACGGCGGCCAGCACATGCAGTGACGCGGGCGCAGCGATGACGGCCATCTGGCAAGACAACAGCAAGGCAAGGCAGCAACCGGAGACCATATGAAATCCATGGGCATCGATCACGACGCGCTGATCAAGCAGTTCGCGCAATCGTCGCAAAAGCAAGGCGAATCCCTGCAACAGGCGGTCCAGAAGGCGACCCTCAAGGCGTTGCAAGGCCGGGAGCTGACCCTGAAGAGCATCAAGGACACGCTGAAGATGGTCACCCAGGCGGCCTCCGCCGGGGCGGCCAGCAGCGGGCTCGCCGGGCCGGGGCTGGAGCCGATGTTGTCCCAGGTCGCGCAGGGCATGGACGCCGCGCTGGTGCAGGCGGTGGAAGCCAATCGCCGGGCGTTGCAGCAGATCGTCGACCAGGGCGCGCAATTGCGCGAGACCCACCTCAAGAAGGCCGTGGCCGACATCGAGAAGATGGAGGACGCGCTGTTGGGCACGGTGGCCAAATCCATCGGCGAGTTGCCGCAGTCAGTGCAGGGGCCGTGGTCGTCGGTGCTGGAGGGCATGAAGCTCAAAGGCACGGCGACCGGCGCCAGCGCCACGGCAGTGGTCGAGCAACTGACCACCCAGGCGCGCGAGCTCGCGCGCGAGGGACGGGCCTTTGCGCAAAGCAGCACCGAAGCCTGGCTCGAGCACTACGCCACGCTGGTCAGCGGCGTGCTGATCGGCATGTCGAACGGCCTGAACGGCGAAGGCAAGCGCTGACCTCGCGGTAGCCACGCCGCCATGCAGCAACCGGGACGCCGCACGCGCGGCGTCCCGTCCACAACCCACGGAGGAGCCCGGACAGATGGATCCCATCCTGCTGGCGCGCATGCAGTTTGCTGCCAACATCACCTTCCATATCTTGTTCCCGACCATCAGCATTGCCCTGGGATGGTTGCTGCTGTTCTTCCGCTGGCGCTATCTGAAGGCGGACACGCCACCGCTGCGCCATGCCTGGCTGAATGCTTACCGGTTCTGGACCAAGGTGTTCGCGCTGACGTTTGCGCTTGGCGTGGTCAGCGGCATCACCATGAGCTTCCAGTTCGGCACCAACTGGCCTGGCTTCATGGAAACGGTCGGCAATATTGCCGGGCCCCTGCTCGCCTATGAAGTGCTGACCGCGTTCTTTCTCGAAGCCGGCTTTCTTGGCGTGATGCTGTTCGGCCACGGCAAGGTGGGCGAGCGGATACACCTGATGTCGACCTTCTTCGTCGCCTTCGGCACCACGCTCAGCGCCTTCTGGATCCTGGCGCTGAATTCCTGGATGCAGACGCCACAGGGCTACGAGATCATCCATGGCGAGTTCCATGTGCACAGCTGGCTCGCCATCATCTTCAACCCCTCCTTCCCCTACCGCTTCTGCCATATGCTGCTGGCCTCGGCGCTGACCTGCGCCTTCCTGCTCGCGGGGCTGAGCGCGTGGCAGTTGCTCAAGGGCACCGGACAGCTGTCCGCGCCCAAGGTGCTGCGGGTCGGGCTGACCCTCGCCGCTGTCGCGATCCCCCTGCAGATCGTGATCGGCGATATGCACGGGCTCAACACGCTTGAGCACCAGCCCCAGAAGATCGCGGCCATGGAGGGCGTGTGGGAGACCGAGCGCGGCGCGCCCTTGCTGCTTTTCGCCATTCCCGATGCCGGCGCCCGCACCAACCGCGCGGCGATCGGCATCCCGCATCTCGCCAGCCTGATCCTGACGCACCGCGCTGACGGCGAGATCCGCGGGCTGAACACGTTCGGCGACGCGCATCCGCCCGTCCTCCCGCTGTTCTTCGCGTTTCGCGTGATGGTGGGCATGGGGGTGCTGATGCTGGCGGCCAGCTGGCTGGGCTGGTGGTGGTACCGCCGCGCCGGCTGGCAGCCGCAGCGGCTGCCGCGCGCGCTGCTGTGGGGATTCGCAGGCATGACCTTCTCCGGCTGGATTGCCACGGTGGCCGGCTGGTACGTCACCGAGATCGGACGCCAGCCTTTTATCGTCTACGGCCTGGTACGCACCGCCGACGTTGCCTCCAACGTGCCGGCGCCCCATATCGCCCTGACACTGACGCTGTTTGCGACGGTGTACCTCGCGCTGATCGTCGCCTATGTCAGCGTGCTCAAGTACCTGGCGGAGAAACCGGAAGCCCCGCTCGGGGCCGATCACGCCGGACAACCCACGCCGGCGTCCGGCACGATCGCCGCGCGCCCCTTGCCTGCCGGGAGCCAACCATGACCTGGATGCGTTTTGACGACACCCTGCCCGTGATCTTCATGGCGCTGATGGGCGTGGCCATGCTGGTCTATGTGATCAGCGATGGCTATGACCTGGGCGTCGGCATGCTGATGCACCGGGCGGCCCCGGCCGAGAAAGACGTCATGGTGGCGTCGATCGGTCCGTTCTGGGATGCCAACGAAACCTGGCTGGTGCTCGGCATCGGCATCCTCCTCGTGGCTTTCCCTAAGGCGCACGGATTCATATTGACCGAGCTCTACCTGCCTGTCACGCTGATGCTGGTGGGGCTGATCCTGCGCGGCGTGGCGTTCGACTTCCGGGTGAAGGTAAAGAGCGCGCACAAGCCGGTGTGGGACCGCCTCTTCTTCGCCGGCTCGACGATCGCGTCGGTCTCGCAAGGATGGATGCTGGGACGTTACATCAGTGGCTTCGGTACCGGTTGGAACTATCCCCTGTTCGCTGCGGCCATCGCCGTGGCGTTGCCGATGGCCTACGTGCTGCTCGGCGCGTGCTGGCTCGTCATGAAAACCGAGGGCGAACTCCAGCAGCGCGCGGTGCACTGGGCCAGGATCGCGTGGGCGCCGATGGTCTGCGGGCTGGCATTGATCTCGATTGCCACACCTTGGATCAGCCCGGCGGTGCGCGAGCGCTGGTTCGTACTGCCGCAGATTGTCGCCCTCGTCTCCATCCCGCTGGTGACCGGCGTCGCGCTCGTGGCCGTGCGCATGCTGCTGAACACCCGCGTGGTGCGCGGGCCGGTGAGCTGGCTGCCCTTCGTGCTGCTGATCGGGGTCTTTGTGCTCAGCTTCCTCGGGCTGGCCTACAGCATCTTTCCGTTTGTCGTGATCCACCGCCTGACGATCTGGCAGGCCGCCAGCAGCCCGGAGGCCTTGAAGGTGATCCTGGTGGGCGTGTGCATCTCGGTGCCGGCCATTGCCGGCTACACGGTGTTCTCGTACCGGGTATTCCGTGGCAAGACCGGCGAACTCCGCTATGCCTAGCTGGCCCTGGAACATGCTGCGGCGCGACACAACGCAAGGCCCCGCCGACGGCTGCGCGGGCTTCGCGCAGCCGTGCTCCGGGAGTACACTGCATTCACCTGACCTGTGCCTGGACGAGCACAGGTCTCGCTTCTATCACTGGTATCCGGACGACAAGTCCTGCATCCTTGAGGACCGCGGAGAAAGGGCTCGCGACATGAATCTCGGCCGTATGCGCATGGGGATCTGGTGCGGTATGGCATTGGTAGCGATCGCGCTGGCCACGTGGCTAGCCTATGTCATGGCGTTGCGCGCCGGGCTCGATCAGCTGCGGGTTGCCGCCCAGCATCGCCTCGATGTCGTGTCCGCGCGGCTTGACGGCGAGCTGTCCCGGTTCGACTACCTGCCATCGTTGCTCGAATCCACCACGGATGTCTTCGCGTTGCTCAGCCGGCCCGATGACGTGGCGCTCAAGCGGCAGGTCAGCCGTTACCTGCACGGCATCACCGCCACCGCCGGCGCGGACAACCTGTACGTCACCCAGCGCTCCGGCCTGACCCTGGCGGCGGCCGACTGGGACCAGCCGGGCACCCCGGTGGGCGCGGATCTCTCGTTCCGGCCGTATATGCGCGATGCGCTCGAGCACGGCCGGGGCCGCTTCTACGGCGTAGGGTTTACCTCCGGCCGGCCCGGCTATTACCTCGCCTACGCGCTGCAGCAAGGCGGCGCGCAGCGCGGCGTGGCCACGGTCAAGGTCAACCTCGACGCGGTGGAACGCAACTGGGTCCAGATCCCGGGCAAGGTGATGGTGGTCGATGCCCGCGATGTGGTCATCCTCGCGTCGCTTGCGCCGTGGCGGCTGCGTCCGCTGGCGCCGCTGACGCAAGCGATGCTGGCCGAGGCCGGCCTGGCGCGCACCTACGGCAAGTCCGACCTGATGCCCCTGGACTGGCAGGTACGCGCCAGGCTGGATGCGCACACCACGCGCGTGCGCCTGGATGGCGTGGATTACCTGGCCTCGGAGCGCACGGTCAACCATGGCCTCTGGCGCATCATGCTGCTGGATGACGAACTGCCGGCGCGCAACCTGGCCCGCAACGCCGCCATCGGCGCTCTCCTGGCCTGCATGGTGATACTGCTGCTGGCGCTGGTGATTGCGCTACGCCTGCGCGCCGCGCAACAACAAGCCGCCGCGCAACGCGCGCTGCGCGCCGCGCACGATGGCCTGGAGGCCAAGGTGCTGGAGCGCACGGCCGAGCTGCGCGCGCTGCAAAGCGACCTGGTCCACGCCGGCAAGCTGGCCGCGCTCGGGCAGATGTCCGCCGGCGTGGTGCATGAACTCAACCAGCCGCTGGCGGCCATGCGCACGCTGTCGGACAATGCCGAGGTGCTGCTGGAAAAAGGCAGGCTCAAGGATGTGGCGGGCAACCTCCAGCGCATCGCCAAGCTGATCGATCGCCTCGGCCGGCTGACGCAGCAGCTCAAGGTCTTTGCCTTCAAGTCCCAGGATGCGGTGCAGCCGGTCCTGGTACGCCAGGCGGTGCAGGACGCACTGCTCCTTGTCAGCACCCGGATGCGGGAGCGCGATATCACGGTCAACGTGGCGATCGACCCCGACGACATCAGCGTCCTGGCCGATGAGATCCGCGTCGAGCAGGTGCTGGTCAACCTGCTGGGCAATGCCGCCGATGCCTTGTCGGGCGCGCCGGTGCGGGATCTGGAGATCCATGCGGCCCGGCAGGACCAACTCTGCATCATCACCATCCGCGACACCGGCCCCGGCATCCATCCCGACGTGCTGCCGCGCCTGTTCGACCCATTCATTACCACCAAGCCGGCGGGCAAGGGCCTGGGCCTTGGCCTGATGATCTCGGCGCACATCGTGCGCGAATTCGGCGGGCGCCTGTACGCCCGCAACCTTGCGCCTGCCGGTGCCGAGTTCGTGGTCGAGCTGCCGCTGGCGCCGGCGCATGAGAGACAAACCAATGACTGACACCCATCCCATCCGCGTGGTTTTTGTCGAGGACGAGGAGGATGTGCTGGTCGGCAGCTCGCAGGCCCTCGAGCTGGCGGGCTTCGCCGTGAACGGCTTTGCCTCGGTGGAGCAGGCGCGCAGCAGCATCGGCATCGGCGAGCCGGTGGTGGTGGTCTGCGATGTGAAGCTGCCGGGCATGAACGGCGTGGCCTGGCTCAACGAGATCCGGCACATCGACCCCGACCTGCCCGTGATCCTGATGACTGGCCACGGCGACATCTCCATGGCGGTGCAAGCCATGCGCGAGGGCGCGTACGACTTTATCGAGAAACCGTGCTCCTCCGAGCGGCTGGTCTCCGTGGTCAGGCGCGCCGCCGACCGGCGCAAGCTCAGCCTGGAAGTGCTGGGCCTGCGCGAGCAGCTGGAAAGCTGGCAGGGGATCCAGGCCTGCCTGATCGGACGCTCCGCGCAGATGGAGCGGGTGCGCCGCGCCGTGCGCGCGCTGGCCGATGCGCCCGCGGACGTGGTGATCTATGGCGAGACCGGCACGGGCAAGGACCTGGTGGCGCGCTGCCTGCATGACCATAGCGCGCGCCGCACCGGCAACTTCGTGCCGCTGAACTGCGGCGGCCTGCCCGAAGCCCTGGCCGAGAGCGAGCTGTTCGGGCATGAGGTGGGTTCCTTCACGGGCGCCACGCGGCGGCGTTGCGGCAAGTTCGAGCATGCGCAGGGGGGCACCCTGTTTCTCGACGAGATCGAGAGCATGCCGATGTCGGTGCAGGTCAAGTTCCTGCGCGCGCTGCAGGAGCGCTCCATCGAACGGGTGGGGTCGAACGAGCCCATCGCGGTGGATTGCCGGGTCATTGCCGCCAGCAAGGAAGACCTGAAACTCCTCAGCGAGCAAAAGAAGTTCCGTGCCGACCTGTACTACCGCATCGGCGTGGCCTTTATCGACCTGCCACCACTGCGCGAGCGGCGCGAAGATATCCCGCTGCTGTTCGAGCATCTCATCCTGCAGGCCGCTACCCGCTTCAACCGGCCGGCGCCGGTGCTCGGGAACGCGCAGTTCGAGCTGCTGCTGTCCCATTCATGGCCTGGCAACGTGCGGGAGCTGCGTAATGTGGCCGACCGTTTCGTGCTCGGGCTGCTGTCCGATGATTTCGAGCTGCACGGCGGCCATGCCGAGCACGGCAACAGCCTGCCCGACCAGCTCGAACAGTTTGAACGGGTGGTTGTCATGGAGG
Source organism: Cupriavidus sp. GW822-FHT03E04 (assembly GCF_058801495.1). NCBI lineage: Bacteria > Pseudomonadati > Pseudomonadota > Betaproteobacteria > Burkholderiales > Burkholderiaceae > Cupriavidus > Cupriavidus sp. GW822-FHT03E04. The sequence goes on from NZ_JBXANI010000006.1 coordinate 180,823, forward strand.
AACTCAAGCGGAACAACTGCGACGTGGCGGCTACCGCCAGGGCACTTTCCATCCCCAAGCAAACGCTGTACTCCAAGCTGCGCCGTCTGCAAATCGCCTATGACAAGGTGCAGGCCGAGGAGTGACCCAGGCGTAATCCAACTGAGCCAACTGAGCCAACTGGCCCAACTGATCCAACTGATCCACCATCGCCCCCGGTCGCGCGGGGGACGCCCCCTATTTTCAAGACTGACAGGTATTCCCCATGCTTTACCAATTCCACGAACTCAAGAGCGCCTTGCTGTTGCCGCTCACCGCACTGGCGCAAGCCACGTCGCGCACCTTTACCAATCCGCTCAGCCCGCTGTCCATGATGCCGGGCGCCAACCGGATGGCCGCCGGCTACGAACTGCTCTACCGCCTCGGCAAGGATTACAAGAAGCCGCCCTTCGACATCAAGTCGGTGCAATGCCACGGGCGGGACGTTCCCATCGTCGAGCAGACCATCGTGGAGAAGCCCTTCTGCAAGCTGCTGCGCTTCAAGCGCTATGCCGACGATCCGCAGGTCATCCAGTGGCTGAAGGACGAGCCGGTGGTGCTGGTGTGCGCCCCGCTGTCAGGCCATCATGCAACCCTGCTGCGCGATACGGTGCGAACCCTGCTGCAGCATCACAAGGTCTACGTGACCGACTGGATCGATGCCCGCATGGTGCCGGCGGAGGACGGCCCGTTCCACCTGACCGACTACGTACACTACATTCAGGACTTCATCCGCCACATCGGCGCGGAAAACCTCCATGTCATCTCCGTGTGCCAGCCGGCCGTGCCTGTGCTTGCCGCCATCTCGCTGCTGGCTTCCGCCGGTGAGGCCACGCCGCGGACCATGACCATGATGGGCGGCCCGATCGATGCGCGCCGCAGCCCCACTGCCGTGAACGCGCTGGCCACCGACAAGTCCTTCGCGTGGTTCGAGAACAACGTGATTCATGCCGTGCCGGCCAACTACCCGGGACACGGCCGCAAGGTCTACCCGGGCTTCCTGCAGCACGCCGGCTTTGTTGCCACCAACCCGGATCGCCACCTCTCCTCGCACTACGACTACTACCAGAACCTGGTCGATGGCGACCTGGACGACGCCGAGGCTCACGTGCGCTTCTATGACGAGTACAACGCCGTGCTCGACATGGCCGCCGAGTATTACCTGGATACGATCCGCGATGTGTTCCAGGAATTCCGGCTGGCCAGCGGCACCTGGGAGATCGACGGCAAGCCGGTACGGCCGCAGGACATCACCGGCGCGGCGCTGCTGACCATCGAGGGCGAACTGGACGACATCACGGGAGCGGGCCAGACCGCGGCGGCGCACGATCTTTGCGCGGGCATTCCCGGCGCGCGCAAGCAGCATGTGACAGCGCAGGGCTGCGGGCACTACGGCATTTTCTCCGGCCGGCGCTGGCGCGAGGAGATCTATCCGCAGCTGCGCGCGTTCATCGCCAGCTATCGCTGAGCAGTCCGGCTCGCCATTCCAAGGGCCGAGGAGCGCGCCCTTGAGCGGCGCTCCCCAGCGATGGCGTGAAACCCTGGATGCGCGAGCGGCTTAATCCGACTGGTCCGGGATGGCCCGTATCAGCTCATCGAGCTGCGCGCTCATGGGCAACCCGAGCCGCTCACCGGTGGGCAGCTTGTTCATGAACCATTGCTTGTACGTGCGATCCAGTTCCCCGGACACGGCCATCTCGCGCACCGCCTTGTCCACCACGGCGGCGAACTGCGGATCGCCCTTGCGGAACATGATCCCGTAGGGATCGTAGGAGAGGAAATCGCCGACGATCTGGAACCTGCCGCCGGCGCTGCTGCTGCGCAAAAAACCATACAACAGCACATCATCCCCCGCATAGGCGTCCGCGCCACCGTGCTGCAAAACCTGGAACGCATCGGCATGGTCCCGTGCCTTGATGACGTTCAGCTGCAGGCCGAAGCGAGCCGATAGCCGCTCAAGCGCCTCCACGTTCGTGGTGCCGCCGGTCGCGACCACGGTCTTCCCCTTCAGGTCCTTGAACGACTTGATCGGCGATCCCTTCGGCACCATCAGCTTGGTCCCGGCCACGAAGATCACCGGTGAGAACGACACGCGCTTCAGGCGCTCGACGTTCCTGGTGGTCGAGCCGCATTCCAGGTCGACCTTGCCGGACGTGACCGCATCGAATCGATTGTCCGAGGTGACTGGCGTCCATTGAATGCCGACCTCGCGGCCCACCTCCGCCGCCACCGCATCCACAATCGCGCGGCAGATATCGATGGAATAGCCGACCGGCTTGCCAAGCCGGTCCAGGTACGAGAATGGCAAGGACGACTCGCGATAGCCGATGGTCAGGGTGCCGATTTCCTTCGCCTTCTTCAGCGTGCCGGCCAGTTCCCCCGCCTGTTGCGCCAACGCCGCGCCGGCGGCCAATGCCGCGCACAGCGCAACGGCCGCCCACATCACGATTTGCCGGCCGCCGCGGCTGCTGCGCCCGCCACCCACGCGTGCTCCATTTGAACGCATTTGATTTGCACTCCTGCAGTGATCGTTCGCACAATGCCCGGCACACCATGCGGGAGGCCGCCTGCGAGGCACCCTCCCGCGCTGGCCGCTCAGGCCTGGACCGCGCCCGGCTTTCCGAGCGGGGCGCGCGCGTCCGATGCCGTGCTGTCGCCCTCGCCGTCCAGATCCGACTCGCTCGCCAGCTGGCCCTCCCACTTCGCCACCACGGCAGCGGCAATCGAGTTGCCTACCGCATTGGTCGCCGAGCGGCCCATGTCCAGGAACTGGTCGACCCCCATGATCAGCAGCAAGCCAGCTTCCGGAATGCCGAACTGGTTCAGCGTGGCGGCAATCACCACCAGCGATGCGCGCGGCACCCCGGCCATGCCTTTTGACGTCAGCATGAGCAGCAGCAGCATGGTGATCTGGGTACCGATCGGCAGGTGAATGTCGTAGGCCTGCGCAATGAACAGCACGGCGAACGTGCAATACATCATGGTGCCGTCGAGGTTGAAGGAGTAGCCCATCGGCAGCACAAAGCTGGAGATCTTGCGGCTGACGCCGAACCGGTCCAGCGCGGTGAGCATCTTCGGGTAGGCGGCCTCCGAGCTGGCCGTGGAAAAGGACAGCAGGAAGGGCTCGCGAATCAGCCGGATCAGCGTGAACACCCGCTTGCCCAGGAAGAAGAACCCGGCCGCCACCAGCAGGCCCCACAGCACCAGCAGGCCAAGATAGAAGCTGCCCATGAACTTCGCGAAGGTGATGAGAATGCCCAGTCCTTGCGTGGTCACGGTGGAAGCAATGGCCGCGAACACCGCCAGCGGCGCCATCCACATCACGGCGCCGGTGATCTTCAGCATGGTCTGCGCCAGGTCGTCGATGACGCCGGCCAGCCGCTTGCCCGTCTCCCCCAGGGTCGACAGCGCGGTGCCGAAGAAGATCGAGAACACCACGATCTGCAGGATTTCATTGGTGGCCATGGCCTCCGCCACGGACCTCGGCACCAGGTGCGTAATGAAATCCTTCAGCGTGAAGGCGTTGGTCTTCAGGTTGGTAGCCGCCCCCACGTCCGGCAACGGCAGGCCGATGTTGTGGCCGGGCTGCAGCAGGGTGGCCAGGATCAGGCCCAGCGTGAGCGAGAGAAACGAAGCCACGATAAACCAGCCGAGCGCCTTCACGCCGACGCGGCCAACGGTGCTCGCATCGCCCATGTGCGCGATGCCAACCACCAGCGTGGAGAACACCAGCGGTGCGATGATCATCTTGATCAGGCGCAGGAAGACATCGGTGAAGATCGATATATAGCCGGCGATCTCCTTGGCGGTACCGGGATCCGGGAAGGCCTTGTTACAGCTATAGCCGACGATAACGCCGAGGATCATCGCGATGACGATGTAGGTGGTGATTGGGCGCTTTTTTTTCATGACTGCTCCTTGGATTCTTGCGAGCCTGCTTTTCCGAAGCCGCCACCCTCGGATATGTTCTGGCGAATTGGGTCGCCGCGGTCCGGACCGGGCCGCGTCCTGCTTGCGTTTGCGCGTATTCGATGGTTAGCCTGCGGCCAAAGGCAGCCCGGATTCGCCATGCATGCCTTCCCCCATGACTATGAGACTAGGAAACTCACTGAAAACTGCCAACATCGTCGAGCATCCACCGGCGCGCCGGCACCACCGCATGCGGCAGCGCGGTGCTCTCCACGTCGAACTCGATCATCCGGGCGCCGGGCAGGAAATGGCTGCAGGACTGCCGCCAGACGGCATCTGGCCAGACCATTTCGACGGAACCGTCATAGGGGTGATAGACGGCGCTGTACAACGTGCCGTGGCCACGCCCGTAGGCAGTTTGAAACAGCGGCGGGCGTAGCAGCGCGCGCAGGACAGCCTTGGCATCCTCGGCCTGCCGCACCGCAACAGCCAGCGTCTGCTCCCTGGCCTCGGCCAGGGTCGCATTGGCGTGCGCCGTCCACTCGACGCCATGCTGCAGGTTGCTCACCGCCTGCTTGCGCACCACCTCCAGCGGCCGGTCCGGCGTGACAAACACCGTTGCCCACTGTGCGCGGCGGTCAAGCAGGCTCACCGTGTAGCTCATATGCACCGGGATGCGCGCGAGCATTTCCACGGCCTGGTCGACGTTCTCCGCGAACTCCAGCACGTAGCGCAAGACCAGTGGAATGCCGAATCCATTACCCACCGCCTTGCGGCCCCCGAACGACAGCGACGCGGCCAGGCCGCTCTCGTTGATGCCGTCGAGCGCGCCCCACAGGCAGTCGTTGACCGCCACCACCCGCTGGCCATGCCATCTGGACGCCAGCCACACGCCCTCGAGCAAAGCCGGGGCGAAATCGTAGTTGCGCAACAGCGCGGGCGTGGCGCCTGCAGCCTGCTGCCCGTCCACCGGCAGCCACACCGCCTGCGAGCAGCCGGCAATGTAGGGCGGCGGCCCCCACATCGAGAGGAAGCGCGCTTCCAGGTCGCCGCCGCCGGACAGCTCGACCAGCCGCTCCCAGGTCGGGACCAGCTCCGGCATGTGGTGGCGCAAGGCCTTGCGGCACATCAGGAAGCCCGGCCGCGCGCGATCGCCGTCGCGCAGATACCATTGCCGGTACCCGGGCCAGAACTGCCGGAAGATGTTCTGCCATCGCTGGCCGGGCAAGTCCTCACTGATCGCTTCGAATGTACAACGCATGAATTCCTGGCCTCTCGTGGTTGGACCTTCGGCCTACAGGATCTTGAACGCGCCCGGCTGCGGCGCCAGCTCGGCCTGTGCGGCAACCAGGGGTTTGGCCACGTAATACTGCTTGATGCCCCGGATCCATTGGTGCGCGCGCTCGTTGAGCTTGAACTCGTCGTTCATCGAACGACCCCGCGTGATCAGGATGCCCAGATCCGCGCCTTCGTAGCGATAGTCGCCGGGCCCGGTGATACGCAGGAAGAAGGCTTCTTGCTCGCTCTCGATCTCGCGACGGTTGGAGTCGAAGCGGTGGTAGGACACGGAGCCGTCGGATGCCATGCGATAGATGCCCGAGGGCGGCGCATGGGTCACGATATCCACGTTGTCCTCGGTGTACTTGATGACCAGCTGGGACCAGCCGTCGATGAACGACTTCTCGGCCCAGCGCTCATTGAGCTCGCGCACATTGAGGTCGAATGGCACACCCGAGAATTCCAGCAGGTGGAACAGGAACAACGGCGCGTCCGCATAGGCGAAGGCCGCATGATTGGTCATCGGGCTGGCGCCGCAGATGCGGGGATTCAGCTCGCCGAGATACACCTCGCCGCTATCGACGTCGATCAGGAAGTCCAGGTCAAAGTAGCCGCGATAGCCCTCCTCCAGCAACTGGTTGCCGAAACGGAAGGCCATGTCGCGCGCCTTCATCCTGACGTCTTCCGAGAACGCCCCGGGGAAGATCTCGTTGCCGCACCAGCCGCCCTTGTAGGGGGTCAGTTCACGCGCGCCCACCACCTCGGTCAGCAGCGGCCCGACCAGCGTGCCTGACTGCGTGGCGCAGGCCTCCAGGGTCGCGCCGCGGCAGTTGATGCGCTTCATGATCTTGACTTCGGGGTCGTTGACGATCTCATCCTTGTGCTTGTTGAAATCGTCAACGCTTGCGATAAAGAAGGTGGTGTGGCCGGAGTCGCCGAACGCGCTCTGCACCACCAGGTCATTGCCCAGACCGTGGTGCTCCGCGATCTGCATCAGATGCTCGTAGCTGTCCACCTTCTCCAGTGCGTTGGGCACCGAGTGCACGCCAGCTTTGTTGCCGATGCGCACAGTCTCCATCTTGTTATCGCAGCGGCTGCGCAGCGCGGCCGGCGGGAACCACACGTCAAGCCCCAGCTCGTCGGCCAGCTCTTCGGTTTTCTCATCGAACATCAGGAAGGTCGCGGCAGGCCGCCCCCCCCGCTGCTCGATCATTTCCACCACGTCCTTATGCTGCAGCAGGTAGTTGTTGATGTCCTCGATCGAGGTGAACTCCTCGTGCGGCAGCGCCTGCGGCACGAAGACATTGGGATGGCGGCCGTCGAAGCAATCGATGTAGTTGATGTACTTGAAACGGTTGACCCACTGATCGATGCCCAGGAGATTGAAGTTAGTGGCGCTGATGAAGTAGATGGGCTTCTCGTTCCTGTGGAACATCACGCGCAGATCTGAGACATTACGGACTTTTTGCATCGCGGCTTTCTCCTGATGAACTCGGGGCCGGCTGGACGCGGGTTTCCCGCGGTTCCTGGACATCCAGGTCCGGCATTCTTTTTTTGTCGACATGGGCTCTGTTGCGAGAAGCCGGGCGCCTGTCCCAGCCTCCCGCCTCGCTACTTTTTTGCCGCGGGGCGTTCCGCCAGGGCCGCCGCCGCCACTTCATCGACCGTTGCCGTCGAGACTTCCACAACGGCCGAGACCGACGCCTTCGCCGCGGCCGCCACCGCCGCAGCTGCCTCGCCGGCGGCCTGGAGCGCCAGTTGCTGGAGCGCCCCGTCGCTGAACACACGGAAGCCCAACTCCGGGCGGTAACCGTGGATCTCCCGCACATCCAGCGCCTGCATGAACTCCAGAATCTCGGAGCTGATCACCTGCCCCGGCACCAGGATGGGGAAGCCCGGGGGGTAGGGAATCACGAACAAGGCCGATACCACTTCACGGCCCTTGGAGATGGCCTTGGCCACCTCGCCCATGTTCAGGTACTCGCAGTTCTCCTCGTCATAGGACATGAAGAAGGCTTTGCGGATATCGCCGTCCGGCGTCTCGATCTGCCCGCTGTTGCACACGCTGCGGAACGCAAAATGGAAGTGCGAAAAGTCCGGCAGCGGCGGCAGTTCCCTGGTCAGCGACGAAACGCGCTTCTCGTGCAGGCGGCGCTCGATCACGCTCATGTCCGCCGTGCGCTCCTCCAGCTCCCTGGCAATCTTGATCAGCACCTCGATCAGGTAAGCCACCGACGACCGCGTGGTACCGATATTGGTCATGAACAAGACGGTGTTGCGCGACGTTTTGTTGATCTGGATGCCGTACTTGTCCATCAGGTACTTGTTCTTGAACGTGTCACCGTCAATGCCGGAGGTGCCGATCGACAGGGTCAGCCGGGTCGGGTCCAGCGCGAATTCATCGACGCGCCACGCGGCTTCCATATTGGCCCAGCCGGATTCCGGGCTGTAGTACGCCTCGATGCCGGATGGCCGGTACGCGGTCGGCACCACGCGGGAGACGTTGAGGAACTGGAAGTACTTCTTGAGCAACGGGTGCGTGTGGATCCACTCGCGCAGTGTCATGGCCAGTTCCATCTGGCGCTGCACCAGTTCGTAGCCTTCCAGCTCCACCTGGCGGCGGCCGACATCGAGCGAGGCCAGGATCTGGTAGTTCGGCGAGGTGGAGGTGTGCGTCATGTACGCCTCGTGGAACGCCTCTTCCGCCTTGTCCTTGAAGTCCTGGTCCCACACGTGAATCATGGAGCCCTGGCGCAGCGAGGTCAGGGTTTTGTGGGTGGACTGGGTCGCGTAGACCCGTACCCGCGCGCGGTCCGGATCCGGCATCAAGCGGGTGGCGACAAGCTTCTCCTCATCATCCCAGTCCGCCCCGCCGAACGATGCGGTGAATGCATCGTAGCGCCGGCGATAATCCTCGCTATCGAGCTCGCGGCGCAGGCGCGACGCCGAATCCATGCCGGTGCGCTGGCGGTAGGTGGGATGAAAGCGGGCAAAGGCAAACCAGGCCTCGTCCCACAGGAAGATCAGGTCGGGCTTGATGGCCAGGCACTCCTCCATGACGCGCTTCACGTCGTAGACCACGCCATCGAACGTGCAGTTGGTCAGCAGCACCATCTTGACCTTGTGCAGCGTGCCCGCCCGCTTGAACCGCAGCAGCGTGCGCTTCATCTGGGCGATAGGGACCGCCCCGTACATCGAGAAATCGTCCAGTGGATAGGAGTCGAGATACGCCACCTTGGCGCCCGCCAGCACCATGCCGTAGTGGTGGGACTTGTGGCAGTTGCGGTCTACCATCACGATATCGCCCGGCTTGACCAGCGCCTGCACCACGATCTTGTTGGCCGTCGAAGTGCCATTGGTCGCGAAGAAGGTGCGGCGCGCGCCAAATGCGCGCGCGGCATACTCCTGCGCGACCTTGATGGGGCCGATGGGGTCCAGCAGCGAGTCGAGCCCGCCGGACGTGGCGGAGGTCTCGGCCATGAACAGATTCAGGCCGTAGAACTGCGCCATGTCCTGAATCCAGTGGGAGTTCATGATCGACTTGCCCCGCGCCAGCGGCAAGGCGTGGAACACCCCGGTCGGCTGCTTCGAGTACTCCTTCAACGCCGTGAAAAACGGCGTCTTGTAACGCTCCGACACGCCTTTCATGATCGACATGTACAGCTCGGTGTGGTCCTCCTCCCGGAAAAAGATCCGGTTGAAGACCTCACCCAGCCGCGACGCGATCTCTTCGGCCTTCACGTCCGTGACCAGATACAGGTCCAGTTCCGGCCGCAGCTCCGCAATCTTCTGCCCCAGCAAGGGGCCGCGCTCGGATTCCGGCTGCTCCTCGATGCCCTCGTCCAGGCCTTCCAGGAACTTGCGCAGCAGGTCCAGCTCATACTCGGACTTGAACGGAAAGCCATGCCGGATCACGCAAGCCTGCAGGTTGAAGTTGAAGAGCGTGGCAATCAGCGCATCCTCGAAGCTTGGCACCACCACCACGTCCCACACGAAGGGATCATCCACGCGCTGCTTGCGCTGAACGCGCCGGCGCAAGGCCTCTTCATCCTCGCGCGTCATGTCGTCGACGATCAGGACCTCAAAGTACGGTCGTGCTATTTGCGCCTGCATCTCCTCTTCCGTCTCGATCTCGGACGGCTCCTCCGACTCCGCATCCAGCGACAGCTTCTTATGGCGATAGGTATCGCTGGCCAGCATGCGGTTGATACGGTGCACGGCGATGTTCAGCCGGCCCAGGTCGCCAGCCTCGAACCACGCGGTCAGCTCCTCGAACAATCGGTGCCCCGGGAATGCCCAGAACCGCTCGATCGGTTCAAGCATGGCCAGCGTCTCTTTTACCCGGGCGTGGCGTTCGATGAATTCCTTGCACTCCCGCGCGAGATTGACCAGGCGGCCCAGGTCGTCAGTCAGATTCATCCAGCCATCCGCGCGCATTTCCCAAACGCTGCGGTAACGGTTTAGGGAAATGTTTTGCCCGGTCTTTGCTTTTCGTGCCGTGCTGCGTGCCATGTTATTCCTCTGCTAACTAGATAATCTCAATGCGCGGATCTGCAACTGCGAATCCGTTTAATAGAACGACCGTTTTATTTCCGGCCCGATATTCACCGGCTCCTGTTTATCAAGCGGGTCGATAGCAACCTTGAAGGCAAGCGCTATCCATTGGGCCAGCCATCACGCTTTCCCTCGGATATTTGAATTCTGTTTTTTCGCCGCACCGGAATAACGTGGCGGCCTGCCGAGGCTTTTCCCCCGGCGGCTACTCGCCCGCCGGCCCGGTCACTTCCGGCTTTGCGTCTTCCAGGACACCCGGCTTCACCAGCTTGCCAAGCGTGTGGAGATAGGCATCCGCGCCGCTGTTGCGCTGGTAGACCGGGAACTCCACCTCCCGGTCGCGGAAGCTCTTGAGCGGCTGGCCAAGCCCGCGCAAGCCGCGCTCGCGCTCGCGCCGGACCTTTTCGAAATCGATCTCCACGGGGATGATCTCCGCAGTGCCCGGGCCGGCTTCATGCAGCACATAGCCAGCGGGATCCACCACGATGGAGCGGCCCACGCCACCGTCACCGACACCGTTGATATCGAAAAAATAGACCTGGTTGGTTGCCGCCGATGCCCGCACGATCGACAATTCGATGTCGCGGTCAATGGTGTCCGTCATGGTCGGGTGCAGGATCACTTCAGCGCCCATCGCAACCAGTGTCCGGGTCGTCTCCGGGAACCACATGTCATAGCAGATCGAGATGCCGAAGCGCCCCGCGTCCGGCACATCGAACACCACGAACTCGCTGCCCGCGGCGATGCCTTGCTCATAGGGCCGGAAGGGAAACAGCTTGCGGAAACGGGCAACCACGTTCCCGGCGGGGTCGATCACCGGCGCGGTGTTGTAGATCGCGCCGCCGCGACGCTCGAACAAGGATCCGGGGATCAGCCACAAGCCGTACTTGGCAGCCATCTCGCACAGGCGGGCCTCGGCTGCGCCCGGCATTTCCTCGGCCTTGGCCGGGCTCGGGCCAAACGCCGCCAGCTCGGAGAACATCACCATGTCGACCCACGGAAAGCGGTGCCTGACATGGGCCAGGTAGCGATTCATCTGCGTGATGTTCTCTTCGAATGCCGACACCGGCATCTGGATACCTGCTACTGCAAAACGCTTCATTTAATGCCTCGATAAATACAACATACTGGTACATCAGCACGCACCGATATGGGGATATTCGCCATTGCCCCATCGCATTTATGTGGTGAATTAAGTGCCCGCTCAATAGCTGGTCTTTCACACTTTTTTGGGCCAAGCCGGCGGTCTGTTACTTAGTTGAAATGGTTATGTGGTAATGCCGCGACATGATGGGATCTACTCTACAAGCCCGTTGGCTCCACTGTATAGTGCCGGTACAAATTTTCAGACGGAGCCAAGAATTGAGAGAGACTCCGCTGACCGATTGGCTTCTCGCGCGCAGTCATTGGAGCCAGCCCGAACGATCCGGTGCTCCGCTGAACAGGCAGTTGTTCGACGACATCCGCGAGGCCATCCTCGCCGGCCAGCTATCCCCGGGCACACGGTTGCCACCCACCCGCGAACTTGCCCGTGAACTGAGCATTGCCCGCAACACGGTCCTCTATGCCTACGAGCGGCTCACCGACGAGGGCTACACGCACACGCACGGCGGCAGCGGCACCTACGTCGGCGACACCGCCCCCGACCCCGCCCTGCTCGCCCACATCGTCGCCCCCAGCCAGGCCGGCGAGCCCGCGCTTCCCGGCGATGAATCCAGGCTCTCGCTGCGCGCGCGCGAACTGCTGGCCAGCGTTGGCGCATCGGACCTGCAAGTGGGTGCGTTCGTGCCCGGCATTCCGGATGTCAGCCAGTTCCCGCGCGGCGTGTGGCAGCGCCTGATCACCAAGGTCTGGAAGACCGCCAGCCAGGAACAACTGGGCTATGGCAGCCGGCATGGCCATCCGCCGCTCAAGCGCGCGCTGACGGAGTACCTGTCGCTCGCCCGCGGCGTGGATTGTTCGCCGGAGCAGATCATCGTGACGCAGGGCAGCCACCAGGCCACCGATCTCTGCGCCCGCCTGCTCGCGGACCCGGGCGAACTGGTCTGGGTCGAGGACCCATGCTATTGGGGCGCGCGCAGTGTCTTTCGCTCGGCGGGCCTGCAGATGGAGGGCATTACGGTGGATGAGCACGGGATCCGGCCGCCGGTTGCACCAGAGAGCGCGCCAAGGCTGATCTTTGTCACCCCCTCTCACCAATACCCGAGCGGCGTGGTGATGAGCCTTGCGCGGCGCCGCCTGCTCACAGAGCTGGCGCATCGCCACAACGCATGGATCATCGAAGACGACTACGACAGCGAGTTCCGCTATCAGGGCGCACCCTTGCCGTCGCTGCAGGGGCTGGACCCGCACCGCAACACCATCTATGTCGGCAGCTTCTCGAAGGTGCTCTATCCTGGCTTGCGGCTCGCCTTCCTGATCGTGCCACCGGAACTGGTCGACGCCTTCTCGGTAGCGCAATCCGAGTTGCATCGCGGCGGACAGCTATCGGTGCAAGCCGCGCTGGCGGAGTTTATTTCCGATGGCCATTACGCTGCGCACGTACGGCGCATGCGCAAGATCTACGGCGAGCGCCAGGTGTTGCTGATTGACGAACTGCAGCGCCAGCTTGGCGACGAGGTGGCGATCGTGGGCACCGATACCGGGCTGCATCTGAGCGTCATACTCCGGCATGCCAATGACCAGTTGGTATCGCGTTTCGCGCTGGCGCACGGGATTGTGGCGCGACCGTTGTCGTCGTATTTTGCTGATTCGCTGCAGGCGCAGAATGGGTTGGTGCTCGGCTATGGTGGAGTTGCGGATGCGGAGATTGCACCTGCGGTTGGTAAGCTGGCGCGGGCTATTGAGTTGGTGAAGGGGTCTTGATGGCGGCCGGACGCGGCCATGCCACGCCGCACAAAATTGGGCGGCGCGTCTGCTACTGGCGCAGGGGAACGTTTTGGGGCGGTCCTTTGGGGCTTCTAGGTGCTGGCGTGTCGGGACCGCGCGGCCCGGTAGTTTCGTCGTCAGGCCCCGGGCTCTAACGAACTCATGCCGCTACCGGCATCAATCACCACGATCCCGCGAGTGATACTGGTTTCGGGGTGAGGCCCCCGGTAGCGGCATTCTTGCCCACTCGCCAATCTGCCGCTACCAGTTCGGTGTGCCGAAATACATCATGTCGTGATGGTTTCGTGGTGAGCCGGGATGCCAGGCAGGTGGTTGCGGAGGCAACCCCCGAAGCGAAAACGGACAGGCGCGTTACCGACTAGCTGCCGGTCGAGGCATAGTGGCGCAGCCCGACACGCCACGCGCCGAAAGCCGCCAGGAGAAAAACGAAACCCGCCAACGGCGACACCAGCCCTGTCCAGGCAGGCGCACCGAGTGGATCGGCCTTGCCCAATATGGCCAGCGCGGGGTAATAGGCGACACAGGCCAGTGGCACGGCAAAGGTCAGCACGTACCGGAACCATTGCGCATACAAAGCCAGCGGATACTGCGTCGCCTGTACGCCGCCGTACGTCAGGACGTTGGCGATTTCGAGGCTCTCGATGGTCCAGAAGGACAGCGTGCCCTGCAGTACCAGGATGCCCAGAAACAGCGCCACGCCGCCTGCGACCGCAAACAGGGCGATGGCGATGGATCCCGGTGTCCACGCGATGCCCACCTGCACCGTTGCGAAAGCCAATACCATCAGCCCTTGCAACAAGCGCCCCAGACGGCTGATGCGGACGTCGTGCCCCATCAATTGCAGAGCCAGGGGACGAGGCCGCAATAGCAACCGGTCGAATTCGCCGGTGCGCAACAACGCCGTGCCCAGCACGTCGAAGCCGCGCCCCAGGGCATCGGCGATGGCGAACATGCAGTTCACCAGCCCGTAGAACAGCGCCACCTCGCCGATTCTCCAACCCTGCACGTCGCCGAAGCGGTGGAACAGCGCCCAGACCGCGACCACCTCGACTCCGGTGACGAGGAACTGCCCCACCGTAAGCAACAGCGCCGAGGCCGGATAGCGTGCCTGGCCGCTCAGCGAAGCCATCACGAGGCGGGCGAACAATGCCAGGGAGCCCATTCGCCTCAGCCGCCTTGCACGTCGAGCCGGCGCATCGTGCGTCCCATGGCCGCATGGCCAACGGTCACTAGCAGCACGATCCACAGGCATTGCAGGCCCAGCCCGCAGAGCATCTGCGCGCCGCCCAGCTGCCCGAAATAGATCCGCGCCGGAATATCCATCACGCCCGCTAACGGTTGCACCAGCAGCACGGTCTGCCAGGTGTCGGGCAGTAGTGCCAGAGGCAGCAGGTTCCCGGAGAACACGATGACGACGGGTCCCGCCAGCGTATTGATGCCGCGTTCGTTGAGCGCGGCTGCCGCCGCGATGTTGAGCAGCATCACCAGCGATGTGGACAGCAGCAGCGCGAGCAGCACCGAGGCGATGAAGCCCAAGCCCGCAGCCAGTCCGGCAGGCGGCTGCCAGGCCCATTCACCCAGCCCGGCAATTGGCAGCGCAATGCCAGCAAAGGCCAGCATCAGGGCCACACGCGGTAGCGCGCGCGCCGCCGTCCAGCCGGCCGAGCGTGCAAACCACAGCGCATAGGCATTCACCGGCCGCAGCCGGTCGTATGCCACGGCTCCGGTGCGCACCGCCTGCGCCACCTCTGGGTCGCCCATCCACGGCAGCAGTGCGAGCAAGCCTTGGGCCAACCACGTGTAGGTGATGGCCTGCGCGAGCGACAGCGGCGCGCTCGCCGCCGCCGCGCTGCGGTAGAACGCCACCAGTACCATGATCTTGATTCCCCCCCACCAGCACTGCGTAACGAAGCCCGCGTATACCGCCACCCGGTACTGCAGCATCTGCAGGAACCGGGATCTGAACGCGGCGAGATAGGGACGCAGGAGTTCGCGCGGCGCCATCATGGACTAGGCCTCGACCGCGCCGTGCATCGCGTAGAAGCGCGCGATGACGGCCTCGATGGTCATACCCTCGTCTTCCGCGTCCGCTGACAGGCCCTCATCCAATCGGCGCGCAGCCACCACCTGGGACCGCAACGCGTCGACCGCGCAGTCGGCCAGCACGCGGCCGTGGCCGATCACGATCACACGCTTGGCCAGCGCCTCGATGTCATGCATGTCGTGCGTGGTCAGTAACACGGTGGTGCCGCGTTCGTGGTTGGCGCGCCGCACGAAGTCACGGACCGCGAGCTTGGTGGGCGCATCGAGCCCGATTGTCGGCTCGTCCAGGAAGAGGATGTCGGGTTCGTGAAGCAACGCCGCCGCTATCTCCGCCCGCATGCGCTGCCCCAGCGACAACTGGCGCACCGGCTGGTCAAGCAGGCGCTCGAGATGCAATAGCGCGACCAGTTCGTCGCGCGTGCGGGCAAAGCGCACCGGGTCGACCCGATAGATGTCGCGCAGCAGCGCGAAGCCGTCGCCCACCGGCAGATCCCACCAAAGTTGCGTGCGCTGCCCGAACACCACGCCGATGCGTGCCACGTGCCGCTCGCGGTCGGCGAAAGGGACGCGCCCGTCGATTTCGACGCGGCCGCCGTCGGGCCGCAGGATACCGGCAAGGATCTTGATGGTGGTCGATTTGCCAGCGCCGTTTGGGCCAATGAGGCCCAGCAGTTCGCCGCGCTGCAGTTCGAATGACACCCCCGCCAGCGCATCGACCGTGCGAGAGCGCGGCCGAATCAACGCACGCAGCGCACCGAGCACGCCCGGGTCGCGCTCGTGGATGCGGTAGGTCTTGTGTAGACGACTAACGATGATCTGGGGCATGGCGGCGCGGTATGGCGGCGCAAAGAGGGCGGGCAAGCTTACATGAAGTGTGATCGGCGGTCCACCCCACACCCCAACCTTTCCGATCTTGCGGCCACGGTGCTTCCGCCTGGCGTCGTCTTGAGACCCTCACTTCGCCACGCAGATCGGCGCAGACCCAAAAAACTCCCCCTAAACCACAATCTCCCGCGACGCCTGCGGCCTGCGCACCAGCAACTCAGCCAGCTTCTTCAACGCAGCAGCAAGATGGGCACGCGTCTCGACACCTCCCAGCGAGATGCGGATCGCATTGGGCGGCGTGGGGCCAGCATAGAACGCATCGGAAGCGGTAACACGCAGATCCTCCGCACGCGCGGCCTGCGTCAGCGCCAGCGAAGTCCAGTAGCTCGGCAAGTTGTGCCAGACGTGTATGCCGCTGGGTGGTGCCTGGTCCGCGCTGAACAGCAACTGCCGTGCAAGCTCTCGCCGCGCGAAGGCTTCCGTGCGGATCCCGGCCAGCAACTGCGCGGCGGAGCCTTCGTGAATCCACTGCGTGGCCAGGGCTGTCGACAGCGGCGTGGACATCAGCGCGAAGGAGCGCAGCGCGGCCAGCACGCCCGCCCGGCTGCGCGCTTCGGGCAGGCGGATATAGGCGGTCCGCAGCCCCGGGCTCAGGCATTTCGACAGCGTGGCAACGTAGTAGACCTGGCCCGGCGCAAAGTGGGCCACGGGCGGCGGCGCGTCGCTGCCGAGCAGCCAGTAAGGATCGTCCTCGATGATCCAGGCACCGCACTTCTGCGCGGTCAGCGCGACATCGCGGCGCCGGTGCGCGGGCATGGTCCGCGTGGTCGGGTTCTGGATGGTCGGGTTGAGGTAGATCGCGCGTGCGCCATGCTCGCGCAACGCTTGCTCCATCGCATCGGGCCGCATGCCGTCGTCATCGGTGGCCACCGTCACCACGCGGCGCCCGAGCTGCTCGGCCGCCGCGCGCAGGCCGGGATAGGTCAGCGGCTCCGCAAGGATGGCGTCGCCGGGCTGCGTGAGCGTGAGGATCAGCGCCGCCAGCGCGGCCTGGGCGCCGGGGCAGGCAATCAGCTGCTGCGGGCTGACCGACTCCAGCACCGGCTTGAGCCACATGGCGCCGGCGGCCCGGTCCGCCCTGCTGCCGCCACCAAGCTGGTAGGTCATGAGCAGGTGCGCATCGGAGCGCAGCAGCACCTGCGACAGCCCGCGCTGCAGCAAATCATGGAAATCCACGGCGGCGGGCGGCGGCGGCACGTTCATGCTCAGGTCGACCATCTGTGCCAGTTCGACCTTTGGCGGGGCGACGAAGGTGCCCAGCGCCCCGCGCGCCTCGATCAGGTTGCGCCGCTTGGCCTCGGTGAACGCACGCGTCACCGTGGTGAGATCCACCCCGAGCTGCCTGGCCAGCTCGCGCTGGGGTGGCAGGCGGTCGCCGGGGTTCAGGCGCCCGTCCCCGACCGCGCGCTCGATGAAGCCAACGATCTGCTGGTAGCGCGCGCCCTCGCCGCGCACGAAGGCGGCGGCCCAGCCGGGACCGGCGCCGTCATCTTGTATGGATTTACTCTGATGCATTTTGCTTTATGTATGGCCTTTGTCTTACATTATCATGCGCCGCAGCATCACACAAATCCATACATTTAACGCTTTGTATGCGTTTCCCGCCAGTCCGGCGGAATCCCCTCTCTCGCGATGGTTTCCAGCGTGCCGTGGCAGGCAGTCCCGACGCGCGCGCCGGTTATGTGATGCATAACTAAGGTGTGTCTTATGCGTAACTCAAATGCCGGGGCAGACGCTGCTGTCCGGCGAGAATCCAGCGCCTGGCTGAATGCTTGCAAGGGAGGGTTCCGCCATGCGGGACTGTTCCTCGGTGGAGCAGCGATGCTCCTTCTCAGTGGCTGCCAGCTGGAGCTGCTATCCCCGAAGGGCGACATCGGGCACCAGGAAAAGACGCTGATCCTGGTCTCGCTGTTCATCATGCTGCTGGTCGTCGTGCCCGTCATTTTCCTGACGCTGTATTTCGGCTGGCGGTATCGCGCCTCCAACACCAAGGCAACGTATGCGCCCAAGTGGGCGCACTCCACGCGGATCGAGGTGGTCATCTGGACCATCCCGTGCGTGATTGTGGCCGGCCTGGCGGTGCTGATCTGGAACACCACGCATTCGCTGGACCCCTACAAGCCGCTGGAGTCGACCGTCAAGCCCATCCGCGTCGAAGCCGTGGCGCTGAACTGGAAATGGCTGTTCATCTACCCGGACTACGGCATCGCCTCGGTCAACCGGCTGCCCATCCCGGTCGATACGCCGATCAATTTCAGCATCACCGCGGAATCGATGATGAACTCCCTGTTCATCCCGCAGCTCGGCAGCATGGTCTATGCCATGGCCGGCATGCAGACCAAGCTGCACCTGATCGCCGACACGCCCGGCACCTACGCGGGCATGTCCGCGGCCTACAGCGGCCCCGGCTTCTCCGACATGCATTTCGACACCGTGGCCACCTCGCGCGAGGCGTTCGACGCGTGGGTACGGCAGGCCAGGCAGTCGCCGCTGACGCTGGACGAGAAGGCCTACAAGACGCTGGAGCTGCCGAGCACCAAGGAGCCGGCGACGGTCTACGCGGGCGTTGCGCCCGGCCTGTTCCAGAACATCGTCAACAAGTACATGCATAGCGATATGCGCGGCAATACGCTTGGTAATACGCGTGGTGATGCGCTTGGCGACGTATGCACAGCCCAAAGCCCCCCGCTGGCCATCAACTGATGAAGCCAATGAATCCGAAACACATGCACTGCATGCCACACACACAACGCCACCGCGCCGCGGCCACGGAGCACTGATCCATGTTCGGCAAACTGAACCTCGAGGCGATTCCGTACCATGAGCCCATCATCATGGGTACGCTGGCCGCCGTCATTCTGGGCGGCGTCGCGCTGCTCGGCGCCGTGACCTACTTCGGCAAATGGAAATACCTGTGGACCGAGTGGATCTGCTCGGTCGACCACAAGCGCATCGGCGTGATGTACATCATCATGGCGCTGGTCATGCTGCTGCGCGGCTTTGCCGACGCCATCATGATGCGCGCGCAGCAGGCGATCGCTGTGGGCGATGCGGCCGGCTACCTGCCTCCACACCACTACGACCAGATCTTCACCGCCCACGGCGTGATCATGATCTTCTTCGTGGCAACGCCGTTCATCCTCGGCTTGATGAACGTCATCGTGCCGCTGCAGATCGGCGCGCGCGACGTAGCCTATCCGTTCGTCAACTCGCTCAGCTTCTGGCTGGCGGCAGCGGGCGCGGTGCTGGTGATGATGTCGATGTTCGTCGGCGACTTTGCCGCCACGGGCTGGGTCGCCTATCCACCGTTGTCCGAGCTGGGATATAGCCCGACGGTGGGGGTGGACTACTACATATGGTCACTACAGATATCGGGCCTGGGAACCACGCTCACCGGGATCAACTTCATCGTCACCATCCTGCGCATGCGTGCCCCGGGCCTGACGCTGATGAAGATGCCGGTGTTCACCTGGACCGCGCTGATCACCAACATCCTGATCGTTGCCGTGTTCCCGGTGCTGACCGCCACGCTCGCGCTGCTCACCGCCGACCGCTACCTGGGCATGCACTTCTTTACCAATGAGCTTGGCGGCAACGCCATGATGTACGTCAACCTGATCTGGGTCTGGGGACACCCGGAGGTCTACATCCTCATCCTGCCGTGCTTCGGAGCCTTCTCGGAGATCATCTCCACGTTCTCCGGCAAGCCGCTGTTCGGCTACAAGTCGATGGTGTACGCCACCTCGTCCATCGGCATCCTGTCGTTCTTCGTCTGGCTGCACCACTTCTTCACGATGGGTTCCGGCGCGAACGTCAATGCCTTCTTCGGGATCATGACAACCATCATCTCGATCCCGACGGGCGTGAAGCTGTTCAACTGGCTGTTCACGATGTATCGCGGCCGCATCCGCTACCACTCGTCCACGCTGTGGACGATCGGCTTCATGGTGACCTTTGCCATCGGCGGCATGACGGGCGTGCTGCTGGCCGTGCCCGGCGCGGACTTCTTGCTGCATAACAGCCTGTTCCTGGTCGCGCACTTCCACAACGTGATCATTGGCGGCGTCATCTTCGGCTGCCTGGCCGCCATGAGCTTCTGGTTCCCCAAGGTGTTCGGCTTCACCCTGAACGAGCGCTGGGGCAAGATCTCGTTCTGGTGCTGGCTGGTGGGCTTCTACCTGGCCTTCATGCCGCTCTACGTGCTCGGCTTCAAGGGCATGACCCGCCGGATGAACCACTACACGCACGCCGACTGGCAGCCCTACCTGATCGTGGCGCTGTGCGGCGCCGTGATCATCGGCGCCGGCATCGTCGCCCTGCTCATCCAGCTGGCCGTGAGCGTGCGCGACCGCAAGCAAAACCCCGACCTCACCGGCGACCCGTGGGATGGCCGCAGCCTGGAGTGGGCCACCGCATCGCCGGCCCCCTTCTACAACTTCGCCCATGTGCCGCACATCACCTCGCTGGAACAGCACTGGGATGACAAGGAGGCGGGGCGCGCCTATGTGCGGCCAGCCCACTACGAGGACATCCATATGCCCAGGAACACCAGCGCGGGCGTGATCGTGTCGGCGTTCGGCCTGGTGCTCTGCTTCGCGCTCGTCTGGCACATGTGGGCAATCGCGGGCCTTGGCCTGCTGGGTGTGATCGGCACCTTCATCGCACGGACCTACAACCGCGACGTGGACTACTACGTCCCGGCGGCCGAAGTCGAACGCATCGAAAACGCGCGCTATGCGCAGCTACGCAAGGCGGCTTGACCCATGAGCTACACAGTCATTCACAACACGCACGAGCACGTCGCACACGACGACGGATCCAAGACCACACTGGGGTTCTGGATCTACCTGATGAGCGACTGCCTGATCTTCGCCGTGCTGTTCGCCACCTTCGGGGTGCTCGCCGGCAATACGGCAGGCGGCCCGAGCGGCCGGGAGCTGTTCGAGCTGCCGTTCGTGCTCGGCGAAACCATGCTGCTGCTGATCAGCAGCTTCACCTTCGGCGTGGCCATGCTGAACATGCAGCCCGGGCGGGAGCGCCAGGTCATCCAATGGCTGGGCATCACGTTCCTCCTTGGCGCGGCCTTCATCGCCATGGAGCTGTATGAGTTTGCCGAGCTGCTGCATGCCGGCGCGGGGCCGGGCGTCAGCGCGTTCCTGTCTGCCTACTTCTCCCTGGTGGGCACCCACGGCCTGCACGTGAGTTGCGGCCTGCTGTGGATCCTGGTCATGATGCACCAGGTCAAGTCCTTCGGCCTGGATGGCGTGACCCGGCGCCGCCTGGCCTGCCTCAGCCTGTTCTGGCACTTCCTGGACCTGATCTGGATCTGCGTGTTCACCTTTGTCTATCTGCGAGAGTTTGTATGAAGACCGCCCATCTCCACACAGGATCCGCGGCACATGCCGCGCACGGCAGCCTGAAAGGCTATGCGATCGGCTTTGCGCTGTCGCTGGTGCTCACCCTCGCGTCGTTCGGCGCGGTGATGGGCGGGTTCGTGCCCAAGGGCATGGGCCTTGCCGCCATCGTGGTGCTTTGCGTTGCGCAGCTGGTGGTGCAGCTGGTGTTTTTCCTGCACATCGGGACGTCCGCGGACCAGCGCATGAACACGGCAATCTTCGTGTGCACCGGGGTGCTGATCGCCATCATCGTGGCAGGCTCGCTGTGGGTCATGCATAACGCGAACGTCAACATGATGCCGATGGATATGTCGCCGGAACGCGCGCGTCTGCGCGACTAGCACCACGGCCGCCAAGGGCACCATGGCGTGGCCGCCCCCTCGGCGGGGGCCGGCCACGCGCCGCCGTCAGGCGGCGTGCTTGCGAATGACTAGATAGAACGACTAGAAAAGCAGGCTGCCGGCGGCCGCCGTGCGGCTGGCCGCGGGCCAGTGGCGGATGTTCTGAAACCGCGTGGTCCGGTCGCCAAGCATGCTGGCGCCCCCTTCCCAATAGACCCAGCTCCGGCCCCTTCTGAGACGGTCCAGGTAGGCGTCTTCAAACCCGGCCGGCAAGCGATTGGCCATGGACGCCAGCGCGCTTTCGTCAGCGCCGAACTCACCGGCAAGCCTGAATTTCCCGCCAGACAGGCCATCCGCGATTCTCAGGTCCAGGTAAGGCACGAACAGGCCGATGCGGCGCAGCACCGCCGGCATCGCACAGCCCCATGCGTGGACGGCAGCACGCAACGCACCGAGCGCGAGCAGGAACGCCCGCTCATTCCTGGCCGTCAGCACACGCCCACTAAGCACGCCATCCATCAGTTCCTTGCCCGCGGCGGTGAAAGCCGGCGGTGCAAGCGAGACACCTTCGGGATGCCCCTGGCCGAGAAGCGCAAGGCAAGCCGCGAGGCCGCTTGCGCTTTGCTCGCCCATGCTCAAAGCCGGACAACGCGGATCGGATTCGGAAAGCAGAACCAGCACATCGGCAGCGTGGCGTGGCGACGCCAGCACGATGCGGTCATAGGCGAGACCGGCGTCTCGCATGCACAGTTCAAGCGCGGTGCAGGCCGGACATCCGGCCAATACAAATAACTGGTACTTCATGGCTGCGGCGGTTTCCCCTGGCGTCGACAATGACGCGCGTCCAGGGGATGTTGCCGCACCGCAACAATGCAGAACAGGAGCAGAAGTACGCTATTTGGAGCAGAGCAGAGTCGAATTCCGCCGGGGCGTTAGCCTGGCACCCGCAGCGCCGCATTCAGCTGGTCAACCACTTCCGCCCAGTCAGCATCTTCCAGGATTTCCTCCCGCAGCAACGTGGCCTGCGCGGGCGTCCAGAACGGGGCGTCCGCAAGCACGACATCGGGGGCCAGGGGAGAATGCGCGGCCAGGAATTCACGGATCGCCTGATCGTCGGCGGGCAGGCCGAGTTGCGCAAACAACTCGGAAAAATGGTGGAAGGAATTGTCCACGGCGAGCGTACCTCCTTTGGTGAAGACACATCACTGCATCAATGTTCGACCCTGCGCGCTGAAACCGCCTCAGCCCCGCGCTATCCGCTTGGCCATGCTCCAGCGATGCACCTCGGAGGGACCATCGTAGATCCGGAAGGCGCGCATGTCGCGGAAGATGCGCGCGACAATGGTTTCGTCCGTCACCCCGCTACCACCAAGCACCTGCACGGAACGATCCACCACCCGCCACAACGCCTCCGAGCAGTACACCTTGGCCAGGCTAGACTCGTCGCGCCCCTTCTCGCCCTGGTCCAGCACCCAGGCGCAGTGCCAGATGGTCAGGCGCGCGGTGTGCATATCCATTTCGTTGTCGGCCAGCATGAACCCCACGCCCTCATGCTCCACCAGGGTCCGGCCAAACGCAAGGCGCTGCCGCGCATAGTTGACCGCAATGTCATGCGCGCGCCGGGCCGCCCCGAGCCAGCGCATGCAGTGCGTCAGCCGCGCCGGGGCCAGGCGCAGCTGCGCGTAGCGGAATCCTTCCCCAAGCTTGCCGAGCACGTCGCGCTCGGGAACGCGCAGGCCATCGAAGCGCACCACGGCATGCCCACCCGTGAAGCACGTATCGAGCGCGTCCATCTGCCGCTCGATCTCGACACCGGCCTGGTTCATGTCAGCGAGGAACATGGTGGCGGTGCCGTCTTCCATCCGCGCCATGATGATGGCGAAGGTGGCGCCGGTGGCGCCCGTGATAAACCACTTCCTGCCCGTGATCACGAAATGATCCCCATCGCGCACCGCCGTGGTTTGCAGCATCGACGGATCGGCCCCCGCGCCTGGCGCCGGCTCGGTCATGCAAAAGCACGAGCGCGTGTGCCCAAGGATCAGGGGATGCAGCCAGCGCGCCTTCTGCTCCGGCGTGGCGACCAGCTCCATCAGGTGGATATTGCCTTCGTCCGGCGCATGGATATTCATCGCGATCGGCCCCAGCGGCGAGTAGCCCGCCTCTTCAAAGACAATGGCCTTGTCCCGGTGCGAAAGCCCGAGGCCTCCGGCCTGCGTGCTGGCGTGGGGTGTCAGCAAGCCCACCGCCCTTGCCTTGTCCACCAGGTCCGCGCGCAGATCCTCGGTGGGGCCGTGCGCCGTTTGCCGCGGATCGCGCTCCATCGGCATGACCTGGTCCGCAATGAACTGGCGGGTGCGCTCCTGCAGCTCCCGTTGAACGGGCGTCAAACTGAAGTCCATCATCTTGCTTTGCCTCGCCTTGCTTCGTTTTCTGATTGGGCCATTGCAGCCATGCAGAACAAATTGTAGGCGAGGCAGGCGTCCCGGCGCGAGGCGTGTGGATGTGCAGGCGTGGCTATACTGCGCGGCTAGCACGCGACGTGGCAGACGCCAAGTTGCTGGGCCATCAGCACGAGATCGGCAAACGTGCGCGCCTTCATCTTGCGCATGGCCTGCCCGCGGTGGATCTTTACCGTCACCTCGCTAATGCCGATGCGGCTGGCAATCTGCTTGTTCATCAGCCCGGATGCGGCCAGTGCCATCACCTCCGACTCGCGCGGCGTCAGTGTCTCGAAACTGCTGCGAAGCCCCTGGGCCCTGCGCATTCCCTCGCGTCGCCGGCGGTCTTTCTCGAGCGCCGCCGAGACCGCATCGAGCAGGTCCTGATCGCGAAACGGCTTGGCCATGAAGTCTTCCGCGCCAGCCTTCATCGCTGCCACGGTCATGGCAATATCGCCATAGCCTGTCATGAAGATGATCGGGACACAGATGCCCAATTGCCCCAGGTGCGCCTGCAGGTCCAGTCCGCTCTGGCCGCGCAGCCTGACGTCGAGCACCAGGCAGCAAGGTGCCTCTGGCAACCGGTATTCAAGCAATTCCGCGGCCGAGCCGAACAGCGCGGCACGCATGCCGACCGAGCGAAACAGGTTGCCCAGCGCACCGCGCAGCAGCGCGTCGTCGTCGACGACCAGCACCAACCCTTCGTCCGGGGTAATCGTTTCGACAGGCTCCAGGCTTTGAATTGTCACGGTCAGTTTCTCCAGTCAGCTTCAAAGGCACCAGCAAGAACGCGGACAACGTCAATCGTTGTGTCGGGCTGCGCGGGGCAGTGTCGCCGTGTGGCTTCCCCGCGGGCACTGTACGCTTTTGCCTTGCCGGCATATTGTCAATTTGTGCCGGCTTTTGTCTACTGTGGCTGATTAGCGCGCACCTCACATTCCAAGTTGAACTGCGATCACTTTAAGAGAGGTCACGGCTGTGGTTGCGGCACAGGCAAGGTAAAGGAGAAGGCCGCGCCAGGGCCTGCCGGATGCTGGCCGCTTTGCGCCGCGGAGCGCACGGGAGACTCGGCCCATATGGACCCACCATGCGCTTCGACGATCGATCGGCAGATCGACAGGCCCATGCCCAGCCCTTGCTCGCGCGTGGTGTAGAAAGCCTCGAACAGCTTGTCCAGCTTTCCCGCCTCGATACCCGGGCCGGTATCCTCCACGCGCAACAGTACCTGGCCCTCGGCTGGCGCCGCCGTGGTGACACGAAGGTGACGGCGCCCCGGGCGGCGGCATGACATTGCCTGGATGGCATTGACAAGCAGGTTGATGATCACCTGCTGCAACTGGATGCGGTCGCCGAGCACTTGCGGCAGCCCGGCCACGCAGTCCTGGGCAATGACGATGGCGTGAGCCTCGGCCTGGTGCTTCACCATGGCTACGGTCTCGGCCGCAAGGTCGCTCAGCTGCAACGGCAAGCGACGAGACTCCCCCTTGCGCGCGAGCGCCCGGATGCGCCGGATCACCTCGCTTGCGCGCAGTCCTTCCGCGATCATGTTCTCCACCGCATGACGCGCTTCATCGAGATTGGGTTCAGGACGGTTGATCCAGCGCAGGCACGCGCCGCCATAGGTGACGATACCGGTCAGCGGCTGATTGACCTCGTGTGCGATCGATGCCGCCAGCTCGCCAAGCGTGGTGACACGGGAGACGTGCGCCAGTTCGGCTTGTGCCCGCTGGCGCTCCTGGTTCTGGCGCAGCAACTCGGCATACAGCCTGGCATTCTCCAGCGAGATGGCCGCCTGGGAGGCCAGCATGGCCAGCAGGTTGATTCGCCGGCCGGTGAACAACGCATCTGCCAGATTATTCTCCAGGTAAAGCACGCCGATCAGCTCGGCCTGCTTTGCCAACGCCAGGCAGGCCACCGAGCGCACGCTGCGCGCCCGGACGTCCGGATCCTGCCCGAACTTCGCATGCGTCCTGGCATTGTCGAGGACAAAATCCGCGCGGGTCGTGAGCGCCGCGTCGACGATGGCACGGGGATAGGGCACGGCACCGGCCGGATCCAGGTCGACCACGATGCCGGATCGCTCGGTGCGGGCTTGCGCGGCCAAGCGCAGTGCACCGTCCTGCCGGAGAAACAGCAGCGCCCGCTGCGCGGCCGCCTGCTGAAGGGTGGTTGTCAGCAGCGTGTTGATCAGGCGGTCGAGCTGTATCTCGCCGGCCAGCGTCTGCGTCGCCCTGATGGCGGTGTCGAGGTCCAGCTGGGAGGCTGGGCCGATGTAAGTAGCGGGCTGAAGGGCCGCCACGCCGGCTTGTTCGATGGCCGCGCGGCCCGTGTCCAGATCCGTGCCGTCATGGGCGCGAGCGCGCGCCTCCAGCTTGCGCACCTGGCCGTCGGCGCCCCAGTTGCCATAGGCATCGCGTGCCTTGCGCAGGTAAGCCATTGCCGGCGCCGCCAGGCCCTGTTCGAAACAGCAGCGCGCGCAAAGATCGTAGGCCAGGGCCTCGTCATGAACCTGGTCCCGCTCTCTCGCCTGGCGGGCCGCTTGTTCGTACTGCCGCATGGCCTGCAAGGGCTCCCGCGCCATGCGCAAGGCTTCGGCCGACAGGATGCCCGCGCGCGCGCCGAAGTTGGCGGGATTCTCCCGTGCCCAGGCGCTCAGCTGGTCGTGATGGCGCCTGAAGGCCGCCGCGTGCGCGCTGCCAGGCGCGTGGCCAGATGTGTGGCCGGTTGTGTGGCCCGGGAACACCGGCGCCCAGGCCAGCGTGAGCGCCGCGAAAAAATGATAGTCCGCGATCTCCAGGAAATACGGGGCGGTCCAAAGCAGCGGCTCCGCCTTGCCCGCCGCGTCCAGCGCCCCCCGATAGTCGTCCGCGGCGAAGCAGGCCTGCAGCTTGCGAATCCAGTAGCAGCAGGCGGCGACGGCGAGGCGGGGGTCGGCCTGCAGTCTTGCCTCGGCTTCCGGCAGCCCCGGCTCGCTGGCGTCCAGCGCCATCCAGCCCGCGGCCCTGCCCCGCAGCACCGCAACATACCTGGCCTGCGCGCTCAGGATGTCGACGACCCGCCCCAGGCCCAGCGAGCGGGCGAAAGCCAAGCCAGCCTCGATCTTCGCCTCCACGTCGGCCAGCGGCTCCGCGCAAGCCAGCAGATGGGTCACCAGCTGGTTGCGGCTGTAGGCAGCGAAATTGAAATCCCCCGTCTGCCGGCCCTCTTCGAAACTGCGCTCGATCAGTTCGCGCCCACCGCGGATGGGCTGGGTCCACGGCAGCAGCAACGCGCCAAAGCACATATGGACCTTGGCGCGAAAGCGGCCCATGCCCTCCTGCGCGACCAGCGCCAGGCCGGCCTGGCCCAGGCGATAACCCAGCCCGTAGTCGCCACGGCGTGGCCCGATCGTCATGCCAAGGTGAACGTAGGCAATGCAGGAGGCTTCGTCGTTGCCATGCTCCAGGCTGATGAGCACCATCCAGAGCGGTATCAGGTCGCGCAGGTTCCGGTCCATGAACGACGCGGGCGACATCACCTCGGCCAAGACGCTGAGCGTGGCGCGCCACACCGGGCTATGCATGCGCGGCAAGCTGGCCAGCGACTCGACCGGCCGATCGCCCAGCAATGCAAGCAAGCGCTGGTACTCCTCCTCCACCTGCCCCCGCGCGCCGGGCCGGAAGTCCAGGCCCATCGTGCGGATGAACCCCAGCCCCAGCCGGACGGCGTGGTCGGACTGGTCAAGCGCCGTATGCACCGCCACTTGCAGCCGCGTGACCGCCGCCAGGTCATAGGGTGTCCGCGTCCTGGCGCTCAGGTCCAGCAAACTGGCCGCGGCAGCGCCGAGCCGGCCACCAACGAATTCGCACTCGGCGCGCCCCATCGCCAACGCCAGCGCCAATGCGTGATGGGTCTCCCATGCCCCGTCTGGCAGCCATCGCTCGCCGGCGGAAAAATAGGCACTGGCGCGGTCGTAGGCGGTTGTCTTCATCGCGCGAAGTGCGGCCTCCAGGCTCAGTTGGGCAACCTGGAGCCGCTCGCCGCCATCGAGGTGGATGCCGACTGCCCGGTTGAACTGATCAACCGCGCAGAAGACGCCGCCGTCGCGGCTGCCTTCGCCGATGTCACCGCCGATGTCACCGCTGTTGTCACCGCTGTTGTCACCGCTGTTGTCACCGTGCTCCACCCGCTGCGCCAGCCGGCGGCCAAGCCGCAGGTGCAAGGCCGGGCGATCAGCTGCCGGGATCAAGGCATAGGCCGCCTCCTGGACCCGTTCGTGGGCGAAGTGATAGCAGGCGTCGCCGACCACGATGTAGCCCCCGGCCACGGCTTCGGCCAACAGGCCGCCAAGGCGTGCCTCGCTGACACCCAGCGCCTGAGCCGCTGTTGCCGCCGGCACCGTGCTGCCCAGGCAAGACAGGGCCGTCAGCAAGGCGCCTGTTTCTGGCGGTAGTCGCTGCAGGCCCTCGGCAAGCAAACCCGGCGCATCGCCCTGGATATCCGGCGAGTCAGGCAATGGAGCGCTCGCGACCAGATCCAGGCTGCCCTGGTTGCGCCACGCCGCAAGGCACCGCCGCAGTTCGCTGGCAAGCGCGCTCGCGCTGGGGTAGCGTTCCTCGGGCGCCTTGGCCAGCAACCGCATCACCATGGCCGACAACACTGGCGCAACGGCGTCGTTGCGCTCGCACGGCGCCACCGGCAGTCTTGCGAAATGGCTGTGCACCCAGCCGACCGGCTCGCTGGCTTCGAGCGGCAGGACACCCGTAAGCATCTGATACAGGATCACGCCCAGCGCGTAGAGGTCCGCCCGTGCGTCGACCGCCGACTCGCCCCTGGCGGCCTGCTCGGGCGCCATGTAGGCCAGGGTTCCCGCCAGCATCTGGGGTTCCGCGGCTGGCAAAGTGCCGGACGATGCGACGGTGGCGATACCGAACCCGGTAATCCAGGCCCGTTCCCGGTTCGGTGCGACAAGGAGATGCGCAGGCTTGATGTCCCGGTGGACGATGCCAGATTCGTGCATGGCCGCGATCGCGGCGGACACGGCGATTGCGATTTCCAGGAAGGCATCCAGCGGGAACGGCTGGCCAAGCATCTGGGCCAGCGGCAAGCCTCCCTCGTCGGCCGCGAGCAGGGCCGGCCTGCGGTCATAGCGGATCAATGCCACCGGGACCGCTGCCCAATCGGATCGCAGCAGGTCCCGCAAGGTGTATTCGTGCTCGAGGCGTCGCCGTACGCCAGCCGCGCTGGCAGCCGGGCCGGCGAGCGAAAGCAGCACGGGCGAGCATCCGGCGGCGGTCCCGCGAAGCAGCGCGATCTCACCGTCCAGCAAATACTCGAGCTTATAGCTGCGCAACGAATTCATCGGACCTGGGACCGCATCATGAAAGCTGGGAATCTCAGAGTATATTGCGCCCAGGAGGAGCAATCCGCTGTAGAGGAGGCGTGCGCCGGTGTCGCCGTCTCATACTTTGGTGTTACCCCCGGCCTCGTCAGGCCTTGCCCGCGCGGACCAGGCCTGGCCTGAAAGCACGGTGGGGACGGCGCGGCCGGACCGCCCTCCCCTGCGCGCCCGGGGGGAATCCCTGACCGATGCCGACAATACCACCGTATGATTCCACTGAGTGCGACAGCGCGATATCCTCGTAGCAAGCGATGGGGGCCTCCGACCGCTTCGTCACCGCTCATGACAAAAGGAGGAACATCGTGTGATAGCTACCCCGGTGATCGCCATCGTCGACGACGATGCTGCTGTCCGACAAGCCCTGGGAAGCCTGCTCCGCTCCTTCAACATGAGCGTCGAGCTTTATGCGAGCGGGAACGATCTGCTTCAGTCAAACACCATCGATGCCATTTCCTGCCTGGTCGCCGACGTGCAGATGCCCGCGATGAACGGCTTCGCGCTTTGCGAACACCTCCGCGCACGCGGGTTTTCCACGCCAGTGATTTTCATGACGGCCTTCCCCGAGGAGCGCTACCGGCAACGCGCCGAGGCGATCGGCGCTGTCTGTTTTCTCAGCAAACCGTTCATGGAAGCTGACATCATCCGTTGCATCGGGAACGTGCTGGCGCGAAGCGCGAATTCCGGGCCGCAGCCAGGGGACTGAAGACGATGTCCGAAAGCGTGATGCCCCTGGGACTCGGCATGCGCCGCGAGCGGCTTGCCCTGGGCCTGAGCGGCTTCTTTGCCGCCGCCTCCATCCGGGCTGCCGACACGCTGCTGCCGGCCTTGTCTCGCGATTTTGGGATCTCCGCGGGAAAGACCGGTGTGGCGGTGACAAGCTTCATGCTGGCCTACGCCGCATTCCAGCTGATCTACGGGCCCCTGGCCGAGCGCTACGGCAAGCTGCGTGTCATCGCGGCTGCCTTGCTGGCCTGCGCCGTTGCCAATTTCAGCCAGTCGCTGGCGCCAGGCTTCGAATGGCTGGTGGTGCTGCGCGCCATGGCCGGCGCCGCAGCCGCGGGCGTCATCCCGATCTGCCTGGCGCGCCTCGGCGACACCGAACCACTGGTCTCGCGGCAGAGCCTGCTCGCGCGCTATTCGGTGGCCACGATCTGCGGACTGATGACCGGCCAATGGGTATCCGGGCTCGTCGCCGATGCGCTGGGCTGGCGTGCCGCCTTCGCGCTGCTGGCGGCCGGCTTCGCCTGCGTGGCCGCGATCCTGGCCAGCCTGGCACGCCGCGATGAAACGGCCGGCTATTGGCAGCGCGGGGCACCCGGCCCGCGGCCGGGGCCAGCAACCCTGCTGAAATCCGCATGGGTGCGCCGGGTACTCGGCATGACCTTGCTGCTGGGCTTGCTCTGCCCGAGCGTGTTCGCCTTTGTGCCGACCTACCTCAAGCTCCGCTTTGCCTTGTCCCTGGCAGCGGCCGGCGCCATCACGTCGATGCACGGCATAGGCGGGCTGCTGTACGCCGGCTTCGCGCCGGCGCTGATTCGCAGGATGGGACGGCAGCGCCTGGCCAGGCTGGCGGCCGCGCTGCTTGGCGTGGGGATGGCCTGCATTGCGCTTGGGCAACACTGGCTCTGGATCGCCGCGGGGTGCCTGTGCGCGGGCTGTGGCTACTACATCGTCCTGAATGCAATGCAAACCGCCGCCACGCAGATGGCGCCTTCGCAACGCGCGAACGCCGTCGCCCTGTTTGCGTTCTGCCTGTTCGCCGGCCAGGGCCTTGGCGTGCTGCTGGCCGCGCGCCTGGTGGACACGGCCGGCATTCCGGCCTTGTTCGCCATCAGCGGCGTGCTCGTGATCCTGCTGATCCTGGCGCTGTCCAGGCAACTGCTGCCGCGCCTGGACGCCACCCCGCCCTGATCCGGCGCAGGTGTGGTCAGCTGCCGTCCGGTGCTGCCAGGTGGCGCACGACGGGCGGCGCGGCACCGCGGTGAAAGCGATGCACACGCGTCTGGATCAGTTTGTCGTTCATGGTGTGGCGCTCGTGCTGGCGCAGATGCTCCAGCCACGACTCCACCAGGAAGGTCTCGATAAAGCGTCCGGGCGCGGCCAGGTCCTCGTAGGCACCCCAGGACAGCGCACCGCTGCGACGACGAATCCGGCGCATCTCCTGCACGGCCTTGGCGAACGCTGCCGTATCCTCGCGCGCAACCTCGTACTCCACGCAGATCATCACCGGCCCACGGTCGTGGGCCACGTCCAGTGCACCCGGGTGCAGAAAACCTGAAGGCGCCAGGTCCAGTTCCGGCGAGATGCCCAGTCGCCACCGCAGTGCAGTGGCGCATGCAAGGACCAGCCCCGCTGCCGCCAGCACCAGGGCGACGGGAATGCCCAGCAGCGCGGCGGCTTTGCCCCATAGCGCGCTCCCCGCAGTCATGGCGCCGAAGAACACGGTCAGGTAAGCCGCCAGCGCGCGTGCCTTGACCCAGCCCGCGGCGCTGCGCTGGGCGGCCACATTGAGCGTGGACAATACCGCGATCCAAGCCAGCCCGGCAAACAGCAGTGCGGCTGCCAGCAGCCAGAAATGCCGCACATAGGCCAGCGCGAGCAAGCTCAGCGCGAACAGCAGGCTTGCCAGCACCACCATGCGATCAGCGCAGACCCGGCCGCGCAGCTTGGGGAGCACAAGGGCGCCACCGACGGCGCCCAGGCCGATGCTGGCCAGCAGCAAGCCATATCCGCCCGGACCGAGGCCCAGTTCCCGCCTGGCCACCAGCGGAAGCAGCGCCCAGCCGGCACTGCCGAAGAGAAAGAACGCGACCGCCCTGACCAGCACGACCCGCAGCAGCGGCGCGGCCTCCACGTACCGCAGGCCGGCACGCACGGCCGAAAAGAAATGCTCGGACGGCAGGTTCCGCCGGGCGGGCTCGGCCTTCCACCGATACAGCACCAGCGTCACGCCCAGCACCGACAGCGCGTTGAGCAGAAAGACCACCGCGGGCCCGGAGAACGACAGGATCAAGCCGCCCAGCGCAGGGCCGATCGCACGGCTGATGTTGATCCCCAGGGAGTTCAGCGCAATGGCCGGCGGCAAGTCCGCCTTGTCGACCAGATCCGGCACGATGGCCTGGAACGGCGGCGAGCTCATCGCCGCGCCGGTACTCAGCAAAAACGCGGCAAGCAGCAGCACATGGGCGTTGACCAGGCCGGTAAGCGCAAGCACACCCAGCGTGGTCGCCACGACCAGCGTCCAAAGCTGCGCGAAGATCAGGTACTTGCGCCGGTCGACGATATCGGCCAGCACCCCGGACGGCAGGGCGAACAGGAACATCGGCAGGCTGCCCGCTGCCTGCACCAGGGCGACCATCAGGGGATCGGGATCGAGCGAGGTCATCAGCCAGCTGGCACCCACGTCGTTCATCCAGGTGCCCACATTGGACGCCACCGTGGCGATCCATAGCATCCGGAAAGTGCGGTGCCGCAGCGGGCTCCACGGCGAGCCGGCTGCACCGGCGCTGCCGCGCTCGGCGGCAGGCGTGCCGGCAGTGCCGGCTTGAGAGTCATTCATGGCTTGGTCGCAAGTTGCTCAGGCACTGACGGTGGTAATGCCAACAGTGGCACAGCCGCATTGTGTGGAGCACAGCGGGCGCCGTCTACCCATACCAAGGGACAATTGTTTTGTGCCTCGGCACCGGCTAGCATCGGCGCCGACGCATTGGCCTTGCGCCCAGCGCGTCAGGCGTGAACCCTGCGGCGCCAGTTGCCGGGAGAGACGCCGACCGCTTGCGAGAACACGCGGGTGAAATGGCTTTGATCGGAGAAGCCACAAGCCACGGCCACTTCCGCCAGGGAGAGTCCTGATTCGCGCAGGAGCCCGCGGGCGCGCTCCAGGCGCTGGGCCGCCAGCCACTGATAGGGTGTCTGGCCAGTCGTATCCCGGAAGGCACGGGTGAAATGGCTACGCGACAGGTTGCAGGCGTCGGCGACGTCCGCAATGGACAGATCGCCATCGATCTTGGCGATCAGCATTTCCTTGGCCATCGCCACGCTGCGTTGCGACAGCAACCGGTTTGTCTTGGGCGTCGCGACGGATCCATTCCCATAGTGCTCGACGAGATAGGTCCCGATGGTGAAGCCCAGCTGATCGACGAACAGCTTGCTGGCCATCCCGGGGTGGCTCAGCGCCGGCGCCGCCGCCTGGGCGAGATGCGCCAGTACCTGGTCTTGCTCTCCCGCCGCGCTGCGCAGCCCCAGGATGCGCGAGCGGCCTAGTTCCGCGCTGGTGCGCTCGATAAAGGTGCGGGAAATCTCCAGCAGGATGAAATCGAAATAACCATAAAAATCGGCTTTATAGTCTTCAAAGAAATTCCGGATATAGATGGAGTTCCTTTCAAATTCGTGGGTACTCGCGCGGCGCTCATGAAACACCCGGCGGCGATGTCCGGTGCACAGCGAAACCCCGACCAGAAAGCCACGATTCGACGCCGAAGTGATAACCTGGCTCGCCTTCTCGCCCGGCGAGCTTTTGCGGAAAAACTGGATCTCGCTGCCGGCGAGCTTCTGATCCTTGGAGAGCTTTTCCGCGGCGCACCCGAATGCGTCAATCGATACAGGGGCTGCGAGCGAGATGGAGGCATTGGCGTTGACGGACATGATCTCACACGGGAATAAACCACCACCATGAAAACCCACGCCGCGGCAGCCGCGGCTGACCAAGAATAGCAGAGCTTGCATGCAGCTCGCGTGAAACCTTGGATGGTACAGGTCGAGTGACGCAAGCGCCTGTTGCCTGCTGAAAACCAAGGGCGCGCGATGCCTTCTGTATAATTCAAACTCTTTCAGGCAATTCTCCCGTATCAAGCGGCGTGCCAATCACGCGGCATCGCCAATAGTCCGACGGACTATAGAGCACACGCCGGCAAGATCGCCCCTGGCGCTCCGATCGACTCCCATCTCGATCGCCGCGCGGCCGCCCAACATCCTGATCGTCGCCCGCCGGTCATCGACCGTCTGACGAGCCATGGCAATCCACGCGAACCTGCGCGATTGCCGGCCCGGCAAGCCGATCAGTAAGGATCTATCTCTTTCTATGAGCAAACTCCCCAGGCTCGCGCTGAGCCTTGTGCTGGTTGCGCTATTGCACCTGATCCCCACAGCGCTTCCGGCCGCGGCAGCCGCCGACACCACCGCGAATGCGGATGCTCCCGCGACCAGGCCGCCATCGCGCGCGGATGCCGTTGCCGAGCTGAAACGGCTCCAGACCGAGCAGGACCGCATCAAGCAACTGGCATCGTCGCCCACCAGCGGCACGCAGCTCGAAGGGCTGGATGACGCCATCCACCAGTTGGCAGGCGACGTCGACAAGCTGAGCGCGGCGCTCACGCCCCAGCGTGCGCAGTTGCAGGCACAGCTCGACGTGCTCGGGCCGCCACCCGCCGCCGGCACCACACCGGAGGCCGCTGCAGTCGCACAGCAGAGGGCAGACCTGAACGCGCGCAAGGCGCAACTGGACAGCGGACTGAAGCAAGCGGCCGAGGTCAAGGGCAATGTCACCAACCTGACCGAGCAGATCGCCAAGCTGCAGCGCAGCCGCTTGAAGAACCAGCTCGCGCTGCGCTCGGCCAGCATTCTCAGCATGGCATTCTGGGAGCCGTTGTTCGCGCCAAGCCAGGAGGACCAGCAGCGGCTAAACGCGTTCATGGGGCAAGTTACCCCGTTGTGGGACCTGGCCTGGCAGCCCGGGCGGCAGGCAATCACCGCCCTGCTTCTGCTGCTTGCGATCGGCGCCTGGACCATCGGCCGGCGGCTGATCGAGCGGGCGCTGGCATGGTTCTGTCTGACCCGTTTGCCCGAGAGCCGGCTGCGGCGCAGCGCACTCGCGCTTGCAACGGCACTCGCGACGGTTGCGGCAACCGCCATCGCGGTACAGATTGTGTGTTTTGCTTTCGCCCCGCACTACGAATTGCCAGCTCAGGTGCAGGACCTGATCAGCGAACTCGGCAAGCTGACGCTGACAAGCGCGCTGATCGCGGGCCTGGGACGGGCATTGCTGTGCACGCGCCATCCCTCATGGCGCGTGCCTGCGCTCGCCGACAAGGTCGCGCTGGCGATGCGTCCGTTCCCTAGTGTCCTCGCGGGCCTGCTGCTGATCGCCGGCACACTCGAGCAACTCAACCGGACCGCGGACACAAGCCTGCAGGTGACCTTGCTAGGCCGCGGCCTGGTGTCGCTTGTGGTGGTGCTGACAATCGGCGCGGCGCTGCTGCGCGCCAACCGCGTGCGCACGAAGCTCGCCGCTGCGGGCGAGCGGCCTGAATCGCGCTCCACCTTTGCCGGCCTGATCCACGCTGGCGTAACGGTGACGGTCGTCGCCTCGCTGATGGCGCTGCTGATCGGCTACATCACGTTCGCGCGCTTCCTGACCTACGAGCTTGTCTGGATCGACATCGTCCTGTGCAGCCTGTACCTGTTGACGCAACTGACCCGCGACGTCTGCGAAAGCGTGTTCAGCGCGCACCATCCAAGCGGCAAGGTCATCAAGCAGTTATTCGGACTCGGGGACAGCCATCTCGCGCAGGCGTCGACGGTGCTCTCGGGGATCGGCACCAGCCTGCTGCTCCTGGTGGCCGTCATCGCGCTGCTGACCGGCGGCTTCGGCACCACGCCGAGCGACCTGCTCAACAGCCTGCTGACGATGCTAGGCGGCGAGCGGCTGCGCAGCCTCAACATCATGCCCGACCGCATCCTGAACGCTGTCATCGCGCTCTCGGTCGGCACCTACCTGCTGCGCTCGGTGCGGCGCTGGCTGGACGCGGAACTCTTGCCGAAGGTCTGCATGGAAGCGGGCCTGCGCGCATCGCTCATCACGCTGTTCAGCAACATCGGCTATGTGCTGATCGTATTGCTGACGCTGTCGCTGCTGGGCGTCAGGTGGGAAAACCTGGCCTGGATCGTCAGCGCGCTGTCCGTGGGTATTGGCTTCGGCCTGCAGGAGATCGTCAAGAACTTCGTGTCGGGGCTCATCCTGCTGACCGAGCGCCCGGTGAAGGTCGGCGACATGGTGAGCATCGGCGGCGTGGAGGGCGACATCAAGCGCATCAACGTGCGCGCGACGGAGATCCTGCTGGGCGACCGCTCGACCGTGATCGTGCCCAACTCGCAGTTGATCTCGCAGAACCTGCGCAACGTGACGATGAGCAACAGCACGCAAGGCGTCGCGACGCTGCTGCTCACCTTCCCGTTGAACATCGATCCTGAACAGGTGCGCGAACTGCTGCTCGACTCCTATCGGGAAAATGAAGCGATTCTCGACAAGCCCGCGCCATCCGTCACGTTCAGCCAGCTGGCGCCGAACGGGATCACGCTAAGCGTGACGGGCTACGTAGGCAGCCCGCGGATCGCCACCGCGACCAAGAGCGACCTGCTGTTCGAGATACTGAAGCGGCTGCGCGCGGCCGATATCTCGCTGTCGGTCCCGCAGAC
Organism: Cupriavidus sp. GW822-FHT03E04; assembly: GCF_058801495.1. Lineage (NCBI taxonomy): Bacteria > Pseudomonadati > Pseudomonadota > Betaproteobacteria > Burkholderiales > Burkholderiaceae > Cupriavidus > Cupriavidus sp. GW822-FHT03E04. The sequence continues at coordinate 217,427 of NZ_JBXANI010000006.1, forward strand.
CTTGCGGGTGGAGAATATGGCCGCGCTTGGCGCGTAACGCGTCCGGCCCCTTACGGAGTCACCAGCGCCACCGAGTCCTGCACGCCATGCGCACGCCTGGCGCCCATGGCTTGCTGCACCACATCGCCGATCATGTCCGCAGTGACCGCCGACAGCGTCCATCCCAGGTGGCCGTGGCCGGTGTTGTAGAACACGCAGGACGCACGGCCCCGGCCCACGCGCGGCAGCATGGTAGGCATCATCGGCCGCAGGCCGGCCCAGGGCACCACGCTGCGCGTGCTGACACCGGGGAAGCACTGGTTGACCCACTCCACCAGCGGACGGATGCGGTCGGCGCGGATGTCGCGGTTGTAGCCATTGAACTCCGCCGTGCCCGCCACGCGGAAGCGGTCAACGCCCAGGCGGCTGGTGACCAGCTTGGTCTCGTCGTCGAGCAGGCTCACGACGGGCGCGGCCGCCTGGCTTTGCGCGTCGTTCAGGTTGACGGTGATCGAATAGCCCTTGACCGGATAGATGTTGACGCGATCGCCAAGGCTGGCCGCCAGCGCCCGGCTGGCGGTGCCGGCACAGACGACCACGCCGTCGAACACGCGCGATTCGGCCTGCTGGCCGTCGCTGCTGACGATGGTGACCTGCCGGCCGTCAGTGCTGACCGACTGGACATCCTGGCTGTACAGGCAACGCACGCCCAGGCGGTCGATAGCCGCGGCCATGCCGCTGGTGAACTTGTGGATGTCGCCAGTAGAGTCGCTCTGGGTGAAATAGCCACCGTAGTACTGCCCGGCCAGGGTCGGCTCGATGGCGCGCATTTCTTCCGGCGTGACCGCGTGGCGCTCCAGCCCGCCCTCGGCCAGCAGCTTCGATACCCTGCCTGCATGCTCGAAACCCGCCTTGTCGCGATAGATATGGAGGATGCCTTCCTTCTTCAGGTCGAAATCGATGCCTTCGGCCGCCGCCCAGGAGAACAGGTGGTCACGCGCGGCAATCGCCAGGCGCGTGGTCTCGATGGTGTTCTTGCGGTAATGGGGAATGGCGGCGATGAACTCGGCGAACCAGGACAGCTTGTGCCAGCTCGGGCGCGGGTTGACCAGCAGCGGCGCATCGCTCTTGAGCATCCACTTGATGCCCTTGAGGATGGTGGACCAGTGTGTCCAGACTTCGGCGTTGGAAGCGGAAAGCTGGCCGCCGTTGGCGAACGAGGTTTCCATGGCGGCATAGCGGTGTTTTTCGAGCAGGGTGACCGAGAAACCGCGTTTGGCGAGCGCGTAGGCAGTGGTCACGCCGGTGATGCCACCACCGATAACGGCAATTGATTTCATCTCTATGGTTCCAGGACGTCGGATGGGAGCCTCTTGCGCAGCATGCGCAAAAGACGCCCCCTCTGTCCTTGACCTGAGAGATTCACGATACGCCACTTTGGGGGTGGCGGGGATCGCTTGCTCCTTCGGTACCGCCGGCTGACGAGCGCCGGGGTTCTTCAGAGTTCAAACGTGATACCGGTCCTTTTGCCTGAGAGTTTCCGGGGCGGTTGCTCCTTCGGCGCTGCCCGGCGCTTGGCCAGGCAGTCTCTCCCGATATCAACTTTGCATGATGCCGCCAGGTAATACCAAGTGGCATGGCTCGGAACTTTAGCACTAGTCTGACTGCCTGGGAAATTTCCCTGCGGGTTCAGGCCGAGAATATCAGCGGGCCGGAACCGGGGCGATCGACGCGTGCGGCGTGGCGGTGCGCTGCGCGGCCTTGTGCACCATGGTGTAGGCGTAGTCCACGCCCATGCCGTAGGCGCCCGAGTGTTCCTTGACCAGCTGCATCACGGCGTCATAGCTGTCGCGGTGCGCCCAGTCGCGCTGCCATTCGAGCAGCACCTGCTGCCAGGTCACCGGCACCACGCCGGCCTGCACCATGCGCTGCATGGCGTAGTCGTGCGCTTCCTTGCTGGTGCCGCCGGAAGCGTCGGCCACCATGTAGATCTCGTAGTCGCTGTCGTGCATCGCCGACAGCGCGAAGGTGGTGTTGCAGACCTCGGTCCACAACCCGGCCACGATGATCTTCTTGCGGCCGTTGGCGGCCAGCGCGTCGCGCACCTTCTGGTCATCCCACGAGTTCATCGAGGTGCGTTCCAGCGTCTGCTGGCCGGGGAATACGTCAAGCAGTTCGGGGTAGGTATAGCCGGAGAAAGACTCGCTCTCCACCGTGGTGATGGTGGTCGGAATATTGAAGATCCTGGCCGCCTTGGCCAGGCCCACCGCGTTGTTCTTCATCGCCTGGCGGTCCATCGACTGCACGCCGAAGGCCATCTGCGGCTGGTGGTCGATGAAGATCAGCTGGCTGTTTTGCGGGGTCAGGACTTCGAGCTTGGCGTTGGTCATGATTTCTCTCCTTGGCTATTTGGCTATCTGGTTGAATTATTTAGAACGTCGTCTTTGGCGTCGATCCGTCCATGGGTTGAACTTTATGGCAGCGCCGGCTGACGATGTGATGAGTTAGTCGGATAACTTGTTCAATTTTATTGATTGATATTTAATGGGAGTAGGAGGCAGCCAAACGGTGGGGTGGCCGCGTTGGCTTTCGCGACACCCAAGTAGTAATCTTCAATACTGGCTGCCGCATAGGGAACAAAGGCAAAATGCCCGACTGCTCGATGGCGGCTTGAATTGCGATGGGGCAATACGGTCAGCCAACGATATGACTTGAGGAGCCGGGCCAATGGGAAGCACCAACGCAGTTGCGGTGGCGGCAGTCGCCTTCGTGGGCAGCCACTTTCTCTTGTCCCATCCGCTGCGCAGGGGTTTGGTCCGCGCACTTGGCGAAGCCGGGTTCCAGGGCGTTTATTCGCTGATTGCAGTCTTGACGCTCGGCTGGCTGATCCTGGCATACCGAAAGGCGCCCCTGACGGCACCACTATGGCCGGTAGGAAACGGCCTCTGGGCGGCTGTGACCACGGTCATGCTGATCGCGTCGGTCCTCCTGATGGGTTCGCTGATCCGCAACCCGGCGCTTCCCACCGGCGGTCGGCTCGGCGCGTTCCCGGAAGCAGCGCGCGGCGTGTTCGCGGTGACGCGCCACCCAATGATGTGGTCGTTCGCACTTTGGGGGCTGTGCCACATCGCGGTGTTTCCGGTGGCCAAGAACATCATGATCGCAGCGGCTATGGTCATCCTCGCGCTCGTCGGCGCCGCGCTGCAGGACCGGAAAAAGGAGCAGCTCCAGCCCGATCTCTGGCCCGCATGGGAGTCCAAGACGAGTTATCTGCCGTTCGCGGCGATTGCCGCTGGCCGTGCGCGGCTCGGCGGGTTCGGCTTGCACGCGCTTTTGGGCGGCCTCGTCGTCTGGCTCGCAGCAACCTGGGCACATATCCCGCTCGCCGGTTGGGCCGCGGGCATCTGGCGCTGGCTGTAGCTGTAGCTGTAGCCGCAGCGTCAGGCGTCCAGATACACCCGCATCAGCGCCTCGAACCACTCCACGAACACCGCCAGCCCTCGCGAAGACCGCTATCGGGCCGCCCCGGGGCTACGCGCGTCGTCAAAGTTGTGAAGGCTTAAGCTTTTGCCTCGGAATCCGGAGGGAGAGGGCGGCGCGGGGAGGAAGCGAATGGGGCATGATCCCCCTCCGCTCCGCCCCGCGCTCTCTTTTTACTGCAGCTCGATCTTCGCGATCGCTGCCAGCCGCTTCCAGCGCGCTATCTCGTCCTTCTGGTAGTCGCGAAGTTCTGCCGGCGTGGACAGGATCAGCGAGGTGGACTGGCGCTGGTAGTACTCCTTGACGTCGTCGGCGGCGCCGGCCTGGGCAAACAGTTCGCCAAGGCGTTGTGCAATGGGCGCAGGTGTCTTGGCGGAGACCGCCGCTGCCACCCAGTTGTAGGCCAGGAAGTCCGGCACGCCGGCTTCGGCCGCGCTCGGCACGCCCGGCAGTAGCGGCGAACGCTGGGGCGCGGTGTAAGCCAGCGCGCGCACCTTGCCGCCCTTGACCAGCTCAATCGCGCCGCTGGCATCCACCACGGCGAAGTCCACGTTGGCGGCCATCACGCCGTTGATCGCGTCGCCCGCGCCCTTGTAGGGCACGGCAGTGGTCTTCATGCGGCTTTGCTCGTTCAGCCATTCGCTGTACAGCGTGTACGACACCGAGCCGGTGCCGTAGTTGAGCGCGCCGGGCCGCTTGCGCGCGTCCTCCACCAGCGCCTTGAGCGTGTGGTACGGCGAGCTGGCGGGCACGATGATCAGGCATGGCCCACGCGAGAGCAGCGTGATGGGCGTGAAGTCGGTCAGCGGATCGTAAGGCAGCTTGCGAAAGGTGGCGGCATTGGTGGACAACGTGGAGTTGCTGCCGATAAACACCGTGTAGCCGTCGGCCGGCGCGCTGAGCAGCGTCTGCACGCCGATAAAGCCGTTGCCACCCGGCTTGTTCTCCACCACCACGCCCTGCCCCGTCAGCTCGCCGATCTTCTTGGCGAACATGCGGGCGGTCATGTCGGTACCGCTGCCGGACGGGAACGGCACGATAAAGCGGATCGGCCGGGTGGGAAATGCCAGCGGCTGCGCCAGCGCGGCGAACGGCGCGCCTGCCAGGCTCGCTGTAAGGACGGTCCCTGCCAGGACAGCGAAGCGGCGCCGGGAACAGTTCACGGTTCGGGTCATGTTGTCTCCTTGGTCTTGCGCCTGGCAGTGGGTTCCGCCAGTGCGGGTGCGTCAGTGATTCCGTGGTTCGCTTTGGCGGCGGGCTAACGCTTGAGGCCAAGCAGATCCCGCGCGATAACCCATCGGTGCACTTCGGACGGGCCTTCGTAGATGCGCATCAACCGCGTCTCGTTGGCCATCTGCTGCAACGGCATTTCCTTGGTCATGCCCATCGCGCCAAAGGCCTGCATGGCGTGGTCGATCACGTCCCAGGCCATCTCGGTGGCGAATACCTTGATCATCGAGACCTGGGTACGCGCCTCGTCGCCGGCGTCAATGCGCGCCGCGGCCTCGTATGTCATCAGGCGACAGGCGTGGATGCGGGTGGCGGCATCGGCCACCCACCACTGGATTGCCTGCCGGTCCGCCAGCGCGGCGCCGAAGGTGCGGCGCTGCGGCGCGTACTCGCACAGCATGTCAAGCGCGCGCTGGGCGCGGCCAATGCACCAGGCCGCCATCTGCACGCGCCGGCTGGACAGCCGTGCCTGCATCGGCGCGAAGCCCTGGCCTTCCACGCCCAGCAGCTGCGTGTGCGCGACGCGGCAGTCCTCCAGCACCACCTCGTAGGTGGAGGCGCCGCCGATCATGGGGATGCGCCGTTCTACCTTGAAGCCGGGCGTGCCACGGTCGACCAGAAAAGCGGAGATGCCGCCGCGGGCGCCGCGCGCCTTGTCGGTCACGGCCATCACGATGGTCCAGTCGGCGCGGGCAGCGCGGCTGATCCAGATCTTGCGGCCGTTGAGCACCCAGTCGTCGGCGTCGCGTTCGGCGCGGGTGGTCATCATGGCCGGGTCGCCGCCGGCGCCGGGCTCGGAAATAGCGATGGCGGAGATGGTCTCGCCGCGCGCGTACGGTTCCAGGTAGCGCGCACGCTGGGCCGCGTCGGCGGTCTTGAGCAGCATGCGCAGGTTCGGCGAATCGGGCGGCAGGTCGTAGGGTGTGACGGTCTTGCCTAGTTCCTCGTTGACGCCGACCATGGCCACCACTGGCAGGTCGGCACCGCCCATCTCGGCCGGCGCATCCAGGCCCCACAGGCCCAGCTCACGCGAGAGTCCGTCCAGCTTGTCCTGCTCCTGCGCCAGCAGCGTGAGCTGGCCGCCCTCTGCCTCGCGGGCCAGCACGCCCGCTTCAAGCGGGATCAACTGCTCGCGCACAAAGCGCGCCACCAGATCCTTGAGCATCTGGTGCTCTTCTTCCAGTGCGAAGTTCATGCAATGTCTCCTTTATTGTTTGCGTCCCGCTTCAGGCGGCGTTCCGGCCGCCCGTCACCCGGGCGATGTCTTCAGGGGCTAGCCCGGCTTCGCGCAACACTTCATCGGTGTGCTCGCCCAGCGTGGGCGCGTGGCGGCGCAACGACAGCGGTGTGGCGGAGAAGCGCGTCGTGGGCCGCATTTCGCGCAACGGGCCCTCGGTGGGATGCTCGGTCTGCTGGAACAGCCCGACCGCCTCCAGGTGGGGATGCGCCAGCAATTCGTCCGGCGCATAGATCGGCGTGGCGGGGATATCCAGCGTCTCGAACAGCGCCATCCACGCCTTTGTGGTCCGGGTCGGCGTGATTTCCGCGAGGTGCTGGTACAGCGCGCGGATATGGGCGTTGCGCTGCGCGCGGCTGGCGATGTTGTACTTGTCACCCAGGTCATCGCGGCCCACGGCGTGGAAAAAGGCTTTCCAGTGGCGGTCCGTGTACGGTAGTGCGCAGATCCAGCCGTCCGCAGTCTGCGCCGGCCGCCGCCCTCCCTGCAGCAGGCGCGCATAGCCGGGCGCGCCGGTGGCGGGCTCGAAGGTCAACCCCGCCAGGTGCTCGGCCATCACGAAGCTGGCCATGGTTTCCAGCATCGGTACTTCCACCGCTTGCCCGCTGCCGTGGCGCTCGCGGTGCAGCAGCGCGGCCATCACCGCGTTGGCCAGCGCCATCCCGGTGGTCTTGTCGGCAATCAGGCTAGGCACGTACTCGGGCCGGCTGCCGGCGACGCAGCCCAGCGACACCAGCCCGCAAGCGGCCTGGATGATGTCGTCGAAGGCCGGTTTGTCACGGTGCGGGCCGTCCTGGCCAAAGCCGGTGGCCACGCAGTAGACGATGCGCGGGTTCAACGCTGCCACCGCAGCGTAGCCAAAGCCCAGCCGCTCGATGGCGGCCACGCGCATATTGTGGATCAGCACATCGGCGCCGGCGATCAGGCGGCGCAGCGCCGCAGCGCCTGCAGGCGTCTTCAGGTCCAGCACCACCGAGCGCTTGTTGCGGTTGAGCGCCAGGTAGATCGAACTCATGCCGGCGTTGCGCGATACGCCGTTGGCGCGCATGAGGTCGCCTTCCGGCCCTTCGACCTTGATGACGTCCGCGCCCAGGTCGGCCAGAGATTGCGTGGCCAGGGGGCCCAGCACCACCGAAGTCAGGTCGAGTACGCGAATTCCCTCGAGCGGGCCGGCGCAGACGGGTTTCTCATGTTGCATACGGCCCCCTCAGCGGCGCTGGAACACGGGCGCGCGGCGCTCGGCCATCGCCGCCACGCCTTCGCGGAAATCCGCGGTAGCGAACTGCACGCGCTGGATGGCCAGTTCACGCTGGTTGGCCTCCACGATGCGGTCGGCCAGGCCCAGGCGCAGCGTCTCGCGTGTGCTTTCCACGGCCAGTGGCGCCGAGGCCGCGATATCGTGCGCGAGCGCCAGCGCGCGGGCACGCACCTCGGCCTGCGCCACCAGTTCGTCGGCCAGCCCGATGCGCACCGCTTCTTCGCCGTCGAGGCGCCTGCCCGTATACAACAGCAGCGCGGCCTGCTGCTCGCCGACCAGGCGTGGCAGCGTCACGCTCATCCCAAAGCCGGGATGGAAGCCGAGCCTGTTGAAGCTGGCGCTAAAGCGCGCTTCGCGGCATGTGATGCGAAAGTCCGCCACCAGCGCCAGTCCCAGCCCCGCGCCGATCGCGGCGCCCGCAACCGCGGCCACGATGGGCTTGCGGTTGCGGTACAGCTTCATGGCCTGTGCGTAGAAGGCCGATGGGTCGCGCGAGACACTGCCCTGGTCGGTGCCGCTGAAATCGGCCCCGGCGCAGAAGGCGCCTACGCCGGAAGACAGCACGATGGCGCGACAGCTGTCGTCCTCGTCGAGTTGCAGCAACGCTTCGGCCAGCCGGCGCATGACATCGGCGTCGACAAAGTTATGGGGCGGGCGGGAGATCTCGATCTGCGCAACATGCTGGTCGCGTGTCAGGACGATTTCGGGGGTGGATGCCGAGGTCATGGCGAAGGGCTCCGGGAAGTGGAAAGGCACCCAGTATTCGCCGATGTGGATTCCCGCGCTACACTACAATTTCGAATACCGAAATTACTTGCAGCGCCCCGATGCTGGATTGGCGGGCCTGCGGCCAACTACATGCCTGATCCGCACCCCCATTCCGACCCCGGTTCCGCCCCGGCTTCCCACCCGGATTCCCGCGCCAAACCGCCTTCGAGCCGCGAACTCACGCACAGTACGGGCCGGTTCACGCGGCAGACCGAAGGCAGTCAGTCGCTCGAACGTGGCCTGATGCTGCTGCGCGCGTTCCGCGTCGGCTCTTCCAGCCTGACCAATGCGGACCTGGCAGCGCGCACCGGCCTGCCGCGCCCCACTGTCAGCCGCCTCACGCGCTCGCTGGTGGACAGCGGCTTCCTGTGCTACGACGCCACCGAGCGCGCCTATCGGCTGGCGGCCGTGGTGGTGAGCCTGGCGGACGCCTTCCACCACGCCACCACGGTGCCCGATATCGCCCTGCCGCTGATGCGCAAGATCGCCGAGGCGGAAAAGGTCAATGTCGGCCTGGCCGTGCCCGACCAGACCGCCATGGTCTACCTGGCCGCGGTGCGCCACAGCCGCGACAGCGTATCGCGCACCCGGCGCGTAGCGCCCGGCACGCGCGTTCCCATGGAACTGACCTCGATCGGCATGGCGTGGCTGGCCGCGGTGCCGGCCGGCGTGCGCGACCACTTCCTCGCACGGATCGAGGAGAAGGCCGGCGACGAATGGCCGGCCTTGCACAAGGAACTGTCGCGTGGCATTGCCCAGGCAAAGGCGCAAGGCTATTGCAGCACCAACTACCAGCCCGGCCACCTGACCGCCGTGGGCGCGGCGTTCCGCGGGCCGGACCACCAGTGGTACGGGCTCAATATCAGCTTCCCGCACAAACCCAGCGAAAAGCCGCGTGATGTGGCACGCTATGCGCCGCTGCTGCTCGGTCTGATCGAGAAGATCAGCGCGTCATGCGGGGTGGAGGACGGCGTGGAGTCAGCATGACGGCCGGCGGCTAGCGCGGGGCCAGCCTTCTTGCCCATCAGGGGAGTCATACTGCTTGTTTCAAAATGAAGCGAAGCGGTTCTGGCTAGGCGCGCGGCCGCAGACAGTACATGTGGTACGGCCAAGGCCGCGCAATAACGCCAGGATCTTTTTGAAATGGCCTCTTACAAACCGACGTGATGGACCCAGCCGGCCGGGCCAGCGGCCTGGTTGCGCTGAATCTCCACCAGCCGCTCCCTTAGCACCTTGACAGTGTTGCCAGCGGCGCCGTTCCCGATCGCGAAGCGCGTCCGCGCGGAGCGCACTTCGCCAATGGCCACCAGCGTCGCCGCCGTTCCGCAAACAAAGGCCTCGGCCAGGCGTCCGCTTTGGGCATCCGCCTCCCACTCGGGGTACGAATACCGGCGCTCTTCCACCACCATGCCCATCTCCCTGGCCAGCTCGATCACCGAAGCCCGGGTGATGCCCGGAAGAATCGAGCCGCTAAGGGGCGGCGTGACCAGAGTGCCGTCGTCCATCACGAAGAAGATGTTCATGCCACCGAGTTCCTCCACCCAGCGGTGCTCGGCGGCATCCAGGAAGACCACCTGGTCGCATCCGTTCGCAGTGGCCTCGCTCTGCGCGACCAGGCTGCCGGCATAGTTGCCACCGCACTTCGCCTCGCCGGTGCCGCCGGGCGCGGCGCGCGTGTAGTTCTCGGATACCCAGACGGAGACGGCCTTGTCTCCGCCCTTGAAGTACGGGCCCACCGGGCAGGCAATCACGCAGAAAATGAACTCGGAGGCTGGCTTGATGCCGAGGAACACCTCGTTGGCAAACATGAAGGGACGCAGGTAGAGGCTGCCCGAGCCATGCGGCACCCAGGCCTGGTCGATCCGCACCAGTTGCTCGATCGCTTCCAGAAAGAGCGATTCGGGCAACGCCGGCATGGCCATGCGCTTGGCCGACGCCTGGAAGCGGCGCGCGTTCTCGAGCGGGCGGAACAGCGTCACGGCGCCATCCGCGCCGCGATAGGCCTTCATGCCCTCGAAGATCTCCTGGCCATAGTGGAGTACCGAGCACGCCGGATCGATCGAGAACGGCTTGCGGGCAGTGACCTTGGCGTCCTGCCAACCCTGTCCTTCACGCCAGGTGATCGTCACCATATGGTCGGTGAAGACGCGGCCGAACGCGGGGTCGCGCATCAGTGCATCCCGCGTGGCCGCGTCGAGCGCGTTCGGGTTGGGTTCGAGGCTGAAAATGGTTTGTTGCGTCATGAGCGCGCGTCTTCCTTCGCTGGCGTTGGGGATTGGCAGCAGGGCGAACACCCCTGTCTGCCGCCGGCATCGCACGTGGTTCTACGTGAAATCCGAGGGTATCGATGATCGCATGCTGGCGCCCAGTTTGTCTTCAATGACAAGGATTGACCTTCGCTCCGGACATTGCTTAGCCGCTACAACAAACCAATTGCCGCACAAAGGTTATGTTAAATCGTTGATTTGAGACGGTAAGCCAATTGAGACAGCCTCTTAGCCTGCCTCAACACGATTGCGTCCTTCAGCCTTGGCGCGATACAGCGCCGAATCGGCCCGTGCCAGCAATTCGTCAAGGGTCGCTTCCCCGGCCTCGATGCTGGCCAACCCCAGGCTTGCCGTGCAGGCGGGCTGCCCGGCGATGGCCGATTGCTGCTCGACTGCCTGGCGCACGCGCTCGGCCATGGCAAGCGCGGTCTCCATGCCGGTCTGCGGCAGCAGCACGACAAACTCTTCGCCGCCGAAGCGGCCAAGATGGTCCGTGTGGCGCAGTGCCCGCCCTACGATTTGTGCGAAATGCGCCAGCACGCGGTCACCCACCAGGTGTCCGTGCTGGTCGTTGATGCGCTTGAAGTGGTCGATATCCATCAGCAGCAACGACAGTGGCTGCCCGCCGCGCCGGTTCTTCAGTTCACTACTACCTGCGTGCAGCACAGCGCGTCGACTCAAGATTCCCGTCAGGTCGTCGCGTTGCGCCAGGTACTCGAACTGCGCACGTAACCGCTCGCTCACAGTCAAAAGCAGTCCAAGGCAGACGAAGAGCGACGCGAAGCAATACGCTGCAATGTACGCGGTCTGAATAGCCGAAGGGGAAAACCGCGAAGTATCGACGGCATCCTGGAAAAGCGTCGTCGCTGCCCGCATGAGCAAGGCCAGCCCCTGGAAAGCGAGGACAACTGCCATGAAACGCGGGGCAAAACCCCGGCCGTGCTGCCAGGTCAGTCGCGCATGGGTCAGGCATATTGCCGCTAACACCGAGGTAAGCAGCAACACGCGGATCCGGTAGTCGGGATGGACCAGCAGGAACCAGGTAATGCCAGCCAGGCAGCCAACACCCAGGGCGAGCCAGCGTTTCCAGCTACAGGGCACCCCGTAGAAGCGCTGGCTGCCGAAGTAGAACAAGGCGCAGCCCGAAAGCAGCAGCGCGTTACCGCCAAGTGCGACGAGCACGGCCGGCCAATGCCCGTCCATCGCATAGAAGGCGGTGGAAAGCGCGCAAAGCACCGGTGCCAGCGCCCAGGGTAGCAACCCTTTGGTGGAGGCAGGATAGGCGCGGCGAAAAGCCAGCAGGACGATGCCCAGGGCGATATTGATCATCCCCGTCATCGCCGTCATGGAGCGCAGGTCCAGGTTTAGCATGGGTCGGCCGTGGAGAAACGATCTGTGCACATGGCACCGTGCACACATTGTACTGGCGGTTAGCCACCGCCCGGCCGCCAAGCCGGCCGTCGCCTGGTAAGGCAGGCAGTGTGTACACTACTGCCCTACCTTTTTCGCTTGACCCATGACGATCACTATCAACGAAGACCTCCGTGCCTATATCGATCCACTTACAGACGACGAATACGCGGCGCTAGAACGCAGCCTACTCTCCGAAGGGTGCCGCGATGCACTGGTGCTGTGGGGCGATCTCCTGGTGGATGGACACAACCGCTACAGCATCTGCCAGAAGCACGGAGTCCCTTTCAATACGGTACAAAACCAGACGTTCCAGTCCATGGAGGATGTTCACCTGTGGATGATCGACAATCACCTCGGGCGGCGCAGCGTATCGGATTTCCAACGCGGTGTACTCGCATTGCGGAAGAAGGAAATCGTATCCGCGCGTCTGGCACAAGCCCAAGCCCAAGCGCAGGCCCAGCCGGGTTCTGCAAAGCCTGCCGGGGCTGAAGTCGCCATGCAATCCGGGGCCGATACCGTGTTGACTCGCGAGGCGGTTGCGCGCACGGCGCGGGTGAGCAGTGCGACGCTTGGTCAGATCGAAAAAATCCAGAAGACCGCTGCGCCCGAGTTGGTCAGCGCGGTAAAAGCGGGCGTGATTTCCATCAATGCTGCGGCTGCCGTAGCCTCCTTGCCTGGCGAGAAGCAGGTAGCGGCGGTTGCCGGGGGCAAGAAGGAACTGCGCCAGGTGGCCAGACAGGTGCGCGAGGCCCGCGTGCCACCCAAGCCTGAACCGGCGCCCCCACCCAGCGACGCCACCCCCGACCAACTGGCAATTCATCGTCTGACGCAATTGGTGACACAGCTCACCGAAGAGCGCGATCAGTTGAAAAAGAAGGTGCAGCACTTGACGGTTGCACTCGCAGAGGCCCGCGGCGGGCAATCGACTGAGGCACACTTGTCTGGTGAGCGGGCACGCGTGTCCTAGCGCAAGCACTACTTGCGCTCGTCGAGAGCGCGCCGGTGTAGTGCTGCTCACCAGAACCGAAAGGCCCGTGATGATCGCCTATCGATGGCGGAGCGGGGCGGCGGCCCCGCTCCCAACGCCGCCGGCTTACTGGCTCAGCCGCGTTACCTTCAACTGCGGGTCCGCCGCAATGGCTTGCTCGCTGAACGGCAGCCGCACCCATCGCTTGGCGGAGTACTCCGCCATCTGGTCAAAGGCGTGCGGCGACTGCTGATCTACGGACTGGCCGTACACCAGCAGCGCCTCGGCGACCGGCCCTTGCTCGTCAAAGCCTACGGTCTGCACGTAGCTGGTCCCAAAGTAGACCTGCAGACCCTTGTCCGACACGGGGGTGCTTTGCAGCTTGTTGAGCACGCCTTCATATTCCTCGCCGCCGTGCAAGGCGATGCGGCCAGTCGGTGCCGTGGCGGCCTGCACCTGGCCCAGCGGCGCATCCAGCGCAAAGCCGGCAGTGCGCATGGCCTGCACGGCGTCCTTCAGTGCCTTGAAGACCTCGGTGCGCACAGACGCATCGCGCATGCGCAGTCCGCGTGGCGTGTTGACCGGATCGGTGGAGGTGAACTCGATGGCGTAGACCTTGGGGATCTTGCTGGCGCGCATCCAGAACTCGCGGAACAGCGGTGCGGCACGACTGTCGAGGTTGCTGTGGCGGTCCCACTTGCGCAGCGCCGCGCAGCCGTCGCTCAGGTCGGCGTCCTTGGCGCCGCGGCAGGCATCGAGCAGGTCATCCAGCACGAGCTCGCCGGAGAGGTTGCGGTCGCGGAACAGCACGGCCTGCAGGCCGGGTACGTCAAAGCGGTTACCGGGCAGGCCGTCCTCCCCCGCGAGGCGGCGGCCGATTTCCATCAGGCCAACGCGCGTGCGCAGGCGTTGCGCAACTTCGGTGGGACCCAGCACCGGTGAGAAGCCGGTCAGCTTCTGGCTGGGGTTAGACAGCCACGAACTGTCATTGCTGTTGGCGACATAGTCATCGCGTACCAGCACGGGCATGGCGTTGGGGGCCACCAGCCCCGGTACTGGCGACGCCGCGTCCACCGTCCAGTTGCAGCTAGCCCGCGTGCCGTCCAGCAGGACCATGCCGGTGCCCTGCATCAGCTTGGCGGCCAGCGCGGCGCTGTCGCCGGTCGGCGCGCATTGCTTGAGCAAGGCGGCCGATACGTTGGGCGCGACCGATACATCGGCAAACATGGCGCGGCCTTCACGGTCGGTGGCAATCGTGTTGACCCACGGAATGCCCAGGCGGCCAATGGCGGTGCGGATGCCAGCGACGTCGCGCGCGCGGCCGATATCAAGCCAGGTGTCGACCGAACGCGTGTTGTTGCGGTTGGCGTCGCGCAGCGCGTAGGCCTTTTGCGCGGACCACGGCAGGCCGGCCGATGGCATGGACAGCACCGGGCCGTATTCGGTCATGTAGAAGGTGTGCGAGCGCTGCTCGGTACGGCCGTCGGGCAGTTTTGCCGCATAGCTGACGGTGCGTGGGGTCATCTTGCGCGGCGCGCCGTCCACCAGGTAGGTGGTGGGGTCGCCTTCGGCCAGTTTCAGTTCATACAGGGTGAAGCGGCGGGCGGTGGACACGGTGTGCGTCCAGGCCACGTCCTTGTTGAAGCCGATGCTGATGATCGGGAACGATGCAATGGACGCGCCCATGACGTCCAGCTTGCCCGGTATGGTCAGGTGCGCTTCAAAAAAACGATTGGTGGTGGTCCACGGAAAATGCGGATTTCCCAGCAGCAGGCCGCGCCCATTCGTGGTGGCTTCCTTGCCAAAGGCCCAGCCGTTGCTGCCGATCGGCGGATCCAGCAGCTGCAGGTTGTTGTTGACGGCTTCGAAGTCGATGCTGGCTACGTCCACCGCCCCCGCCTGCTGCGCGGTCTTGGCACTGCCCGCGGCCCCGGGCGGCACGGCGGCGACAATGCCCGCTGCCAGCGCGCCGGCGCTGGCTTGGATGCTCTTCTCCTCGGCCAGGCGGAACAGGTCGATGGCGGTAACGGGCCGCACCCAGTCAGCGTTGCGGCAGCCAGCCGGGCGTTGGGCGGGCGGGGTATCGCGCAGGTAGCGGTTGTAGCCGGCGATATAGCCGCGCAGCAATTCGCGCGCCTCTGGCGAGGCCTGCGCGTAGCCGGCGCGCAGGGCGTCGTCATCGATGATCGCGCGGAAGAATGGATCGGATTCGCTGTTCTTGATGCGCTTGAATGACACCTCGGTACTTTCGTCGGGGCCGAACACGCGCGAGCGATCGCCGCTGACCGTGACGACCTGGTCGGCCATCAGGCAGACGTTGTCCTGCGCGTATGCGTAGCCCATGCCAAAGGCCAGGCTGGCGTAGTCGTTGGCCTTGATATGGGGAATGCCATAGGCGGTGCGGCGGATCTCGGCGTTGAGTCCGCCTTCGCTCCAGTTGGCGCTGTCGCTGCCTGCGGTGGCGCAGCCGCCCAGGGTGGCGACCGCCAGCACGGCGCCGCCAAGTGCGGTCGCGCCGCGCACGATGCGTTGCTTCATTGTGTTGTCTCCTCGTTCTTGTGTCTGTGGGCCCATGGAACGTTGCGCGCCAACCGGCGACGCGCCATGGTGCCGCTGACATGGTCGGGCATCGGGGCCGTGACAGGTAGAGTGGATTCCGCCACAATTGGTGGCATTCCCGCCATCGGGCAGGCAGCTTTCCAACCAAAATCCACCGCGTCATGTCGGACGTCTATCTGCTGTGCTACCCCTCGGCCGTTGTCTCCGCCCTTTCCACCGCGGTCGACATGCTGGACATTGCCAACACGCTGGCCTCCATGCAAAGCCGGCGGCGCGGCACGGCGGCGCCCTTTCGCTGGCGGCTGGCGGTAGCCGAGCCGCAACGCTGGCAGGCGCTGGCCAGCGTGCTGCGCTGCACGTGCGTGCCGCTGGAAGAACTGGCCGGCGCAGGCAAGGACGCCATGGTGGTGATCGCGCCACCGTTGTTTGACCACATCGCCGGGCTTGAACATATGCTGTCGCTATTGGACCGCGAACGCGCCGCCATTGCGGCAGTTGCTACGCGGGGGACGCTGGTGGTGGCGCCGTTCACGGCAGTAGCACTTCTGGTAGCCATGGATTTGCCGGCACAGCGCAAGCTGGCGGTGCCGTGGCTGATTGCCAACTGGATGCGGCTGAGCGAACCCGCGCGACGATTGCAGGCCGACCAGCCAGTGGTCAAGAGCGGCAACCTGCTCAGTTCCCGCGCCCTGGATCGCATGCATGCGCTGTTGCTGCAGGCGGTGGCGCATACCGCAGGTAACGCCCTGGCCCGCACGCTGGGCAACGCCCTGCTGGACCAGCCCGAGCGCGGCGAGGCAGTCAGCATCTGGCTGAAGACCGGCGATGCCCCGCGCCACAGCGTGGCGCTGCGCGCGCGCCGCTACCTGCAACAGCATCTGGCCGAGCCCTATGACCTGCCCCGGCTGGCGGCGGTGGCGTCCACCAGCGAACGCACGCTGCTGCGGCATTTCATGAAGACCGTGGGCATGTCGCCGCTGCAGTTCCTGCACCGATTGCGGGCTGAGCGCGCCTGCCATCTGCTGGAAGTCTCCACGCTCAGCCTGACCGCCATTGCCGAACAATGCGGCTACCAGGATATGTCCGCCTTCCGCAACCTGGTGCGCCGCCATACGGGCCAGACGCCGGGCGCGCATCGGCGGGCGCATTCGGTGCGCTCGGAATTGCGCGCAGGCTGAATGCCGTGGACAGGCGCCTCAGGCGCACATTTGAGCTCGGCCAGGACCGGACATAATGAAATGGTCAGCCCAGAGGAAATGCGAATCCCGATGCCGACGCGGATATCGGGAAAGCGCTTCGTGCACGGTTGGCGGTTGAACGATGGCGCTTAAGGTGGGGGTTCAACCGGTCCGATCGCCCCGGTCTAGTCCGGCCCTCAGCGCCAAAAAGCCAAGGCAGTGAAACTGATCGGCTAGCAACGCTATGGCACGGCGCGAAATCGCTTCCACGCCTCCGCCTCAAGCTCGCCACAGGAGGAAACAGTCATTCCTCGCTCATCCAGAATCTGGAAAGCTTGCTGATCGCGGCCTATGCTAGACGCGCCATCGAGTCCAAGAAGCAGGCTGTACATGGCGTCTCGCAAAACGCCATCGAGCACATTACGAAGCTGCTCAGTCTGGTCCACCGTCAGCGCCATATTCCGAATCTGCGTAGCGATGACACTTTCGCCTTGTTCGCCCATCAAGACGGAAAGGAGGTCGTTTTTGAGGTCTACCCAGTTTCCCACGAATGTAGCTGCATCCATTTTCTTTGCTCGTTTGCAGTAGCCGGGACGCGGTGCGCGGCAGTTTAGTTCGGGCGCAAGCTCAATTCAGCAGGGGCCGGGCCGGCGCGTCACGATTGTAGCCTCCCTTGAACGGCCGAATCTGGTTGCGGCCGTACGATCCAGCGGCCGAGCTACCGCCCTAAACGCTCCCGAAGGAACTCGATGAAGCGCTGCGTCTTCGCTGGCAACAGACGGGTTTCGGTGATGGCATAAACGGGCATCGGCGTGCCGTGCCATTGCGGCATGATTCGGCGCAGCTTTCCGCTGGCCAGTTCATCAGCGACGACTTCCTCCGGCATCAGGACGATGCCCATATCGAGCGTTGCCAGGCGGCGGCTCATGCCAACGCTGTTGAGCGTGAACCGCCCACCCACCGGCACCGTGGCGCTTCGCTTCCCGTCGCGCAACGTCCACGAACCCGCCTTCAGGATGCTCAAGCACTCGTGCCGATCCAGGTCGGCGGGCTTGTTTGGCTCGCCCGATCGTCCAAGGTAGCCGGGCGAGGCGTAGAGGTTAGGCGTAAGCGCGGCCAACGCGCGTGCGATCAGCTGCGAGTTTTCGGACTCCCCCATGCGGATAGCCACATCGAAGGGTTCGCTGACCAGATCGACCCGTCGCGGAGTCAGGTCGAAATCGAAGGTGATGCCGGGATAGAGGCCAGCAAACTCGGCGATCAAGGGCGCCAGGTAGGTGACTGCGAAATCCACCGGCAACGATGCACGCAGCACACCGCTGGGCTGGGCAAGCATGTCGCCGAGCTGCTCGTGTGCCAGCCGGGCTTCATCGACGATGCGTTTGCATCGCTCGAAGTAAATCTGGCCGGCCTCGGTCAATTCGATCTTGCGTGTCGTGCGATGCAGCAGGCGCAGCCCGATCGCTTTCTCCAATGCGCTGATCCGCCGCGATAGTGTCGAGTTCGGCACGCCCATCACCTCCGCGGCACTTCGAAAGCCCTTGGCTTTGACGACCTCCACGAACAAGGCCATGTCGTTCAACAGCTCCATGCTCGTTGCTCCATCAGTGGATCAATGTTCTCCAAATTACCATATTTATCCCGCATGAGAAGCAGGCGATGATTCCTCCATCCACCACTTTCTGAGGATTCCATCATGAGCAAACTGTTCGATCCCGTCCGCGTCGGCCGCCACACCCTGCAAAACCGCCTGGTCATGGCACCAATGACCCGCAGCCGTGCCCAATTCGACGGCACGCCGGGAGAGCTGGCCGCCGAGTATTACGCCCAGCGCGCCAGCGCCGGCCTGATCGTCGCCGAAGGCACCCAACCCTCGGACGATGGACAGGGCTACCTGACCACGCCAGGCATCTACACCAATGCACACGTCGCCGGCTGGAAGAAGACCACTGACGCCGTGCATGCCAAGGGTGGCCACCTCTTCATCCAGCTCATGCACGCCGGGCGCATGTCGCACCCGGACAACACGCCGCATCATCGCCAGGGCGTCGCACCGTCGGCCATTGCGCCGGGCACGCAGATGTTCACTGCCAAGGGCATGCAGGACATCCCCGTGCCGCGTGCGCTGACCACCGAGCAAGTGCACCAGACCGCTCAGGATTTCCGCCACGCGGCGCGCCGGGCAGTCGAGGCAGGCGCCGATGGCGTCGAGATCCACGCTGCGAACGCCTACCTGATCCAGCAGTTCTTCGCACCGAGCGCGAACACGCGCACCGACGTGTACGGCGGTCCGGTCAAGAACCGCGCCCACTTCGCCCTCGAAGTCGCCGCCGCGATTGCCGAGGAAATCGGCGCAGACAGGACCGCGATTCGCCTGTCGCCCGGCACGACGCTTTGGGGTATCGACGAAGGCGCCGAAGGGCCGGATCTGTACCGCTACCTGGTCGCCGAACTCGACAAGCTGGGCCTGGCCTATCTGCACATCCTGCACCAGGGCAACGAGCCGCTGCTGGCCGACATCCGCAAGCTCTGGAATGGCACGCTGATCCTGAACCGGCCGAGCCGCCCGCGTGACCAGATCGGGGCCGACGTGGCATCGGGGCTGGCCGACCTGGAAGCCTACGGCCAGATGGTTCTTGCGAACCCGGATTTCGTCACCCGGCTGAAGACCAATGCGCCGATGAACGAGGTTCAGCACAGTGCTTTCTTCGGCGGCACGGCGCAGGGCTACACCGATTACCCGACCTTGAGCGAAGCCCAAGGAGCCTGAGGCCACCACAATGTGCGCCGACCAACATCGGCGCCCACCAACCCGCCTGGGCGCGTATGCCGCCCTCGGAGTCGTCCCTCGCCGGCCCTCGAATGGCGGCTAGCTGATCAAGCCAGCCATGGCAATGGCATTCCAACGTCCCGATGAATGGCCGTAGCCGAAAACGGGAATATCGAAGGCCGCTTCGTTGCGATCATCGCAGCTTCAGAAACATGTGCTGTTCGTCGTAGAACCGCCCATCCACCTGCATTGCGCGAGGTTCGACGCCGAAAGCTGCGAATCCCAATGATTCGTACAATTGCTTGGCCGCCGTGTTTTCCGTATTGACGCACAGATTGCACTGCGCGCTATCCCAGTTCTTTGACGCATGGGCCATCGCGGTATTCAACAGATCCCGCGCGATTCCCTTGCCGCGTTGGTTTGGGTCGACAAATACCCCCCAGATGGTCGCCTTGTGGCTCACCTGCGAGAGCGATTCGCGACGTACGCCAGCGATGCCAACCAGGGTTTCGCAAACAAACGCACCAAAAACAGCCTGCGTAGGCGTCGATTGAATTCGCTCTGCGACTGCACTGGCAGAGCGTGCCTCTTCTTCGACGCGGGTTGGCCAGATTGCCGTGGGAGCGTTTTCGATAGCGTGTAGACGGATTGCCTTGAAGATTGCTGCGTCAGCGGCGGTAAGAAGTCGGATTTTAACCAAGGAGGTGGTCATAAAACCTCAAAAATATGTGTTTTCGTCATTTGAACAATGACGTCTTTATTGAATGCTGCGGTTATAGCCCGCTCGATAATTCAAGGATGGGCATTCTGCGGGGCGATTCTACCTAGCGGCAACCCGCCCATTGCGGTATAGACCATGGCCTCGGACACATCAGGACGCCGCTCGTAGTCCCTGACAAGGCGACGCCAGCGAACCATCCAACCGAAGGTATGTTCCACCACCCAACGCCGAAGTAGCACCGCGAAACCAACTTGATCCTCGTGGCGGCGCACCACCTGCACGACGAAGTCGAGCGTCGCGGCTTTGTCCATCAACGTGCGACGACCGTATGCGCCATCTGCAAACAAATGCTTCAGTCCCGGCCAACGCTTCTTTAGGGCCTCCAGAACCGCCAACGCCCCGGCACTATCTGCGATATCTGCCGGCGTCAAGTTCACCATCAGCAACCGGCCATTCGTATCCACGGCAATATGCCGCTTGCGCCCGACGATCTTCTCTCCCGAGTCGTAGCCGCGCTCTTTGGCGGCTGGCGCTTTTACCGACTGGCTATCCACCACGCCCGCGCTTCGGCAAGCGCTGCCTGCCTTCCAACTCCCTGTCGAGCACCAGCACTACATCATGAAGCGTCTGGAACAGGAACCCCCGCATCAGTCAGCGAAACCACCAGTACACCGTTTGCCAGGCCGGAAAGTCCTTGGGTAGCATGCGCCAGCCACACCCCGAGCGCACCAGGTTTCGCAAGGTGTTGATCACCTCCCGCAGATCGGCCTTCCTTCGCCGCCCTCGCTGTGCGGGCCTCGGCAGCAGTTCCTCCATCGCTGGCCACTCCATGTCCGTCAGATCACTCGGATACCGCTTTGTCTTGGCCGCCATGCTTGCCTGCCGCTCTCGATGTTCTTTTATCCACGTCCGAACGTTAGAACACATCTGCGGCGAATTTTCAAACGGGCGCTTACTGACCCTGGAACCCGACCATTGCCAGCGTGACTACGTCTTATCGCAAAGCCTCGATCGCCTGCGGTTAGAATGCCCCATAAAGCACTAACGAGGTGCCTGCGTTTCCCACTGAACTAATCCCTGCCACAGTGCGCGCCTGGGTCCCCGTGTAAGAGGGCAGACTGTGTCCGGCGAGTCAGGGGGGCCGTCTACGTTGTGACACGCCCCTGCAACTCAGGGTTCGCTTCGCAGGTGGCCCCAGGACCCGTCGCCGCGGACCGTGTGGGAGCGATCTCTACCAGATTACCGTCCTCATATTTACAAATGCGTGTATAGGATGTCAGGAATGAAGACGACGATCGACGAAATGCTTGCCTTTACGGCCGTCGTGGACACGGGCTCAATTACGGCTGCCGCTGAACAGCTAGCTTTGACGGTGTCCGCCACCAGCCGAACATTAAGCCGGCTTGAGGAAAAACTACAGACTACGCTGCTGCGGCGAACCACACGACGACTGGAACTGACGGAGGAAGGGGCGGCGTTCCTGGAACACGCCCGTGCCATCCTGACGAGAGTCGATGAAGCGGAAGAGCAAATGGCGGCGAGACGGATGCGTCCGGTCGGGCGGTTACGGATTGACGCAGCGACACCATATATGGTGCACGCAATCGTACCGCTACTGGAAGGCTTCCGAAGCCAGTATCCGGAAGTAGAGCTGGAGTTGAACACGAACGAGGGCATTATTGATCTGCTTGAGAAGCGAACCGATGTGGCATTTCGTATCGGTCCGCTGAGAGACTCCACGCTGCACGCGCGTCCGATTGGTAGCAGTTCCCTTCGCGTGCTCGCGAGTCCTGACTATCTGAAACGCCACGGCACTCCGACCAAACCGGCGCAACTCGCGCAGCATTCCCTGCTAGGCTTTACACAGCCGGAGTCGCTCAATGAATGGCCGCTGCTCAACCATAACCAAACGATCATGCGCATTGAACCGACAATCGCCTCGTCAAGCGGCGAAGTACTTAGGAATTTGGCCTTGGCTGGTCAGGGCATCGTTTGTCTGGCAGACTTCATGACAAGCGATGATCGACAATGCGGGAGACTGGTTCAGTTATTCACGCAGCAAACACTCGATGCGCGACAGTCGATTAACGCAGTCTACTACCGCAATACGGCATTAGCATCCCGCATTATCTGCTTTGTCGATCACGTGGCCAGAGAGCTTTCTGTAAAATCACAGAACATTTGCCATAATATCGGCGCGAGCAAACTAACACATAAAAAATAATGCAATCAATCTGATTTTTAATGCATTAAATTTAATTAACCCGCAGGGAGAGAAGGTATTGAGAAATTAAAAACCGTTCCCGTCGGATTTCCTGAACTACACCAGAGATGTCCGCCATGTGCTTTGATTATTGAATTGCAGATGATCAGGCCCATGCCAAGTCCATTCTCCTTTGTCGTAAAAAATGGTTCAAACATTCGTTCATTTGCCTGTTGAGTAAGGCCCGCCCCGGAATCCTGTACGGAGACGATGACACCTTTCTTGCCGAAATTCCTCGAACGTATATGGAGGATTCGAGGCCGCTCCGTAATGCCTTTTAGGGCATCCAGAGCGTTCAGCGCCAGATTCAGGATCACTTGCAGTAGCTGGACCTTGTTGCCGCTAACAGGCGGAAGGTCTGGGCTTAGATCGGTCGTGATCGCGATCTGCTCTTCCGAAGATTTTCCTCTAACCAGCGTTAACGTCTCTCCAACGAGATCGTTCATCTGCAAGCGAGCAGGAGCGGATGGCGTTGTTTTCCTGAGAAGATCTCGCATCCCGTCTATGATTGCCGCTGCTCGGATCCCCTGAGAAACAATGCTCCCCAAGGACTCGCGTGTCTCATGGAGATTTGGCGGATCATGATCCAGCCAGCGGATCGCTGCGGCGGCGTTGGTTGTTAGTGCTGCTAGTGGCTGACTGAGTTCATGTGCCAGCGAAGATTGCAGAACGCTCAACGTCATGACTCTTGACGCATGTTCCAGATCGACTTGCGCCTTCCGAAGCGACTTTCGCTGCTGATCTACTTCTTCGATTAGTCTGTAGCTTTCAAGGAGGACTGCCAATAGCTGCGCGAAGAATCTGAGCACTGCGATCTCTTCGGGGACGCGATCTGACGTCGATAGCTGGCACTCAATATAAAGAGAACCGACAATTTTCTCATGCCTGATTAGCGGCAGACAAATAATCCGGCGCGTGCGGTGAATGGTTATATAGCGATCGTCTTTAAATGGCGCTACTGATAAAGCATTTGCGAGCACTAGCTCCGCACCCGTGTTCAATACATGGTGGATAACCGACTGAGGAAGTGCGATTTGTTGCGGCGTTGAATCGACAATTTTCGGCGACGGAGAGCCGACGCCCGCCATCACCACTGCAGCTACGCACTGCTCAGTGCCCTGAATGGCTACTACCGCCGCACGCGTCGCACCGGTCAGTTTCAAGCAGGTGTGCAACAGGACGTTTAATATTGCCTGGCTATGCACATCAGATGCCGCTGGCGGAAACGCTGTACACAGCATTGCCAATTTGCTCGCAATACCGATCCGATCACAGTCAGGAATCGGAGAACACGATGGCATCTCGACAAGATCATGTGCGAGGTGCCGGTGCGAGCGGAAGGAGGCTTTAAGGCGAGCAAACTGGTGTCGGCGCCGGGCGCCGAGAGCACTGGGCACCGCGGGCCGATTCTGGCTGCTTCCTGTCAGTGGTTTCATGCTCTTCCTCATACAGCGGCCGACTGGCGGCGCCATAAAAAAGGCGGATTTTCCCTCAGAGGGGGAGTTGCGCAGGCGCCCCCCGGGGCTGGATGACGGATATGCTAGTTGAGCAAGTCGCAAATGATCAAATCAAAACACTATTTACAAGGAATCAAGAATCGATGTCGGTCGCGCAACGTAACGCCAGGGGAAAACCCATTTAGTCCGCGTGGCAGTCATCGTTGAGTGGCTCGTAAGTGTTGTCATGTGTGTGTCCCGGAGATGAGCCAGAGATGAAGCGACAGTTCAGTTTTGCGAAAGCAGAGAAACCACGGCAAGAAGTGCGTGACCCGTCGCCAGCGCCTTCCGAACGAGATGGAACGCGTGGTGGCACGGCGGCGACTGCTGGCGGCGATTGAGCTGCCCTATTCCAAGCGACGATGTGGCCGGCCGCCGATTGGATTGGAACGGATGCGTATTTGCTTCCTGCAGCAGTGGTATGGACTGTCGGACGAAGCACTGGAAGATTCGCTGTACGACAACATAGCGATGTGCACGTTTGCAGGGATAGAGCAAATGACGGAATCTGGCGCGCACTGCAGGCAGGAGCAGATCGCCAAAAGATGAACGTCTCGGCGATTGTGAATGGCGCCTCAAGGTGGGCCGCAGGGATCGCGATCGAGGCGGCAGCGGGACTACGGGACAGGCGGAGTGAGATTGTCTGCCACCAAGGCTGAAAGCCGAAGCGACACAGTGAATTGAAGCCCGCCAACGCCGCCGAGCGGGACAGCAAGGGGAAGATTCCGTTCGCTGAAATGCAAAATCGGAGTACCGATCGCATTGTTCATGACCAGAGCACCTCGTCGGAGTGCTTCCACTCATGCACGATGCGTTGCGTAGAACTCGGTCTTCCGCTTTCGGATCAAGCGGGCTTGATCATATCCCGGGCATATGCGAACCCTGTTCCGTAGCCGCCGCCATGCCCTAGACGCCGACGTCGAGATCACGACTGGCACGCCGAAGGCAACTGCGGTCTTTGCTACCGCCAGGCCGTTACTGCGAAGCAATTGCGGGGCCTGATATCCCGCTGCGAAAGCGAGTCCCGCTTGTTCGTCGACAAGGACGAACGCACATTGAGTTGGTTCGTGCAAAGGTAGTTCCGACATGGGAAGTTGCTCCCGTTTAAGAACGGGATGGCGCCCCCGTAAAGCATCGTGCTCGCGCACAAGGGCATCGCCAGAGGACGACTCAGGCGCCGCTCGCCTCCCGACTTTCCTGGCGCGTTACGACCATAGGAAGGCAATATCATGCCCAACCTTGAGATAGTCTCCAGCCAGCACATCGACATCGCCTCAGCTTCCTGGATGGAGCGTCGCTCATCCTGAATCGCTACGGCCTCCACATGACGCCACTGTGTCGGTGCGGCAGAGTTCAGATGCCTGCGGCGAACTAGCGGGACTTTTGGACTTCGTTCGCCCTCAAGCTCAATTCGCAGGTCAGCGCCATGACATTCAATCTCCGCTCAACGTCTCCCGCATCGATGCGAAACGGACCGCACGCGAGGCATCAGTCATTCCCCTGATACTGCACGTTGTGCGGCCGCACGAACCCCGACGGTCGCGATCAGCGCTGAGCCCGCGCAGAGCATGCCAGCTATCGCCACGCCGTGCCATCCATACCGACCGGCTGCAAACGTCCCAACTGTCGACCCTGCGGCGCCGCCGAGGAAATAGCAAGTCATGAAGATCGTGTTAAGACGCCCGCGCGCCGCCGGAAGCAACGCATATAGCCTTGTCTGGTTCGCGACGAGATTCGCCCGGCTTCCCAGGTCAAGCACGACTATACCGGCGATTAGCCACGCGATTGACCATATCGAGCCAGCGACAAGTCCGAACGCCAGCATCACCAATATTGCGGCCCCGCCGACGACTCGTCGCCCACCGAAGCGATCCGCAATGCGACCGATGGTGGGCGACGCAAACATCCCGACCAGGCCGACAAGCCCGAAGAGCCCGGCCACCTCGCTGCCCCAGCGATAGGGCGGCCCGGCAAGCATCATGGCAAGCGACCCCCACAAGACGTTGAAGGCGCCGAACAAGAGAAAGCCGGTCAGACAGGCCTCGCGCAGAAGCGGCTCTCGTGCGAACAGCTCTACCATTGAACGGAGCAAGCGTACGTATGACAGGTCGCTTTCCGCTCCGGCACGTGGCAAGTGAACCCAGACCATCGCGATCAGGACGAGATCGAGAGCCGCGGCCAACAGGAACATCGAGCGCCAGCCCGCGTGAGCACCGACATAGCCACTGACCGTGCGCGCTAGCAGCGTGCCGGCGAACAGTCCACTCAACAACCGCCCCACCGTCTGTCCTCGTTGCGCGGGGTCTACTTGCCCCGACACTGCAGGAATGATGACCTGCGCACTCATCGCCGTGAGCCCGAGGAGGACACTGGCGGCCAGCAACCAAGGAAGATTCTGGGCGGACGCGCACAACCCAAGCGCGGCCACGTTTGCCAGCAACAGAACGGTAATCAACTTTCGGCGATCGAGTTGATCGCCCAAGGGGCCAAACAGCAGCAAGCCGCTGGCGTAGCCGAGCTGCGTCAGCATGGCGATGGCGCCTTGCGCCTCGGCACCAGCGTCGAAGGCGGCAGCCATCGCTGGAAGCAACGGCTGGCTGTAATACAGGTTCGCCACGGCGAATCCGCACGACGCAGCCAACACCAGCACACTTCGCCCCGACAAGGACGTGCCGTCCTGTGCCCTGTCAATCATCGTTCAAGTCCTCAAAGATACTGGATTGGGAAAATGGTCAACGAGAGTGTGCGTATCGATATTTGCACCTTGCCCGTCTGCAGGTCGGTCAGCACCTTTTCCTGAGTGGCCTTGTCCAGTTCGGCGAATACCTTGCCATGCTCCTTCTTGCACCATGCGTTGCAGGCTGCGATGCCGTGCCGATAGTTGTCGCGTGGCACCAGGCTCAACTGGTAGCCGAACTCCAGCACCCGGTCCGTGTGGAAATGGTCTCCGCATGTACCAGAGCTTGCCGTGGCCGAACGGCGTTTCCATCTGGCGATCGACGAACTCGGGCAGCCTGGCAGCGAGTACCTGGCGCAGGAAGCGCCTGCGAGGCTCTTTGTCTTCCGACATGGCTGTCTCTTATGGGGTGCTTGCGGAGAAGGGTCACGCTGGGATATCGCCACCGGTGTGGCCCTTCGAGGTGGTTTCGTCGCGCCAACTACGCGCCGTTCCAGCCGCGCAAGAAGTCGATCAACAACTCGTTGACATGGGCAGGCTGCTCTTCCTGCGGCAAGTGGCCACACTGGGCGATAGGTTCAGCGCGCAAGTTGCTGGCCATTCCTTCCCAAACGGCCTTCATATCGAACATCCCGCCCACCGCGTAGAAGTCCTCGCCCCAGATCGCCATCGCGGGACACTTGATCTTGACGTCGGCATCGATCAGGTCCTGCGCCACATCTTCGGCGTTCGCCCGATAGTCAGCCATTGCTCCGCGCACTGCGCCGGGCCGCTTGTACGCGCGGACATAGGTGTCGAACGCCTCGCCTTCGATCGTGTGTGGGTTGTAGCACCAGTCGGCGAAGAAATGGTGGAGCCACTCGGCTTCCTTACCTGCGATCAGGGTCTCAGGGAGGTCCGACACCAGATGGAAGAGGAAGAACCAATAGGCGCGCGCGGTCTGTGCGCTCATGTTCTGCGCGACGACTCGTGTCGGCACGTTATCCATCACCACCAATCGGTCCACGCGCTCAGGATGATCCTTCGTCAGTCTCGTCGCCACCCGGGCACCGCGGTCGTGCCCTACCAGCGCCACCTTGCCGATCTTCAGTTCATCGAGCAGGCGGGTGATGTCCAGCGCCATGTTCCGCTTGTCGTACCCCGAGGACGGCTTGTCTGTTTCCCCGTAACCGCGCAGATCGGGAGCGATGACCCGATAGTGCCGGGCCAGCGCCGGAAACTGAAATCGCCACGCGAAACTGGTTTCCGGAAATCCATGCAGAAGCACCACGGGAGGTCCGTCACCGGCTTCGAGAAAATGCTGTCGAATACCATTCGCACGAATCGTATGATGCTTGATCCGAATCTGGCTATTTTCCATGATGTCTTACCTTCTGGCGGGGAACGTTAAATTGTTGTCCTCTCACTGATCGACATTCCGCATGCGGATCGATTTTTCGTTTTTATTAAATTCCCCAAAATTGTGAATGTCATCAATCGGGCAGCTTCGCTTTCTGACTCCCTGGCAAGCTCCCTCCATTCTTCGAAAGAAAGCTGAAATTTTCTACCCGATCCTCGTAGAACCGGCTAACACCAAGGTCGTAGGTCGCATCGCATCAGCCCGCCCCGCACACAAGCCCAACACGTCGCTCCTGCGCCAAGACACCTGTTGATCCAACACGTCGCTAAGACTACCGTCTCGACGATTATCCGTAAGTAGTATTGACCACAGGAATGGCATCCGTTTAACTTGCTGGGCTTCATGACACTTTCAGGTCACCAGAATGGTGTCGATCGAGCTTTTTCCCCTGGCCCGAAATAATCGCCGCAGCTAGTAGGCGCGCATCATCCTTCGCCTGTTTTTCGACTGCGCTCGATCAGCGCACTATCCGAACGATAGCCAAACTGAATCCGGTCACATTCCGGTCAAGGAGTTTCCAAATGAATGCTGCATCGCCAAATGGCGTAACTGTCGTGCTCGTCCACGGTGCATGGGCTGATGGGTCAAGTTGGGCACGGGTCATCCCGCACCTGCTGGACAAGAACATTCCCGTGGTAGCAATCCAGAATCCCACCAGCTCGCTCGCCGACGATGTGGCCGCGACCGAGAGGGCGATGGCGTCGATCAAAGGCCCGATTGTGTTGGTTGGGCATAGCTGGGGTGGGACGGTCATCACCGAGGCAGGTAACGATCCCAAGGTGAAGGGGTTGGTGTACGTAGCCGCGCTTGCGCCGGGGGCAGGCGAGTCGACGGGCGACCTGGTCTCGTCACATCCTGCCCCGCCGGCGCTGGGAAAGATTCAGGATGATGGCCGCGGTTACCTTAAGCTCAGCCCCGAGGCCTGGATCGAAGATGTCGCGAACGATCTGCCGGCATCCGAGGTGCGCATCCTCGCAACGGTGCAGCCTCCTTTGCCTACCAGCACGTTCGGCGACAAGATCACCAAAGCCGCGTGGCAGACGCGTCCGAGCTGGTACGTCGTGGCGACGGACGATCGCGCAGTGAGCGTGGAACTTCAGGCGGAACTCGCCAAACGGCTCAAGGCGAAGACGACTGAACTGAAGGCAAGCCATCTTCTGATCCTGTCGAAGCACCGGGAAGTTGCAGACGTCATCATCGACGCGGTTAAGTCGGTTACTGCTTAACCTGGCCTGCGTCTATGCCCGCCAGCGCCGGGGGCCATGCAGTGATTCCACGAGGCGGTAGCATCCGCCCTCACGATGGTCCGGAACGCGTGCGTGACTTCCCGAATCCCTCTGCCGGTTCCCGTCGCGATAGCGCCTCGGTCCGGGGTGCGAGCCCTACCCATCTCCTTGCGGTATCCGAAGTCATGAAGCAAATCCTCAAACGCCTGGCGCTCGCCTGCACACGGCTGGTGTTCACAATAATGCTGGGGGCATCTGTTCTGCCTTCCGCGCAGGCCGCGGCACCACAAGTTCGTACACAGGGGCCCGGCTTTCACCGCGTCATGGTCGGAGACTTTGAGGTGACGGCGCTCCTGGACGGAACGCATGCGTTTCCGATAGATGCGGTTGTTGAAGGGGTGTCCAAGGCACAAATCAAACGCGACCTCGATGAGGATTTCCTGCAAGCTCCCGTCCAGGGTTCCATCAACGCCTTCTTGATCAACACTGGCGCAAAACTCGTCCTGGTCGATGCCGGGGCGGGCGTGCTCTATGGTGACTGCTGCGGACACTTGTTGGCCAACCTGCGAGCGTCTGGCTATCAACCGGAACAAGTTGACGAGATCCTGCTGACGCACCTGCACAAGGACCACGTTGGTGGTGTCGACGCCAGCGGAAAGATGGCGTTTCCAAACGCCATCTTGCGCGTGAACCAGGCCGAAGCAGACTACTGGCTCAATCCAGCCAGCAAATCAAAGGCGCCCGACTTCCTCGCAACGTTCTTTGATGCGGCCATCGCATCGGTCGCACCTTATGTTGCGGCAAACAAGGTCCGCCCGTTTATCGGGGACATCGAACTGGATGCCGGTATTCAGGCAATGGCATTGCCCGGCCACACTCCCGGACACACGGGGTATCTGATCCGCAGCAAAGGGGAGGGAATGTTGGTCTGGGGCGATATTGTCCACGTTGCCTCAATTCAAATGCGAACACCCGAGGCGACGGTCAAGTACGATAGCACCGCGACCGAGGCGCAACGCTCGCGCCGCTCGGTCATGGATATGCTGGCAACCAGTCATTACACGGTAGGTGCGGCCCACATCGCCTTCCCCGGCTTGGGGCACATTCGAAGAGCGGGAAACAAATATGAATGGGTGCCCCTGAACTATGTGGGAGAACCCGGAAAATAGCCCCGCCGTTTGTGGCAGATGATGAGCCGCCGCCTGCTCGTCATGTATTAAGTCGGCCACTGGTCGCGAAGGCAACCTAAGCGAGGGACGTGCCCCCCGCCAGGCGTTCGGAACACGCTCCGGCGCGCAGCGCGATCGGCTGGCTAGCATTCGTTTGGACCGGCGAGGAACATTGGCGCTGCGTTGGACTTCCACGCAATCTCATCGCTCTCATCGTCGCATCAACCAACCAATGTCTGTCAGGTGAGTGCCCGCAATCGATTGCATTCAAACTGCCGTCCTCAAAGGGGGCATTAAGCCACATCATCCAAGAAGCTTGGGCAAGTCGATCGGTTGTATGAACTGAGGCGGCACCGCTTGCGTGAGCCAAACACCGTTCTGTGATTGGAAGAAGGCGTGACCGAGCTCGCACATCTTCGCGGACTCCACCCTCAACACAATAGGACTGCCGTGCCGACGCCCAACGACAAGCGCGGTAGCAATGTCTGCCGACAGATGCACGTGCTGCCGGTTCTGCGGCTTCAAGCCTTGGTCCTGAATGGCAGGAACGAACCTGCTTGCCGTGCCGTGGAAAAGTTGCACAGGCGGCTTTAGCGCTTCGAGACCAAGATTCACATCGATCGAGTGTCCCTGGTTGGCTCGGATCATCAGCCCGTCGTCGCTGATGGCAAACCGCCTCTTGTCGCTGGTCGCCACGATCTTCTCAAGCATCTCACGATCAATTCGCTTGCCGTGCGCGTTGGCTTGCCGCAGAAGCAACTCGACATTCGCCCAACCGGCTTCATTCAGCGAAAGGCCTATCGTTTCCGGAGCGTGTCTGAGCACCAGACTAAGGAATTTACTGCTGGACGTCAGGTCTTCACTCAATTCGCCCACTCCTGATGCTCCGGAAGCATGCATGTCTCGATCCAGTTCTTCATGTCGGTGTAGAAAACGGTGATGGGCCAGGGTAAGCGCCCGCGCGATTTCGACCAGGTTAGATGAACCACCGCAACCCGACCACTACCATCGAGTATTTCAAACAAAGCATCGTCGCCCGGGCCCCTTCCGATAAGTTTTGCAAGCAGCCCGAACATTTCGTGCCCCGGCGGAACCTCCAGCGCGAGCTGTCGCGCGAAGGCTTCGTGAAATTGCTCGTCCATACTTTTAGTGGACCACCACGGTTCAAGCCACTCCATGCATATACCTTTCACAAATAGCCATTCTTGGCCAGTGGCGAATCATCGTTCTTTGGCAAGACTTTCGGCCTGTCGCCGAACCCTGGCAAGCATACGCCGCCGGATTAGCCCACTGACAGGACGGATGATGTACCAGTAGGGAGCAAATCGGCGACGAACCGCCGCGGTTGGACAAAACACCCGGGTCTCCGTGCTCAGCACGGATGCGCCTGACGCATTGGCATCTACGTTGAAGCCCATGACGAGCTGGCAGACGTCCATTCTGACGCTCGCCTTGAAGGCTTCGGGGGACCCAATGTCCAGCAAACCGTAATCTGCCCGCCAGAAAGCTCCGGTCAGCCCGAACGCCAGCCCGGAATCCCCTTCGCGACCAAGAAATGTGAAATCGTCGAGATCTAGCGGGCGTCTGCTCGACCGGTTCATCCATCGCGACGGCAGTTCGCGCAGGCCAATGGCCAGTCGTACCAGCGGATCATCTTGCGCACGTTGGCGAGCAACGCAATCCAGAATAATGTTCGCTGGCGCGTGTACGAGCGCAGCGTGTCGCTCGCGGAAATCATATTGAGGCAGAAAATCGTCAATCAGAGTCATTTATATTTTTCCCACCGCACGCGAGATTTGCATCCTATGGTCTGCAGTTCACTCCACGAAGAGAATTGCCTGCCATCCACACGTCGATTGTCGACGATCCAGGCGTCCGTGTCGACCGGCCGATACTGGCGGGCCCGGCCGCGTTAGCCGGCCCCAAGCAGCCGCTTGAGAGCCCATGTGCCTATTCCGAAGCGGATCCAAATGCGCCGTGCCCGGCCACTACTTCGCTAAGAAAGTCCATCACCGCGCGCACAGGGGCCGAGCGCCGCAAGTCCCTGTGCACCACCAGCCAGATGTCGCGCGAGAATGCAGCGCCCTCGTGTTCCAGCCGTACCAGGCCCGCATCGGCATCCCCCAGGAAACAAGGCAGGCCAGCCACGCCCGCCCCTGCGCGGGCAGCGGCGAGATGGCTGCTGATATCGCTGAGTTCGCAGCCCACGGGCCGTGGCCCCGCCAGCTCCAGCAGCCAGCGCTGCTGCGGCATGTCGGCGAACTGCGCATCGTAGGCAATAAAGGTCCAGTCGCGGGGACTCCGCAATGCCGGATAGTCGAGGCTTGCGTACAAGGCGAATGGCATCTGCCCCAGCTTGCGCACCACACTGCTCGACTCGCTGGGCCGCACCAGCCGTAGCGCTACGTCTGCCTCACGGCGCGTCAGCGACACCGCGCGGGCCTGCGCCGACACGGAGAGCTGGATACCCGGATAAGCCGCGCGGAAATCCGCCAGGCGGCCGGCCAGCAGATGTGTGGTCAGCACCGGTGGCGCACTGAGCGACACCTTGCCGCTCACGGGCTCGTGGCTGGCACGCGTCTGCCGCTCGATAGCGAACGCGGCGGCTTCCATCGTCCTGGCTTGCTCGAAGACCGACACCCCGAGCGGCGTCAGGCGGCACGAGCGCGGCAGGCGTTCAACCAGAAGCGCTTGCAGCCCGGCTTCGAGCGCGGCCAGCCGGCGGCTTACCGTGGCGTGATCCACCTGCAAATCGCGCGCTGCGCCGGACAACGTGCCGGTGCGAGCGACTGCCAGGAAGTGGCGAAGATTTTCCCAATCGAGCATCTGTGCGTTTTCTCCAGGTTCGGTGGAGATTTTAGGGAATTTACGCGGATATGTCTGCAGCCTAGCATGCGGAGATCCTATCGTTGGAATCCATGCCATGCCTACCACCACCAATGCGCAACGGGCCACCCTGCTGGCCGCTGCGCTCGGCTTTGTCGTCGTCCTGCTGGACGTCAGCGTCGTCAATGTCGCCCTGGATACCTTGCGGCAAGGATTCGCCACCGATGTGGCGGGGCTGCAATGGGTGATCAACGCCTACACGCTGGTGTTCGCGGCGTTGCTACTGACCAGCGGAGCGCTCGGAGATCGCTTGGGCGCCAGACGGGTGTTCCTGATGGGGCTCGCGCTGTTCACGCTGACGTCGGTGGCGTGCGGCGCGGCGGGCAGCCTGGCGATGCTGGTGGTGGCCCGGCTGGGCCAGGGCATTGGTGCGGCGCTGCTGGTGCCGAACTCGCTGTCGATGCTCCAGCGGGCCTTTCCCGAACGCGAACAACGCAGCCGCGCAGTCGGCTGGTGGGGTGCGATCGGCGGCATCTCGCTGGCGGCCGGGCCGGTACTGGGTGGCCTGCTGGTGACCCACTTCGGCTGGCGCAGCATCTTCCTGATCAACCTGCCGCTGGGCCTGATTGGCCTGTATCTGACGTTGCGCCATGTCGCCGCCGATGGCGGCGGACATCACCGCGGCCTGGATTGGCCCGGGCAAGGCGCGGCCATACTGGCGCTGGCCGCACTCACCGCATCGGTCACCGAAGCCGGCCGTCTCGGCTGGGGACACGCCTGGGTGCAGGCGGGGCTGTGGCTGGCCTTGGCGTCGGCGGCGGCCTTTATCCGCATCGAATCACGCAGTGCTGCGCCGATGCTGCCGCTGGCGCTATTGCGCATCCCGGCGTTCAGGGTGGCGTCGCTCGCCGGTGTGATCGTGAATTTTGCCTACTATGGCCAGATCTTTGTCTTCAGCCTGTTCTTCCAGCTTCAGCAGGGACTATCGCCACAGCAGACCGGGCTGGCGTTCCTCCCGATGACGGTGGTACTGATGGCAGTCAACGTGCTCGCCGGCCGCCTGATCACGCGGATGGGCGCGAGATACCTGATGGTGCTGGGATTGCTCCTGGCCGCCCTGGGTTACCTGATGCTGTTGCCGGTGCGCATCGACGGCCCCTACTGGCTGCTTGCCCCGCCGATGCTGCTAGCCGCCAGCGGCATCGCGCTGATGGTGCCGACCATGACCAATGTCACGCTGTCAGCCGTGGATGGCTTCCGCGCGGGCATCGCCTCCGGCGTCCTCAACTCAGCGCGGCAGGTGGGCGGTATGCTAGGCGTGGCGGGGTTCGGTTACCTGGTGCGCGACACTGCCCCGCAGGCCTTCATGCGCGGCATGCATCTCTCGCTCTGCCTCGCGGCCGCATTGCTGCTGGTGGGAGCCGTGACGTGCTGGTTTGGCATTCGTGCGGAACGTCCCGCCGCTAGCAAGGACGGGCAGCAAGGCGCCACTGGAACCAATGCTCTCTAATCGGCACCTTCGCTGCCATGGCGGGATGGTCCGATCACTCTCCGGATTTCGAGAGCGGGATACCGGCAGTGTGTGGATTGCCTTCCTTGGAGTCCTCAGGCAGAAGGTTGCCATCGTCGAGCGCAGCATCGGCGTTGGCCGTTTCGGGAAAGCGCTCGGGATACAGATGCCGCTGCGCAATCTCGTGGTCAAAGGTGCCGGACCACTTGGCAATGACCACGGTCGCGACGCTGTTGCCGATCGTATTGCAGGTGGAGATCGCCATCGACAGGAAGCGGTAGACGCCGAAGATAACGGCTAGTCCCTCGACCGGCAGCATCCCGGTCGAAGTCACCGTTGCAGCGAAGACCACGAAGGAGCCGCCGGAGACGGTCGCCGCGCCCTTGGAAGTCAGGAGCATCAGCAACAGGATGCCAATCTGCTGATCCAGCGACAGCGGCACGCCGTAGGCATGCGCGATGAACATCACGCCCATGGCCATGAAGAGCGAGGTGCCATCGAGGTTGAATGCGTAGCCGGTTGGCAGCACCAGGCCCACGGTCTGCTTGGCGCAACCCAACCGCTCCAGCTTGATCAGCAGGCGGGGCAGTGCACTCTCCGACGATGCGGTGCCGAGCACGATAAGGATCTCGTCTTTGATGTAGCGCAGGAAACGCCAGAGACTGAAGCCTGCCAGCCGTGCCACCAGGCCCAGCACCACCACGATAAACACCGCCACCACCGCGTAGAAGCTGAACACCAGTTGGGCCAACGCGATCAGCACCGCGGTGCCGTTGCTGCCGACCGAATAGGCTACTGCGCCGAACGTGCCGATCGGCGCCAGTTTCATCACCAGGTTGATGAAGGAGAACAGTACCTCGGAGATCTGGTCGAGCCCCTCGTTGATCTTCTCGCGCCGGCCTTCCGGAATGGCGAGGATGCCGATGCCGACCATCACCGCAAGCACCACCACCTGCAGCAGTTCGCCCTTGGCAAACGCCCCGACAAAATTGTCTGGCACGATGTGGGCCATGAACGCCAGGAAGCCGTGCTGCCCGGCCTTGGCCACCACCGGCGGGGCGGCGCCGGTGGCTACGGTGGTCATGCCCTTGCCGATCTGCAAGAGGTTACCCGCCAGCATGCCCACGACCAGGGCAATCGTCGAAAGCACTTCGAAGTAGAAGATGGAGCGCCAGCCAACGCGGCCAGCACTCTTCACATCGCCGGCGGATGCAATGCCGTGGACAATGGTGAGGAACACAAGCGGCGCCACGCCCGCCTTGATCAGCGAGAGGAACATGTCGCCGAGCAGCTTGAGCTGCGAGGCGAACTTCGGGAAGATGAAGCCCACCGCGATGCCAAGCACCAGGGACACCAGCACTTGCATACCCAGCTTGCGATACCAGGGTAGTTTTCTCGGGGGCGAGATCAGCGCATCTGCGCTGGATGAATGGTTTTCCATATCTGTCTCCTCGATGCTGTTTGATGCTGTTTCTTACACACCGTTCGACAGCGCGATGGCGCGGTCCACCATCTGCGGCGCCAGGCCGAGATAGTTGGCCGGATCCGTCAAACGCTCGATCGCCGCACGATCGAAGTGTTGCGTGACCTCAGGCAGTGCCATCAGCGCCTCGGCCAGCGTGCCGCCCTTCTCGTTTACGGTGCGGCAGGCGTCGTAGACGATGTCGTGCGCCTGCTGGCGGCCGGTGAAGGGGGCCATGCCCATCATCACCGCTTCGGCCACGATCAGGCCACGGGTGATGCCGAGGTTGTGCTTCATGCGTTCGGTATCGACGATGAGGCCGCCAAGCGCGAACTTCGCCTGGTGAAGGGCACCCGCAGTGAAGATGAAGCTCTCGGGAATCGCAATCCACTCCGCATGCCATGGGCCGGTCGCGCGCTCGAAGTCTTGCACCATGGCATCGACCATCAGGCCGGCGTGCTGGCGCACTGCCTTCGAGGCGGCCAGCATCAGTTCGCTGGAGATCGGGTTGCGCTTTTGCGGCATGGTGCTGGAGGCGCCACGACCCTTGACGAAGGGCTCGTAGACCTCGGCGAACTCGGTCGACGCCATGATCATGATGTCGAGTGCGATCTTGCCAAGGGAACCTGTGATCAGTGCGAGCAGGTTCACCGCCTCGGCGAAGCCGTCCCGTGCCACATGCCAGGTGGTTGCCGGCACGCCCAGCCCAAGTTCCTCGGCCATCGCCTGCTGCACCGCGAAGCCCTTGTCGCCCAGCGAGGCCAGCGTGCCCGCCGCACCGGCAAACTCCACCACGGCCACCCGTGGGCGCAATTCCGCCAGACGCTGCTGGTGGCGGTCGAACATGGCGAGCCAGATCGCGACCTTGTAGCCAAAAGTGACAGGCAGCGCCTGCTGCAGGTGGGTGCGGCCGGCCATGGGCGTATCGCGATGCTTGACCGCCAGGCCGGCCAGGATGGCGCGCAGTTCGCGGACATCGGTGTCGATGCTGTCGAGCGCGTCGCGCACCTGCAGTGCCACCGCGGTGTCCATGATGTCCTGCGTGGTCGCTCCCCAGTGCACGTAGCGGCCGGCATCGCCGCACATGCCCACAAGCTGATGCACCAGCGGCAGGATCGGGTACCCGACGATGTCCGTCTCCTCACGCATATGGTCAAAGTCGATACGCTCGATGCGCGACTCGCGCGCAATCACTTCCGCCGCCTCGGCCGGGATCACGCCGACGCGCGCTTCGGCCTTCGCCAAGGCGATCTCGGCGTCAATGTAACGCTGGATCAGCGCCCGGTCGGAGAAAATCTCGCGCATCTTGGCGGTGCCGAAGGCATCGCGGAACAGAATCGAATCAACAACGGTGCTAGCCATGGGGACGGAAAAAGTGGACATATCGGCCTCTGAGGTAATTGCTGGTTTCGCGAACACGCTCAAATATGTTCGAACATATCCAACTATAATATGTTCAAACATATTCACAACCATGGGTTTACCCTAGCGCCATGAAACCGCCCGCTCCCCTCGCCATGCCGAAGCTCAACTTCGCATCGCCTGGCATCTTGATCAGCGCCTTGATCGAGGCGCGTTACGGCCGCTGCATTGGGGGCGCGTCCGCAGCGCCTCGGATCAGGGCTTGGCAGGCATGCAAGGCATGCGAAATTTCAAATGCGGACGTCGACATGTAGCGGCTGCTTTTTCCGCAAGGCTGGGCAAGCCGCATCGCCTTTCAACACCTTGCCGTCTGCCAACGTCAGCACTGGGACCGGCAGCCCGGCGCCGCCGGTCTCGTCTGTCCCCTTGTCACGCGCATAGATGCGGCTCCGTACTTGGGAGCATGCAATGTCGCACGCTGCTGGCCAACCTGATTCATGCCGACCGGCTGGTCGGCCGGCGGTACGCCATCAGCAACCGCCAGCGAGTATGTCCGGGCGCTGGCATCGCGCTCAGCCCCCGGCAAGAAAGGATTGATGGCGCCAGGCGCCGGTTTGATCAGATAGTCGGCCACCGATTCGACTGGCACGCCGGCGCCGTCATACTGCCGACACGGACGCAAGACTGCTTGTCCTTTCGCGGGCGCAGTTCGCGCGGAGCGTCAAGGAAGGACCAACGGCCTACCGCTACTTCGCGCTGCTCATCGCGCAGCGGCATGCCGGCGTCCTTCGCTATATCTCAGATACAAAACTGATGGCCCCGGAGGCTCGCGTACGCGCGAGGCTGGCGGAACTCCTGCTGTTGCAGCGCCCGCTGGTGCCTCAAGGCGGTCCCGTCACCTTGAAGGTTTCGCAGGTCAATCTTGCCGCGATGATTGGTGTGTCCCGCCAGACATTGAATAAGCTCCTGAAGCAATTGGAGAAGCGCGGGCTGATCGAGATCGCATTCCGGAGCATTCGCGTGATGGATCCGGAGCGCTTGCGGGATGAGGACGACACCTGACACGGGCATTTCAGTGCCGGGCCGCTTGGCGGGGTCCATGTCCCCTACCGATCGATCCGTGACCTAGCTCGCAATGCGGACTGGCCCCAACTCGGCGATAGCCTGGGACGATACGAGATTCGCCGGGCGGCGCTCAGGCGTTGATCCAGGCGCGCGCCTGATCCAGCTCGTTGACGTGGAACACCTTGACTTCGGCCTTCGTGAAGAACCGCGCCAGATGCATCGAGGCGTGGATCCATCCCGCGTCGGCCACCACGGCGGCGCGCGTGATTTTGCGGGCCACGGAAACGCCGAGCGTCAGGTCGGTCCACAGTGCCTTTGGCTCGATGCCGGTGAAATGCTCGATGCGTTCGAGCACGCGGGTCTTGCCGTTCAGTTCGAGATCCCCTCGCAGGCGCTCGATGGCTTCGCGCAGATCGCGGTCAGTGATTTTGCCTTCGACGGAAATCTCGACGACCGGGGAATCGGGGTCAGTGTGATACAGGATCATGGCAGGACCACTTGGCTGGGGAGGCGTAACACGCTCAGGCACGGACGAACCTAGCGCTCGATCACCTCCTGATGGTACGCCTTTTCGCACGGCTCGGACCGCACGGGTTCCTGGTTCGCCAGAACTGGACCCAGGAACTGTGAGACAAAACCCACTAACCGTGAGACGTGACTGTTCCGTCTCAAATCTATTAGGCAACGGGTGTACAAAGGATCAATGACTTAGCTTGCCGAGTTTCAAACAAGCTGAGCAGGATTCTCAAAGTTAGTGGGCGAACGGCACGATTTGTCTCACAGTTAATGCGCATATGGAGACGTGATGCCGTCCAGCGCGGACTGGAAAACGTGCGTCAGATGCGCTGCGCGGTGCGGCGGCGATGGCCAAGACGCTACCCTGCTCAACTGCGCACCGGCACGATGCTGAACCGGGAGACACCCTGGGTTGCAGCCATCTCGGCCGCCAGTCCTGCCGGCGATAGTGCGCGCGCCTTGTCCGGCGCGACCAGGCTGATTCGCCACACGGCCTGGTTGTCGGCAAACGTGATAGTCAGGCTGTCGTGCAGCACGCGATAGCCGCGGGACTTTGCCCTGT
This sequence comes from Cupriavidus sp. GW822-FHT03E04, assembly GCF_058801495.1. Taxonomy (NCBI): domain Bacteria; kingdom Pseudomonadati; phylum Pseudomonadota; class Betaproteobacteria; order Burkholderiales; family Burkholderiaceae; genus Cupriavidus; species Cupriavidus sp. GW822-FHT03E04. Next base: position 256,787 of record NZ_JBXANI010000006.1, read on the forward strand.
CGATCAGTAGATCGAGATCCGGCGCTTCACCGGGTTGGAAAGTCAGAGACACATCCAGCGTCGTGCGCCCCGGAAGCCTGGATTCAAGTCGGTGCAACAGAGACATCGAGCTCACGCATAGCACGGCGAGCAGCAACGCGGCGGCATAAAAACCAACGCCGAGCAACACGCCTATGGCCGAGGCAGCCCAGATGGATGCCGCGGTCGTGAGGCCGCGGATGCGCATGCCGTCCTTCATGATGACCCCGGCGCAGAGGAAGCCGACGCCGGTGACCACGCCCTGGATGGTATGGGTCGGGTCTGCCTGGATGTGCGCTGTGGCGCCGCCGTACCAGAGCGGCGCGTGGCCGACGAACACCGTCAGCGCCGTGGACGCCATGCACACGAGGCCGTAGGTGCGCATGCCGGCGGCGCGGCCATTGTACGAGCGCTCGTAGCCTACCAGCATGCCGAGCAGCAGCGCGCCCACCATGTTCAGCCCGATGAACGCGTTGGCGGCGAGAAAGGCGCCGCTCCAATAGTGCTGCAGATCTCCTAGCATAGGATTTCGCGATCAGGCTGCGAGCCAGGCATTCAGCGAGCGCAAGGTTTCCTCGCTCAGTTCCCCCGCCGCGGCGGCAAGCCGCAGACGGCCAAGGAGGTAGTCCAGGCGTGCCTGAACCAGGTCAAGCTCAGCGGCGAACACGCGCTGCTGCGCATCCAGTACGTCGGGTTGCGTACGGGTGCCAACGTCCCGGCCAAGCGTCGTTGCCGCGAGCGCGCTACGCGCCGAAGTCAACGACTGCTCGAGTGCAGCAACGCGCGACACGCCCGTTTTCACTGAGAGGAATCCGTCCTGCACCCTCAAACGCACGTCTCGCCGGGCGGCGGCAATCTCCTGCTCCGCCTGACTCTTCCTCGCGGCCGATTCCCGCTCGCGCGAATCCAGTCCGCCGCCCGCGTACAACGGAATGTTGAGCTGCAAGCCGATCGTCGCGGTTCGGGTGTTGCTGCCAGCAATCCAGGGAGCCAGGTTGCCGGTTTGCCCTTGTGCGCCATAACGCGCCACGAGCGCGACGGTCGGGCGACTGCTGAGGCGGTATTTATCGATTTCCGCGCCGGCAATGTCGTGCTCCGACTGCCTGGTCTTGACGAGGTAGCTCTGTTCTTCACCCTTTGCCTGCCACGCCGTGAGATTGTCCGGTTCCGGCGGCCGCGGTGCGAAGCCAGGCGCCAACCCGCTGAGCCGATCGGGCGGCATGCCGACGGTTTCCAGGAATCGCGTGCGTCGCTGTTCGAGCGCAGATTGTGCCGTGACCTCGCGACTCTCCACCCCATCCAGGCGCGCCTGGGCTTCATGAAGATCGGTGATCTTGCCCTGGCCGATGTCAAAGCGTGCCTTCGCGCGGTCGCGTTGCTGTCGCAACGCCGCCTTCTCGGCCTGCACCACGCGGAGCGTCTCCTCGCCCAACACCACGCCGAAGTATGCCTCGGCCACCCGCAAAGCCAAGTCCTGGCGAGACTGGTCGAATTGCGTTTGCGCCAGGTTGGATTGCTCGTGCAACTGCCGTCTCGTGGCCACAGCGCTCCTGTCGTACAGCGGCTGCACGAGCATCACCCCGGCCTGGCGAGCAGTGCCCGAACTATCAGCGGAGACCAACGGCGCGAGCTCGGCAGGCGGGTTGGCGGACGACCGATTGTTGATCCGGTCCAGCGCCGCCTGGAGGCTTACGCGGGGACGCAGCAAGGCGTCGCCTTGCACAGCCTTCTCCCGTCCCGCCGTGAGCGCATCATTTGCGGCGAGGCTCGTCGGATCATGCGCCAATGCCTGCTGATAGGCCCCCACGAGATCGATAGCGCTCGACGCTCCAGCGTTCATGAAAAGCATGCAGCCCAAAGCCACCTGCCCGGCCCGCAAGGCCATACTCATTCTATTCATCGCATTTACTCTTAACGTCACATCTGCGATCAAACGGTCGCAGGGCGCTTGGCCCGGTACCAGGTCGCATACAGAGCGGGAAGGAAGACGAGCGTCAGCACCGTGGCAACGGCGAGCCCTCCCATGATTGCCCACGCCATGGGGCCCCAGAACACGGAGTGTGTAAGCGGCACCATCGCCAGAATTGCCGCCAAAGCAGTCAGCACGATCGGACGCAGCCGCCGCACCGCCGCCTCGACGATGGCCGTCCACAGTCCGACGCCCGCGCCCACGTCCTGATCGATCTGTACGACCAGGATCACCGAGTTGCGGATGATCATTCCAGCGAGGGCAATAACGCCCAACATGGCGACAAAGCCGAATGGAATCCGGAACGCGGCCATGATCGCGCTGACACCGATCAGCCCGAGCGGTGCCGTCAGCAGGACCATCGCCATCTTCTTCATGTCCTGCAGTTGAATCATCAGCAGCACGAGCACCGCGATGATCGTCACAGGCATCACCGCGAAAACGGAATGCTGGGCCTTCGCACTCGATTCGTAAGCGCCGCCGATCTCGATGCCATAGCCGAGCGGTAGCGCCTTTTCCAGTGCGTCGATCTTCGGTTGTAGTGCACGCGTGACGTCAGGTGCCTGCGCCCCTGCGATATCGGCGCGAACGGTCAACGTTGGCACGCGGTTACGCCGCCACAGCTCGCTGTCCTCGCTGTCAAGCGTGAGCCGGGCCACTTGCGAGACCGGCACAAACTTGCCGTCGCGCACATAGATCTTGGCGTCCTTCAGGTTGTTCAGGTCCGTGCGCTCCGCCGCGACAAGGCGCGAGACCACGTCGATTCCTTGGTCCTCCTCACGGTACTGCGTGATTGGCGTGCCCGACAACGAGGCCTCGAGGGCTTCCTTGATCTGGCCTGAACTGATGCCCAGTGCACGCGCCTTATCCTGGTCCACATCGACCTGCACGCGCTTGATGCGTTCGCCCCAGTCCTGGTTGACCTGCCGCACATGGGGCTCTTCACGCATGATGTCCGCCACCTGCTGACCGATCGCACGAACCTTGACGTTGTCCTGCCCGTACACGCGAAACTGCACCGGGTATCCGACAGGCGGACCGTTCTCCAGCCGATTGACGCGGCCCCGCACATTCGGGAATCTCTCGCCGAGCAGATTCTCGATCCTCTCCTTCGCCCGCTCTCGTGCCTCACCGCCCTTCGTCATCACCAGCATCTCGCCGAGGTTCAGATTAGGCGTCTGCGCATCGAGAGGCAGGTAGAACCGTGGCGCACCGTTGCCAACAAAGCTGGTCACCGCCGCGATGTCCGGATCGCCCTTGAGCAGGCCTTCCAGCGTCTGTACCTCGCGCTGGCTCGCCTCGAAGGTCGACGCCCTCGGCATCCACAGGTCAACAATCAGTTCGGCCCGGTCGGATGCCGGAAAGAATTGCTGGGGTACTGCCTTGAACAGCACCAGTGCGCCCACGAACGCAGCGAGCGTGATGCCGATCACCCACACTCGATGCTCCAGGCAGAAATTGATGAAGCGGCGGAACTTGACGTAGAAGCCGCGCTGGTAGACCGCCTCCTCATCATGCGACGCGTGCGCATGCTCTTTCAACAGCTTGAAGCCGATGTAAGGTGTAAAGAGGACGGCCACGATCCATGACAGCACCAGCGAAATGCCCACCACCTGGAACAGGGAGTACACATATTCGCCCGTGCCCGACTTCGCAAAGCCGACGGGAAGAAAGCCCGCAGCTGTGATCAACGTGCCCGTGAGCATCGGGAAGGCGGTGGCCGTGTACGCATATGTGGCGGCGCGGAACTTGTCCCAGCCCTGCTCGAGCTTCAGCGACATCATTTCGACGGCAATAATGGCATCGTCCACCAACAGTCCGAGCGCAATGATCAGCGCACCGAGCGAGATGCGCTGCAAGTCGATGCCCATCACGTACATCGCCAGGAATGTCATGGCCAGAACGAGCGGGATGCTGAGCGCAACGACCAGTCCGGTCCGCAAGCCTAGCGACAGGAAACTCACGACGAGCACAATGACCACAGCCTCGGCCAGACTCTTCTTGAACTCGAAGACAGAATGCTCGACGATACGTGGCTGGTCGCTGACCGCATGGATCTGCACGCCCACCGGCAGGTTGGACTCGATGCGTTTTACCGTTTCTTCCAGCTTTGTTCCAAGGCGGATCACGTCACCGCCCTTGCGCATGCTCACCGCAAGTCCAATCGCCTCGCGGCCGTTGAAGTGCATCCTCGACGTGGCAGGCTCCACAAAGCCGCGACGGACGTCTGCGATATCGCCAAGACGGAAGGTACGTTGGCCAGCACGGATGCCGATGGCGCGAATCCCTTCGACAGAGTCAAACTCGCCACTGACGGCCAGCCGCACTTGTTCCGCGGTGGTTTGCACAGTCCCGCCTGATGTCACGGCATTGGTTTGTGCGAGCGTCGACGCGATCAACGCCGGGTCGATCCCCAGCGAGGCGAGCTTGGCGGTGGAGACTTCCACATAGATCTTCTGTTCCTGCTTGCCTACGAGGTCGACCTTGTTGACGTCGCCGACACGAAGGAACTCATTTCGTGCGGCGTCCGCGATCCGTCTCAGGTCGTCATAGTCGAAGCCATCACCTGTGATGGCATAGAGGTTGCCGAACGTGTCTCCGAACTCGTCGTTGAAGAATGGGCCCTGCGTGCCCTGTGGCAAGGTATGCCGGATGTCCTCCATCTTCTTCCGGACCTGGTACCACACATCCGGCACGGCGCCCGGTGGTACGTCCTCGCGCAGGTTGACCTTGACCTGAGTTTCGCCCGGCTTCACGTAGGTGGACGTATAGTCGATCTCCGCCACCTCTTGCAGCTTGCGCTCGATCTTGTCGGTCACCTGATCGGCCATCTGCTGCGCGGAGCTCCCCGGCCAGTACGCCTGCACGACCATGGTCTTGATCGTGAACTCGGGGTCCTCCTTCTGACCCAGGCTGCTGTAAGCCAGTACGCCGGCCACGGACAACAGCAACAGCAGGAACCCGATCATCTGCTGGTGCTTCAGCGCCCATTCGGACAGGTTGATGCCTTTCACTTAACACCTCCCGCCCTGGCGACAGACACCGTCTCGGCCACTTTCACCTGCTGGCCAGGCTGCAGCATATGCACGCCGGCACTCACAACGGTCTCTCCGCCCGCCAGTCCCCCAACCACGATGACGCTGTCGTTCTGCGCGGCGCCCAGCTTGACTTCACGCGCGATCACCCGCGACGTCTTCGGGTCAACCACCCACACCTGCCGGCCATGTTCATGATCGACAATGGCGGTCAGCGGCACGCGGACAACGCCGTTGCCGTCCACGTCGGGTGCTAGGACAGACGCGGTCATGCCTAGCCGCAGGAGATCCGAATCCGCGTCCTGAATGGAAATGCGGGCCGAGTACGTCCGCGTGACGCTGTCCGCGTCCGGCGCAAGCTCCCGGAGCTTGCCCGTCCAGGACTTGCCCGGATGCGCCCAGACCGTGATCTTCAGCATCGACGCCTTACGCAGTTCGTCGACTCGCGACTCCGGAATACTGATCGAGACCTCACGTTCGCCGTCAGCCGCAACGGTAGCGATCGACTGCCCGGCCGCGACCACCTGCCCGGCTTCCGCGTTGATGGCACTGACCACGCCATCGCGGTCGGCCACGAGCGTGGTAAAGCCGCGCAGGTTGGCATTCAGCTGCTGGCGCGCCTGGGCAGAGCGCAGTTGTGCCTCCGCCTGGTTGAGCGCCAGCCGCTGCTGGTCCAACTCGGCTTGCGAGGCAAAGTTCTGCGCGAGCAATTGCTCGGTACGCCGAACATCCACCCGCGCCTGGGCTACCCGGCCCCTTGCCGCATCAGCCTCCGCACCCGCCGCAGCCACCTGCAACGTCTCCTGGGTGGGGTCGAGCTGGAACAACGGCTGGCCGCGCTTGACGTGGCTGCCCACTTCCACCATGCGCGCGACGATCTTGCCGGCTGTGCGGAATCCAAGTTGACTTTCGTAACGCGCGCGAATCTCGCCTGAATAGGTCGCGCCGACCGACCCGGCGGTACGTCCGGCGACCACTGTCCGCACCGGCCTTACGTCCGCGTGTCCGGATGTGGGGTGCGGTGTACAGGCGGCTAGCAGATGTGCCGCGATGATGATAAGAGCTGCCGCTCGATAGTTCCTGTTCAATTTCTGCCCTCCAGTAAGGTCCGTCGCTCCCCTGCGAGTCATCAGAGATCCACGCCACCGAGGCGCTCCACGGACTCGTGCTGGCGTCAGCGACGGCAGGCCTGTTAGGGATTTCTCCCTTCCCGATAGCCCGGAATATACATCATACTGACTCTAATGTCATGATGACGTACAATTTATTTTATGAGTGGAACGGGACGACTATGACGTACCGGATTCCACCTCAGACGAGGAAGGTGCGTGGCGACCACAAGCAAGTGGACGCGCAGAGACAAGCACTGGACGCGGAGTGACGTGATGGGCATAGACCGAAGGCGCAGGAAGTGCTGCGCGCGCGGCTATGTCGACTCATTGACCATAAGGAAAAAACAGATCAATGACCCCGATACAGAAGAGATTGGCAGCTGAAACAGAACGGTCGGAGACTCGCGACCACCGTCAGCGAGTTGCGGCAAAGCGGCGGCAGCGTATGCGCTCGCTATTGCTGAACAGTGCGATGCGCTTGATGGTAGAGAACAGCGCCGAGACGCCTTCCATCGACGACATCATTTCGGCCGCACGGGTGTCACGTGGCACGTTCTACAAGTACTTTCCGTCGTCTGACGCGATCGTGCGGGAGCTTGTCGGGAAGGTTGCTGAACAATGGGAGCGGGCCGCTGACCCCATTGTGCGCAGCCATGACGACCCGGCCGAGCACATCGCCAGGGGAATACGGCTTGCGTCGATACTTACGATACGCCAGCCGGGTGTGGCTGCAATCCTGGGCCGGCTGGGCTGGGCTGGCTACCAGGCACCCAATATGCTGGAGTTTGTCCGCAGGGACATAGAGGAAGGTGTTCGACGCAAGCGCTTCAAGCGCATGCCGATCGCCCTGGGGTTCAATATCGTTGCCGGCGCGGCAATGAGCGCAATGCACCGCATGCTTGAAACCGAATGTCGCGAAGATTTCTCGGAGCTCGCCGCCGCCGTGGCATTGCGCGCCTTAGGCGTGGAAGAAGCGGTGGCTGATGCGATATCCAAGTCGCCGCTGGATGCGAGTGAGGTGCTGTTCGATGGCTTGCTCGCCCAAGCGAGCGGCGAAGCACCGTAGTGTTGGCTACGCGCGCGGGTCGGAGGGCTCGGCCATTTCGGCGAGCTTCTCCTGTGCCTTTTCGAGCAGTGACTCAGGCGAAACGACCAGCTTTGGCAAAGGCGCAGAGGTCAACTTTGTGGCACTCGATGCAGACACGCCGAGCGACCGCAACACCGCCCGCACAATCCGCTCGGGATAATCCTTGGTCGTTTTTCCCTGGGCCATACGGTGAACGGCGATTACCCCTGCGCCTGCCACCATGTCCAATGCAACATCGGCCGAGGCCTCGTCAAACGTGCCCGTCTTCAGGCCTTCCTTGATATCCGAGGGCAGGTACTCGTACACGGCACTCTTCTTGCCGACCAAGGTCAGGCCTGTGCCGGAAAGAAACCGCGCCACCACGGGATAGGATCGCGCAAGGTGCAGATACAAGCGAATACCCGTTGCAACACGCAACGCCGGGTCTTCGATATTGCCGACCACGCTCTCGATCATTTGCACCATGTCGTGACTGAGCGCTTCGCTGACAGCCGCCAGCAGATCGTCGTTAGTACGGAAGTAGTTGTAGAAGGAACCTTGTGAGACGCCAGCTGCCGCGATGACTTCCGGAATCACGCTGACTCCGATACCTCTTTGCGCAAAGACGATCATCGCGCTTTCAATGAGACGCATGCGCATCCGTGCACGCCGTTCGGCTGCAACGCGAGGGCGATGGTCTTTAAGATCAGGGGCGGCAGGCATCTTCAATTTGAGGACCTTATGTGATTGGATGATTATATCAATACGCCGCTGCAACGCCGACACCATGGCGTAGGCCACGTCCCGCCCTCCTTGATACGAACAAGCTCAGTGCCGTCCTCGGCTGCGCACCGAGTGCGCAGCGTTGTGCAGTGTCTGTGCCACGACGACCAGCCGTTCGGCCACGGCAAAGATGTCATGCGGCAGGCCATCGCGAATTTCGACTTCGCAGACAACTTTCATGGACAGCGTTCTGAGGAAAGAAAGAGCCTGCATACAGCTGGAAACGGTGGGACAAGGAGGTGTTTTTCAGCAAAATTGCCCGTTGCATTCCCTATAAGATACTTATTGTCATGATGACACACAAGTCATTTTGTAGCAGAATGCGGGAATCTCGAAAGATTCCGGTGCGCTCGACGCACTGCTTGCCTCATGCAACGAGGCCGATAACCATCCCAGGACACGTCGTGCATCAGAACCACCTCCCGCCGCCAGATCCACCACAGGACATGCACCGGCTGGTTGCGTGCGAGCATTGCGACGCACTCCATATGCGCGTGACACTGCAACCGGGCGAACGTGCCACCTGCCTGCGCTGCGGCGGTGCGCTCTATCGCAACAGTTCACTTGCCTATCGCCGCCTGCTGCCGCTCGTTGTGACCGCTCTGATCCTGTTCATGATCTCGAACGCGTACCCGATTGTCGCTATGGAACTCAAGGGCTCGCGCGTGGAGACCACGCTATGGGGCGCCGTGCAAGCACTCTACGCGCATGACATGTCGCCGGTGGCGATGCTCGTGTTCGCCACGACGATCCTGCTTCCGCTGGCCGAGTTACTCATGATGTGCTACCTGCTCGTGCCAATGGCGCAGCACCGCATGCCCCCCGGATTCGACCGCCTTGTGCGCGGCATTCTCCTGACGCGGCCGTGGGGCATGATCGAGGTATTCATGATCGGCGTGCTGGTGACGGTGGTAAAGCTGTCGACCATAGCGCAGGTGCTTGCTGGCGTCGCGCTCTGGTCATTCGGTGCCCTCGTGGTCGTACTTGCCGCCATCCTGTCCTTTGATCCGCGCGACCTGTGGCATCACCTCGATGCGAACGGTGCAGATGACATACAAACCTGCTCGCCGGACGCCGCAACATGACCGCGACTCAATTGCCTTACGCTACCGCTGCTTCGCGCGGACTGCTGTCATGCCACGCTTGCGACCGGCTCAGCCCGATGACGCTCGAGGCCGGACCGTGTCCCCGCTGCGGCGCCGTACTACATCATCGCAAGCCAGCCAGCGCGTCGCGCACCTTGGCTTTCCTGTTGGCCGCTTACCTTCTGTATATCCCAGCCAATCTGCTCCCGGTGATGGTGACGCAGTCAATTCTCGGTACACAGCGCGACACCATCATGTCCGGCGTGATCTATCTATGGCTGTCCGGCTCGCACATGCTGGCGCTCGTGGTGCTGATCGCCAGCATTGTTGTCCCGCTGCTGAAGATGATGATCCTGACATTGCTGCTGGTATCGGTGCGCCGCAGATCGACCTGGCGCATCCGAGAACAGACCCGGCTCTACGCGCTGGTCGAGGTCATCGGCCGATGGTCCATGCTCGACATCTTCGTCGTGGCACTGCTGGCCTCGCTGGTGCAGGTCGGGGCGCTGGCCACGATTACGCCCGGGGGCGGGGCCCTGGCCTTTGCCTCGGTTGTCGTGCTGACCATGCTCGCGTCACTGAGCTTTGACCCCCGTCTGCTGTGGGATGCGCTTGACACGTCGCCTCCCCCCATCGAATTTCCGCACTCCGATCATGCCTGAACACACTAATCATCCCCCACCTCATGATGTACCGCCGCCCGGGCGCAAGCCTCGCGCGCGTTGGCTACCCTCGCTCGTCTGGCTGATCCCCCTCGTTGCGGCGGTAGTCGGGCTTTCGTTGTTGATCAACACGCTAGCATCGCGCGGGCCCGAGATCACCGTCACATTTCGCACCGCCGAAGGCCTGACGCCGGGCAAGACCCCCGTGCGCTACAAGGACGTCGATATCGGATTGGTCAAGACGGCACGGCTGGCAGCGGACCGTTCGCATGTGATCGCGACGATTGCGTTGACCAAGGACGCGGAGACCTTCGCCGTGGCCGACACACGCTTCTGGGTGGTGCGGCCTCGCTTTGCAACCAGCGGCGTGTCGGGGCTCGAGACGCTGCTATCGGGCGCATATATCGGCGTGGATACCGGCAAGTCAGGCGAGACGACGCGTAGCTTCACCGGGCTCGAAGTCCCGCCGACTGTCACTGCCGACGCCTCAGGCAGGCAGTTCGTGCTGCGTGCGCAAGACCTGGGCTCGCTCGACATCGGCTCACCGGTCTACTATCGTCGCGTGCAGGTCGGCCATGTCGTAGCGTATCAACTCGAGCCGAACGGCCACGACATCACGCTGCGGATCTTCGTCAACAAGCCCTATGACAAGCTCGTCTGCGCCGATACGCGCTTCTGGCATGCCAGCGGCGTCGACCTCAAGCTCGATGCGAACGGGCTGAAGTTGTCCACGCAGTCGCTGGTCACCGTGATGCTTGGTGGCTTGGCCTTCCAGGCGCCGGAGCACTCGACTGCGCACGCCACAGCCGCCGAGAACACCGAGTTCCTGCTAGCGGCGGACCAATCGGAAGCCATGAAAGAGCCGGAGGAACTCGCCCCCGCACTGGCAGTGCTCAACTTCGATCAGTCCGTGCGCGGCCTGTCTCCAGGTGCGCCAGTCGATTTCCGCGGTGTGACCGTCGGGCAAGTGCGCTCGATCGGTATCGAATACCAGCGTGACAAGAAGGCCTTCCGCATGCCCGTGGTGGTGGAACTCTATCCGTCTCGCATGGGTCTGCACGAGAAAGACGTGGCTGACGACGCGCGCAAGCTCGCCATCGTGCATAGCCTCGTACAGCGCGGCATGCGTGCGCAGTTGCGCACAGGCAACCTGCTGACAGGCCAGCTCTATGTGGCACTCGATTTCTTTCCGAAGGCAACTCTGCCGGCTGATCTGGACCTGAACGGGTCGCTGCCTGAGTTCCCCACCACGCCGGGCACCTTCGACGAACTGCAAGCCAAGCTTGGCGACATTGTGACCAAGATCGGCAAAGTGCCGTTCGACCAGATCGGGCAGGACGCGCGCACGGCGATGGTGTCTATGAACAAAATGCTCGTCAACGCGGACAAGCTCGTGGCACAGGTCAATGGCGATGTGGCACCAGAAGTGCTCGCCGCGCTCAAGGATGTGCGCCGCACGCTCGCCACGGCCAATGGCGCGCTGGCGCCCGACGCATCGCTGCAGCAGGATACGCGTCGGATGATGCAGGAACTCACGCAAACGGCAGTCTCGCTGCGCACGCTGACCGATTATCTCGAGCGGCATCCCGAAGCACTGCTGCAAGGCAAGAGGGAAGAGAAATGATGAAACGTATGACGCTGTTTGTTACGCTGGCCGCCGCGGCCACGACCATGATGTGCGGCTGCGCGTCACCCGAGGCGCGCTACTACACGCTGGCTGCCAATCGCTCCGACGCCGCGCCGGCCGTGACAGGGCGAGCCAGCCGTCGCAGCGAACCGTTATGGATCGAGGTCACGCCGGTGCGCGTGCCCGAGCGGTTGAACCGCATTCAGCTGGTGGTGCGTGACGGCACCAGCGGGGAGGTGAAGCTGCTCGACACATCGCGCTGGACGTCCCCATTGCCCGACGAGCTACGCGATGCACTGTCGCAGCAACTGCAATCGACGCTTGACGCGTTGGATGTCTACCAGCACGGCCTGTCGGCGACGCAGCCGGCCTTTCGGGTAACGACCGAGGTGGTAAACCTCGACGCCAATGTGGGCAAGTGGGCAGCGGCGACCATCACCTGGACCGTGCGGCGACTGCCGGACGGCAAGGTTCTGAGCGGCCGCACCAAAACAGAGGTGCCCGCGCCCGGGCAGATGGACGGCGTGGTGAATGCGTATCGGGAAATCCTCGCAGCAACCGCTGCCGATATAGCAGTCGGCGTGGAGTCGCTTAGTCGCTAAATGTGTGCCGTTACCCACCTTTAGCGGAGTGGCGCGGCGACCAACCCGGCATATCGACCGATCAGGCGTTAGCGACATAGCCAGATTTGTGAAGGGCATCGCCTGACCAAGAGCGTGACCAGGCTGACTCGCCACACCGCCTGGTTGTCGGCAAACGTGATGGTCAGGCTGCCGTGCTGCAAGCGATCGCAGCGGTCAAGTCCTACAGCGGCTGAATCAGCATCACGCCGGCCTGCCGCGCAGTTCCCGAACAATCGTTGGATACCAACGGCGCGAGGTCGGCCAGCGGGTTGCCGGACGAACAATCGTTGATCCAGTCAAGTGCCGCCTGGAGGCTTACGCGGAGACGCAGCAAGGCGTCGCCCTCCGCACAGCCATCTCCCGTCCCGCCGTGAGTGCATCACTTGCAGCGAGGCTCGGCAGATCATGCGCCAATGCCAGCTGATAGGCCGCCGTGAGATAGATAGCGCCCGACTCTCCCGCGTTCAGGAAAAGCATGCAGCCCAGAGCCAAGGTCCTGAGCGGCCGCACCGAAACAAAGGTGCCAGCGCCCGGGCAGTTGGGGGGCGTGGCGAATGTGTATCGGGAAACTGCGGCTCATATTGCAAGCGGAGTGCACCCCTTGGCGGCTAGACGTGAAACGCCCCGCACCTTGCGCACGGCGGGGCGCTGCAACCAACCCACCTTGTCACATCATCTAGGTGTTAACGAGATATTAGTCATCCTGACAAATAGACTATTATCACGACCATGAACGACGTCGCTTGACACCGCATTCCGACGTCGCAAGCGCCGTGGCACCTCCTTGGCAGCACCTGCAGGCACGGCGTCGATCCAAAACAATCACAAACGGACCGCTCAGCGGTTGGAGACCTCATGCCCAAATCGACTGTCATGCTCCGCCAGCCGGAGTCTTACCCGGAGAGCCGGCTGCCACCTGGCGTGCAACGGCTCACTCGCCCAAAGCCGCTCGGTAGAGCCGTGGAACTGGCGTTCCTTCGCTGGGAAAAGAAAGACCTGGCGGCGACTGAACGCTTCTGGCGCGATTTCGGCATGCATGTGGCCAGCGACTCGCCTGAGCGGCTCACGGCCCGTGGCGTCGGGACGGCCCCCTGCATTGCGGTGGCCGAACGTTCGGCGGCGAGCCGCTTCGTTGGGCCTGCCTTTCGCATGTCCGACGATACCGACTTGCATCGGTATTCCGATCGCTTTGGCGCCACGTGGTTGTCCGACCAGCAGATTCCCGGAGGCGGGCGCGGTGTCGAGCTATTCGATCCTTCCGGGCGCAGTGTCTGGCTCGTGCAAGGCCAGCAGCGTGTCGAAGCGCTGCCCATGCGCCCACCCATGACATTGACCAACACGGCGCAACATGCGCCGCGAGTCAACCGCACTGTTCGCACCCCGATTGAGCCGGCCAGTATTGTCCGGCTGGGTCATGTTGTATTTCAAACCGTGGACTTTTCCGCCATGGCGGCGTGGTACATGACCGTACTGGGTGTCATTCCGACCGATGTGCAGTACCTCGCGGATGGCAGTCCCAACCTGGCCTTCTGCCGGCTCGACCTTGGTGAGGCGCCAGCCGACCACCACACCCTCGTACTGGTGGGTGGCATCGAAGAGAAATACGAGCACAGCGCGTACGAAGTCATCGATCTCGATGCGCTCGGGCAAGGTCAACAGGTGCTGCGTGCGCAAGGCCATTCGCATATGTGGGGCATCGGGCGGCATTTGCTGGGAAGCCAGTTGTTCGACTACTGGCGCGATCCGGACGGCTTCGAACTGGAGCACTACACCGATGGTGACCTGTTCACCGCGGATTTCGAAACCGCTTACTCGCCGCTTGATTTCGGCGGCATCTGGGCCTGGGGCGCCGACGCACCGGCTTCCATGAAGCCAAGAAAGACTTTGCGCAATGTGCTGAAGGTGCTGAGGCTGGTACGGCGCAAGGCGATAGCGCCGGCGCGGCTCAAGCTGATCGAAACGGCGCTGGGTGCACCCGCCAGACCCTGGCTTTAGAACTAAGCAATTCCCTAGGAAGCATCATGTCTCGTACCGTAATTCGCTATATCCATACGGATGGCCCGCGATGGGGCATTCTCTTTGGCGCACGCATCGCGCCGTTGCAGGCCAACGCCGCGACCACAGGCGAGTTGCTTGCCAAACACTGGCAAAGCATCTGGCAAGTGCCAGCGGCGCAGGCAACGATTCCGCGCGAGGCCGTCCAGCTTCTCGCACCCGTCACGCAGAACCAGCAATTCCTCTGCCAAGGCATCAACTACCGCAGCCACGTCATGGAATCCGGTCTGCGTGTCGAGAATTTTCCCTTCAACACCATCTTCACGAAGGCATCCTCATGCATCACGGCCGCGGATGCTCCGGTTGCCTCCCCAGCCCACGTCAAGCTGCTCGACTACGAGATCGAGCTCGGGCTGGTGCTGCGGCGGGATTTGCAACCTGGCGTGAAGGTCAGCCCCGACGCTCTCGGTGATTGGCTTGGCGGCGTGACCATCGTCAATGACCTGTCGGCGCGTGACGTGCAATTGCCGCAGGGTCAGTTCTACAAGGGAAAGAGCTATCGCGGCTTCGGGCCTGTTGGCCCTGGGCTCATATTGCTGACACCGGAAGAGTGGCAACGTTGGCCGGAATTGCGGATGCGCCTGGATGTCAACGGACAGCCCCGGCAGGACGCCTACTGCGCCGATATGATCCACGCGCCGGCTTCAACCTTGACGGAACTGGCATCCATGCACGACGTTCACACAGGCGACCTGATCGCCACCGGTACGCCTGCCGGTTGCGCGGCGCGCGCGCCGGGAAAGCTCGCCATGTTCTTGGCGAAACACTTTCTCAGCGACGCCGGCAAATGGCGCATGTTTGTGCGCCGCGGCATGACCAATCCCGCCTACCTTCGGCCCGGCGATAGCATCCGGGCCTCGATTCGCACGGATGACGGCACCATCGACCTGGGCGAGCAGACCACCGTTATCGCCCCAGCATGACGACTACGCCAGTTGGCGACGAAACATGTGGCACATCCCATCGCAGTATTTGGAATGAGAGTGAAGTCTTATGAGTAGCCTTGCAATCAGCGCCATGCCAGAGGTCGTCAGGCGACTGGAGGACGTGGAACAGATCGAACGGATGCCCTGGCAGTACGTAATCCGCGCCACAAACACTTACGATGTACTACGGACCGCCTGCGAGCGCTGGCCGGAACGCGTGGCCCTGCGGCTACTACTGGATGGCAGCGCCTCCGCGCCGACGCGCGACGCCCGTTATGCAGAATTGCTGGAAGGCATCCATCGCGCCGCTAATGCACTCCACCGCCTCGGCGTGAGGTCGGGCGTGCCGGTTGCCATCCTGTTACCGAACTTGATCGAGAGCCACCTGGCACTATGGGGCGCCGAGGCTGCCGGCATTGCCAGCCCGATCAACCCGATGCTGGAGTCCAGCTACATTGCCCGGATCTGCGAAGAGACGGGAGCCAAGGTTGTCATCGCCCTGGGGCCCACCACGGAAGGGGGTATCTGGGAAAAAGCCGTGGAAGTCGCGGACAGGCTGCCTCGGGTCGAGACGATCCTGCAGGTCGACCCGACGGCCGCGATGGGGCGGCGTACCGGATCCGGCGGTCACATCCCGTGCGGCAAGATGCCGACCCGCCCCGGCGTGCAGGTGCTTGACTTCCATGACGCGCTGGCCGAATCCGACAGTACGCGGCTGATCAGCGGGCGGCGATTCACGCCCACCGAGCCGTGCGCCTATTTTCATACGGGTGGCACCACCGGGTATCCCAAGGTGGCCGTGCACAGTCACCTGAACGAAGCCGTGATGGCATGGATCCTTCAAAGGATTGACGACCGGCATAACGTGATGCTGGCGGGGTTGCCCCTTTTCCACGTGAATGGCGCCATGGTGACCGGACTCGGTGCGCTTCACAGCGGTTCGGAAATCGTCATGCTGACAGCAGGCGGGTATCGGACGCCGGGCATGCTGGACGCCTTCTGGGAGATTGCCAACCGATTTGGGGCCACCACGTTTTCCGCCGTGCCAACCATCCTGACGGCACTGCTTTCCAGGCCGCTGCCTGCGGACGGGATCCCGACCTTGCGCCACGTCCTCTGTGGTGCCGCGCCGCTACCCAGTCAGGTTGCACACGAGTTTGAAACGCTCACTGGTGTTCGCATCCACGAGGGATATGGCCTGACGGAAGGTAGTTGCGTATCGACCGTCAACCCGCCACAAGCCGCGCCCAAGGCGGGTACGGTTGGCATCCGCATTCCGTATCAGGAATTGAAGCTGTTCAAGCTACATGCAGACGGCAGGCCCGCCGAGCTTGCCGAAGCCGGTACGACCGGCGTGATCGGCATACGCGGCCCCAATGTGTTTCCCGGCTACCTAAGGGAAGCCGACAACCGTGGCATCTGGATCGAGGGCGGATGGTTCAACACGGGCGACCTGGGCCGCTTTGACGCGGATGGATCTCTAACGCTGTGCGGCCGCGCGAAAGACCTGATTATCCGTGGCGGCCACAACATCGATCCGTCGATGATCGAGGATACGATCGCCGCACACCCCGAAGTCGCCATGGTCGCTGCGGTCGGACAGCCTGACACCCATGCGGGTGAATTGCCGGTAGCCTTCGCGGTACTCAGGCCAGGCGCACAAGCTTGCACCGAAGCATTGATGGCATACGCGCGGGAGAGGATTCCTGAGCGTGCGGCGGTGCCAGTGCGCATCGAAATCATGCCAGCACTGCCCCTTACCGCCGTCGGCAAGGTCTCCAAGCCGGACCTGCGGCTGCTCACCATCGAGCACGTCATCCAGGCGGCGCTTGCCGAGCATGGTATGTCCGACACCCGCGTCAAGGCCCGCCTCTGCCCCGAGCGCGGTGCCATAGCCGATATCTCCGGTCCGGTCGCGTCACGTGAGGCGGCGATAGCACTGGTAGCCCGCTATCCCGTGATTCCCGCATGGCAGGAGCAATGATGACGGACACCACGAAGACCCCGCAGGGGAACATGCTCGATACGGATGTCCTGCTTGTTGGACTGGGGCCGGTGGGGGCAGCGCTGGCCAACCTGCTTGGCCGCTACGGGATCCGCGTCCTGGCCATCGACCGCGCCACGGAGATTTTTGCCAAACCGCGCGCAATCGCGCTGGACAACGAGGCCCTGCGCATTCTGCAGCTCGTGGGCGTAGCGGAGGGAGAATTCGCCACGGTGGCGATTCCGAAGGTGCAATACCGCTCGCCACTGTTCGGCCGCTTTGCGCGCATCAACAGCGCGAGAATTGTCGACGGCCATCCGACGCTCGTCACGTTCTACCAGCCAGAGCTGGAGGCCGTGCTGCGCAAGAAGCTGTCAGCGCACCCCACCGTCGACGTTCGCCTCGGGACTGAACTCCAGTCCTTCGTCGATGACGGTCATTGTGTGCATGCCGTCGTGAAATCAGCTGGCGCCTCCGACCAGCAGATCAGGGCCAAGTACATGGTGGGCATCGATGGCGCAGGTTCACTGGTCCGGCGTGAGCTGGGGCTTGATTTCGAGGGCCGCACATTCCAGCAGGACTGGCTGATTGTCGACGCGCTTGGCGTGCCGAATCCCATTGACCATTGCGAGTTCGTCTGCGACCCGGCACGGCCAACGCCGCATATGGTCGCCCCAGGAGGCCGCCAGCGCTGGGAGTTCATGTTGAAGCCGGGCGAAAGCGCTGCGGAAATGGAGCGGCCTGAATCGGTGCGCAAGCTGCTCGCGCCGTGGTGCGATGTAGACAAGATCCAGATAGAACGCACCGCCGTGTATCGGTTTCACGCACGTGAAGCCAAATCGTTCTCGAAAGGCCGATGTTTCCTGGCCGGTGATGCCGCTCACATTACGCCTCCTTTTGCCGGGCAAGGATTGGTGGCCGGCCTGCGAGACGTGGCAAACCTTGGGTGGAAGCTGGCGTGGGTGCTACGCGGTCAGGCGAGCGAGCAGATTCTCGACAGCTATGATCAGGAACGCCGGCCTCACGCAAGGAAGATCATCAACCTGGCGCGCTTTCTTGGAGCACTTGTCATGCCACGCAACAGAGCTGCCGCACTCGCCATACACGGATGCATGAGCGCGATAAGGTTGTTGCCGCGCGGCCGAGCCCTGTTCGAAGACCTGAAAGTGAAGCCCGCAAACACGTTCGACAAAGGCCTGTTTTTGCGCGTGCGCGGCACCGAGAAGCTGCGTGCCGGTTCGAGCTTTCCACAGGGGTGGGTCCGACCGGCAGAATGCGGAATCCCGACACTTAGCGACGATTGCCTGGGGCTTGAGTGTGCAGTCATCGGATTTGGCTTTGACCCCGCGACGCGTCTCTCGTCCGAGCTCATGGTCCGCTGGTCCCTCGCCGGCGGCAAGGTGTGGCAATGGTGCCAACGTGCCCAGGCACAGCATCTCGCGCCCAAAGGCCGGCGCCTTGAAGCATTGGACGAGGTCGTGTTGCCCCGCGTGGCCCCGCTCGACTGGATGGTGGTGGTCCGCCCGGACCGATGCGTGCTCGCCGAAGGCCCGGCCTCTCAAGCCGAGCACATCCTCCAGCGCGCCCTTGATTTGATCGATCCGCCGCAGGTACGCCTCGACATACGCCTCCCCAAGGCTGCCTGAAGGCACCCGTCGCCCCGCAGACAGATAACAAACAACAAACCTTCTGGCGCCAGTTCATGGCGCCTGCGGGCGGGGCTTCTTTTACGCCGCTTCAATAACAAGGAGGAGACCCTTGTGTTGCAGACTTCTGCTTATTGCCTTTCCATCGCGGCAATCACTTGCCTTGCAAGCATGACCGCACATGCCGGAGAAGACTTTCAGGTGCGGTACAACGTCGCAGGCAGCATCGGAGGAGAAATGTTCACCCCCCCGGATGCCGCCGGGCTCGCAGTTGGTGTCGCAGCGACTTACATCGACATCAGGAAGGTGACCGGCAACGATGGCAACACACTGACGAAGCCGATCCCCGGTGGCGCCATTCCACTTCCATCCCCTACCCCCGTGACGGCGTATCCCACGTATGGCGCCAATACCGCCCAGATCCCTGCCTCAGGCACTTTCAAGCTGTTCAACCTCGGCATTGGCTACATTACCAACGCGGACTATGGCGGCGGTCGCTTCGCATTCGGCGGCGTTCTGCCGTATGGCGTCAAGTCCCAATCGGTCAGGGCTACTGCCGCAACGCCAGCCGTGCAGGCGAACCCCGCGGTCCCCGCGGCCGCACAGCAGGCCATCGCCAGCCAGTTCGGCGCGACATATCAGTCAAGCCTCGCCGGCGAAGCAGCCAGTTCCAGTGGCGACGTATCGGGCATCGGCGACCTGGAGTTGCAAGGCGGCTGGCTCTATACGACCGAACAGCTGCGCGTATTGCTGGGCGCATCCCTCGTCATTCCGACAGGGCGCTACAACGCATCGCCTGCACCCGACATAGGCACCGGTAATTTCTACACGCTGCGGCCGTCGGTGCAAGTGGCCTACCTGCCGACGCCGGACATCGCCATCGCGGCAAAGGTGACCTTGGGCCTGAATACGAAGAATCGGGACAATGACCTCCGCAGCGGAAACTGGATCGGATTGGAAGGCGCGGCGGCATACAAGACCGGGATTGGCGTGCTCGGACTGCACACTGTCTTCGTTCAACAATACCAGGACGACTCGAACAACCCCTGGGGCCCAAGCCGCTACCGATCCCTCAATGCCGGTGCGTTCTATACCGCGATGGTGCCCGGCATTGACGCTGCGTTGACGTTGCAATACATGGCGACAACCAGTTCGCGCAATGCAAAGGTCGGGAGCATGACCCAGATCCGTTTGATCAAGCTATTCTGACGACGATGGCGAGACAACTGCCATCGTGTCTCGCCGTTTCCCCTGGCCCCCCTGCCCCCCGGCCCGACGACTTGGTTGCACTCAGGTCGGGAGCAGATCGCCTATCTTTCGCTGTGCCTGCTCGATAGCGACTTGCCTTTGTTCAGCACCGGCAGATACCCCCTCGGCGGCGACCACTTCGAGCTGGGACACGCCAACGAACGAGAATACGCTCCGGAGATAGGCTTCCGCGTGCTCCAGTGCCGCGTTGCGCGAACCGGGGCCATAGTACCCGCCACGTGCAACGGCCAGGATGATGCGCTTGCCGGTCACGAGCCCTTCTGGACCTCTGTCCGTATAGCGAAAGGGCTTTCCCGCGACGGCGATGCGGTCGATCCAAGCCTTCAGTTGGCTGGCGATACTGAAATTGTAAAATGCGACACCAATGACCACCACGTCGACCGCCAGGAATTCTTCCAGGATGGCGCGTCCCAACTCAATATCCCGCAGAAGCGCTGCGTCGTTCGGCGCCTTGGGATCACGGGATGCGGCGAAGTATGCGCCGGACAAGTGAGGAATGCATTGACCTCCCTCGGCCACTCGCTAAGGACACCTGTGGAAGCACTCGGCCTATGGGCCATCGCGCATCTCCCGGCCATTGAAAAGGCGAGACAGGCGTTCGACCTCAGCGAAAGGAATTCCGAATCTGAGCAGCCCTAGTCAAGGAGACAGCGAATTTTCCGGGATATCGCCGCTCCGTCTGCGGAGAAGATTGCACGGATAAGGCCAGCATCGGTGAACTATCAATACTCCTGCGCGGCGCATATTTGGAATGCGGGACGGACACATCCCAAGCCCCGCCTATGCGTGGCGCAACCTACATCGCCAGCGCTTCTTACCCACTAACTTTGAGACGTGACAGTGACGCCAGACAGCAGCGACCCGTTGTCGCACCCCGCACCGCAGCATAGATCGCCTTTTCGTACTAAACTTTCACAACTTCCTAAAAATTCAAAACAAACAAGATGCATCTGTCGCCCCTGATCCAGCGCTTCGTGCTTCACTTCGGTGAAATGGGCAGCCGCTGGGGCATCAACCGCACGGTTGGGCAAATCTATGCCTTGCTGTTTACCGCCTCCCGCCCGCTCAACGCCGACGAAATCGCCGAGGCGCTGGGCTTCTCGCGCTCCAATGTCAGCATCGGGCTGAAGGAGCTGGAGTCGTGGAACCTGGTCAAGCTATCTCACCAGCCGGGCGACCGCCGCGAGTATTTCTCGGCACCTGACGATGTCTGGGCGATTTTCCGCACCCTGGCGGAGGAACGCCGCCGGCGCGAGATCGACCCCACGTTGTCCATGCTGCGCGAAGTCCAGCTGGAGACCGTGAGCGATCCGGACGATCGCCATGCGCAGGAGCGGATGAAGGAGATGTACGGGCTGATCCTACTGGTGACGAGCTGGTTCGGCGAGATCCAGAAGCTGGATGTGGCCACGCTGGAGAAGCTGATGAAGCTCGGCTCCAAGGTCAACAAGCTGCTGGACGTGAAGGACAAGCTCAGCCTTGCCATCGGCGGAAAAGCCCGCGCCGGCACGCCCCCTGCCAGTGCCGTGAAAGCCAAGACGATCCGCACCCGGAAGGAGTAGTTGCATGTTCTCGTCGCTCGACCCGGTGGTGCTTGCGCGCGTGCAGTTTGCCGCCAACATCACGTTCCACATCTTGTTTCCCACCATCAGCATCTCGCTGGGCTGGGTGTTGCTGTTTTTCAAGCTGCGCTTCAATAAAACCGGCGATGAACGCTGGATGGCGGCGTACCGTTTCTGGGTGAAGATCTTTGCGCTGACCTTTGCGCTGGGCGTGGTCAGCGGCATCACCATGAGTTTCCAGTTTGGCACCAACTGGCCGGGCTATATGGAGACCGTGGGCAACGTGGCCGGTCCGCTGCTGGCCTATGAGGTGCTGACGGCGTTCTTCCTGGAGGCGACCTTCCTCGGCATCATGCTGTTCGGCATGCGCCGGGTGAGCAACCGCACGCATACCATCGCCACCTTGCTGGTGGCGGGCGGCACCACGTTGTCGGCGTTCTGGATCCTGGCGCTGAATTCGTGGATGCAAACCCCCGCGGGCTTCGAGATGATCGATGGCCGCGCGCACGTGACGAGCTGGCTGGCGGTGATCTTCAACCCGTCGTTCCCGTACCGCTTCGTGCATATGCTGCTGGCGTCGGGGCTGACCGTGGCGTTCCTGCTGGCAGGCATTTCGGCCTATCGCTGGCTGCGTGGCGACCGCGCGCCGGAGGTGCTGTCGTCGCTGCGCACCGGTGTGACCATTGCCGCGGTGCTGATCCCGCTGCAGATCGTGGCGGGCGACCTGCATGGCCTGAATACGCTGCACCACCAGCCGGCCAAGATCGCCGCGATGGAGGGGATCTGGAAGACGGAGAAGGGCGCGCCCGCCGTGTTGTTCGGCGTGCCCAACGCAAGCACGCAAAGCAATGATTTCGAGATCGCCATTCCCAAGCTGGCCTCGCTCTACCTGACGCATCACATGGATGGCGAGATCAAGGGCATCGATGCCTTTGGCGACAAGCACCCGCCGGTGGCGCCGCTGTTCTTCGCCTTTCGGATCATGGTGGGCGTGGGCCTGCTGATGCTGGCGGCATCTTGGGTGGCGGCGTGGCAGTTGCGCCGTGGCGGCCGGCCCGCGCCGTGGATGGCGCGCGTGCTGATTGCCATGACCTTCTCCGGCTGGGTGGCCTTGGTGGCTGGCTGGTACGTGACCGAGATTGGCCGCCAGCCTTACCTGGTGTACGGCGTGCTGACCACAGCGCAGGCCGCGTCCAAGGTGCCGGCGGCGATGATCGCCTCCACGCTGGCGATGTACCTGGCACTCTACCTGGCGCTGATCGCGGCCTATGTCTCGGTGGTGTTCCACCTGGCGCGCAAGGCCGGGACCGACCCGAAGGCGGATAACCCGCGGACCGCCCTCCCTCAAGCCGTGTTGCCTGGCGAACTGCGGAGCGCAGAATGACCGACCTGACCCAACCCGCCGGCTGGATGCCGCTGGTGTTCCTGGCCCTGATGGGCATCTCCATGCTGGTCTACGTGATCCTGGACGGCTACGACTTGGGCGTGGGCGTGCTGCTGCGCCGCGCGGACGATGCCGACAAGGACACCATGATCGCCTCAATCGGCCCGTTCTGGGATGCCAACGAGACCTGGCTGGTGCTGGGCGTGGGCCTGCTGCTGGTGGCCTTTCCCATTGCGCACGGCGTGATCCTGACCCAGCTCTACCTGCCGGTGGCGCTGATGCTGGCGGGGCTGATCCTGCGCGGCGTGGCGTTCGACTTCCGCGTGAAGGCACGCGCGCACCACAAGCCGTGGTGGAACCGCGCGTTCTACGCCGGCTCGCTGCTGGCCGCGTTCTCGCAGGGCCTGATGCTCGGCCTGTATATCACGGGATTCCAGCACGGCTGGCTCGACCTGGCCTTTGCGGTAGTGGTGGGCTTGTGCCTGGTGGCGGGCTACTGCCTGCTGGGCGCGGGCTGGCTGATCATGAAGACCAGCGGCAGCCTGCAGCGGCGCGCCATGTACTGGGCGCGCCGCAGCCTGTGGCTGACGGGCATTGGCGTGGCGGCGATCTCGCTGGTCACGCCGATGGTGAGCCAGCGCATCTTCGACAAATGGTTCTCGCTGCCCAACATCATCCTGCTGGCGCCGATCCCACTGGTCACGGTGGCGCTGTTCATCCTCATCGACCGCCTGCTGCGGCGCCTGCCGGCCATGCACGACCGCGGCAACGACCGCTGGTGCTGGGTGCCCTTCGCCGGCACGGCGGTGATTTTCCTGATGGCGTTCAACGGCTTGGCCTACAGCATCTTCCCGTACCTGGTGGTGGACAAGATCGATATCTGGCAAGCTGCGAGCGCGCCGGAGTCGCTGGGGGTGATCCTGGTGGGCGCGGCAGTGGTGCTGCCGACCATCCTGGGTTACACGGTGTATGCCTACCGTGTATTCTGGGGGAAGGCGACCGACCTGCATTACTACTGAGCATTCCCACTGAGCATTGACTGAGCGGCGCTCGATCAACCTCGCATATCTCGCACCCCAGGCACCTATGAGCGGCTCGCAAGGCCAACAACCCGGCACCCCACCCTCGACGCCCCAGGCCGTCCCCCTCCCCCGGCGGCTGCTCGACCGCCTGCGCGCCCGTGCCGGCGCGCAGGTGCGGGGCCTGACCCGCAGCAACTCCGGCCTCAGCCTCGACTACGACAACCCGCCCGGGGATTCCGGCCTGTTCGGGCCGGACGCAGTCTGCTGGCGCGTGCACGCGGATTTCCCCGCGATGCTGGCCGGCGGCGTCAGCGCCCTGCTGATGCAGACCATGCATCCGCTGGCGCTGGCCGGAGTATGGGATCATTCCACCTTTCGTACCGATATGCAGGGCCGCCTGGGCCGCACCGCGCAGTTCATCGCCGGCACCACCTACGGCAACCGCGCCGATGCGCTGGCGCTGATTGACCGGGTCAGGCGCATCCACGCGGCGATCAAGGGCACGGCGCCAGATGGCCGCCCCTACGCGGCCGACGATCCGGCGTTGCTGACCTGGGTGCATGTGGCGGAGGTGTCGAGCTTTCTCACCGCCTACCTGCGCTATGTCGGCCCGCTCTCGGTCACCGAGCAGGACCGCTACTACGCGGAAGTGGCACAGATCGCCGAGCGCCTGGGCGCCACCGGCGTGCCACGCAGCGCCGACGCCATCGCCGGCTACCTGGAGCGCATGCGCCCTCAACTGGTAGTGAGCGAGCGCACCCGCGAAGTGGTGCGGTTGGTCATGGCCATGCCGGTGGCCAGCCCGCTGCTGGTGCCGGCGGTGCGGGTCATGGGAGACGCTGGCATTGCGCTATTGCCGCGCTGGGCGCAGCGCGAGCTCGGGCTGCATGGCAGCACCGCGATCCGCCGTCCGGTCTCGCTGGCCGGAATGCGCGTGCTGGCGCCCACGTTGCGCTGGGCATTGGGCAGCGGCCTGGCGGCGCGCGCGCGGCGGCGGGCGATGCAGCCCGCACCGGCAGCGCAGACGCAGTCGTCCTGACCCGCCACCCCGGGGCGGGCGATTCACTAACCATAGGAAACAGGAAAAGAACACCATGCAGACCGTTGCGGTTCTGGATTTTGAAACGACAGGACTGTCACCGCGTCAAGGCGACCGTGCCACGGAAATCGCAGTCATGCTGCTGCGCGACGGGGAAGTCGTCGACCAGTATCAAAGCCTGATGAACGCGGGCAGACGCATTCCCTCGGACGTCGTGCACCTTACCGGCATCACCAACGACATGATTGCATCGGCACCCGCAGCGTCGAAGGTGATGCGGGAGGTGGCCCAGTTCGTCGGCAAGCATCCCGTGGTGGCCCACAACGCGGGGTTCGACCGCAGGTTCTGGCAAGCCGAGCTCTCGCTGCTGGGCATGCCGGCCGATCAGACCTTTGCCTGTACGATGCTCGTTTCGCGGCGCGTCTACCCGCATGCGCAGAACCACAGGTTGTCGACGCTGGTGGATATGCTGCGCCTGCCGAAGGCCGGGCGCGCCCACCGGGCCATGGCCGACGCGCAGATGACCTGCCACCTCTGGCACCGCCTGCAGCACGATATCGCCGAGACTTACGGCATGCGCCGGGTGGATTACGATCTCATCACCCGCGTGCAGGCCACCAGCAGCGCCAAGGTGCCGGCCCTCCTGCGTTCGCTGGGCGAGAGCCAGGCTCGATGATGCGTGGGCCGAACGCCGGCAATGCACCCGTGACGCAATGACGCATCCTGTGCCCAAGCGGTGGTTATGGCTGGACACCGCGCTGAGCTGGATTGCCCTTCTGGGCATCCTGACGTGTCTTGGCCTGATCGACTTCCATGGGATGCGGCCACTGGACGTGGGCGG
This sequence comes from Cupriavidus sp. GW822-FHT03E04, assembly GCF_058801495.1. Lineage (NCBI taxonomy): Bacteria > Pseudomonadati > Pseudomonadota > Betaproteobacteria > Burkholderiales > Burkholderiaceae > Cupriavidus > Cupriavidus sp. GW822-FHT03E04. Next base: position 282,495 of record NZ_JBXANI010000006.1, read on the forward strand.
CACCCTGTTCGGCGGTAGTTTCAATCAAATGATGTATGCCGGCGCCTGGATCGCGGCGATGGCGGGCTTGCTCCTGGCAACGGCATTTCGTCTGGACGGGCACCGCGCAGCCTGGTGCATGGCCGGGATCGTGCAGACAGGCGCGGGGGCCTGGTGGCTGGTGCACTATCCCGCGACGCACGATGGCAACCTGTTGCTATCGCCAGAGCGGGAAGAGATTGCCGCGGCGATGCTGGTCGGCGTGGCGCTACTGATTGGCGGGGTATTCCTGCATGTCAGAGCGGCCCGCGCACAGCGCCATCGCCCGATATCAAGCACAAGGACGCTCGTGCGGTCCGTGGTTGCCGGCTCATTGATCCTGATCTTCGTCGCCATCCCCCTCGCCAACGCGCTGCGCGCGCCGCTACCGCATTGCGCCTTCAGCAAAGCAGGCTCGCAACTGACCGTTTGCCTGGATGCAGGTGACACGCCCGTCATTGTCGATTGATCTGAAGGCCGCATGGCCAGGCAGCCAGCGCCTGGCCTTGCATCACGCTTAAACATACTGACTAACGATATGGGTCCAAACAACAATGCATGACTTGAAGACTGGCGCATTCTGGCGGCGCGCCTGCCTTGCCCTGCTTGGCGCACTGCTGGTGGCCGATGCCATCGCCCTGATGCTGATGGGGCTGTTCAACTTCGGGGTCGTCCTCCCTCTGGCGATCGGCGCGGCCTTTCTCGCGCTCTCATGGCGCTGGGAGCGGGTAGCGCGATGGCGCGCGGCCAGCCCACGGCATCGATGGATCTGGGCGCTGGGCCGCACAGCATTTGCCGTGTGGCTGGTGACGCTCGGGATGTTCTTCTATTTCATCAGCGCCAGCAACGCGAACTTCCCGGCAACGGGACCGACGGCAAACACCATCCTCATACTGGGCTCCGGCACGCCACGTTGCGCCGCGTCGCCCACCCTGGCTGCACGGCTGGACAAAGGGCTGGCGCTGGCGCGGCAATGGCCGGCAGCGCGAGTCGTGGTGAGCGGCGGCCAGGATTTCGGGCTGCGGTGCAGTGAGGCGGACATCATGGCGGACTACCTGATCGCGCACGGCCTGGCACCGCAGCGCCTGATCCGGGAGGACCGGAGCACCAGCACGGAGGAAAACCTGCTCTTCAGCCACCGGTTGCTTGCGCAACAGGGCGTGAGCGCCGCAGACCCGCTGGTGCTGGTGACCAGTGATTTTCATCTGGTGCGCGCAAAGCGGATCGCGCGTAAGGCTGGGTTCCAGGCAGTGTCTGGCGCAGGAGCGCCAACGCCGCTTTACTTGCGTTACAACGCCTGGCTGCGCGAGTATTTTGCGTTTATCAGTGGCTGGGTATTGCGTGAATTCTGACCGGAAAGAGGCAAGGAAAACGATGAAAGGAAAACGATGAAAGACCGAGGTGACGAAGTGCGTGAGTGATCGGCGCTCAGCAGTAAGCTGCCGGCTTCGGTTTCCGGCCGGCCAGAATCTCCGGTGGACTGCCGCCAATGAATCGCCCCCACTCCTCCCAAGGCCGACCGGCCGAGGGGGCAGCGATTGCCTCGCTCTCTCCAGATACTCAACAGCCAGTTGCCCGCCAAACATTCTAAATGCCAATAGCTTCCCCAAGGCACGGTGGTGCCGCCCCTCTTGTTCAGTTGGGATCCGCGATCAGAGAGGTCCGCCTTCGGCGTGGCCTTTCCCAGGAAGAGCTTGCCCATCGGGCCGGCATCGACCGCTCCTATATGAGTTCGGTGGAGCGCGGAGGGCAAAACCTGGGGATGATGCATCTTTTGAGAATTGCGACTGCGCTTGACGTTACGGTCGCGGAGTTGATGGGTATTGCCAAGCTCTAAGCGTCAACCCTAGCCGACTCGGGAGGTCCAACTCCAGGAACACGCCGGGCATCGGCCCACGCTTGCACTCTGACCGGCGGCGAACAACGGCAAACCCGGCTCGATGCTCTGGGGTCCCAGACATGGCATGCCGCTGCGTGCCTGCCAAGCCATTGCCAACGACGACGCTCCAGAGGTGGAGATCACCGCTGGCGTATGGCGGCAGATTTCGTAGTGATCAGCGCTCGGCAGCAAGCTGCCGGCTTCGGTTTCCGGCCGGCCAGAACCCCCGGCGCACTACCGCCAACGCACCATCGCCCTCACTCCCCCACTCCACTTCCCCTGAGGCCCTAATGCGGCCTCTTTTTTCGTCCTCCCCGCGTAAACCCTCGGATTGACATCCCCACCTCGTCTTTATATTCTTTTATGAACACTACGTTCATATTTGAACATACACCGGCAAGTGCAACCGCTGAGCAGCGAGGCGCACACCCGGGCCCACACCAAGGCGACCCCAGAGGAACAAGCACCATGGCTTCACAAAAGATTGGCATCAACGGCGCCGGCATCGGCGGACTCGCCGCGGCGATTGCGCTGCGCAAGCTCGGGAAGGACGTGGTGGTGTTCGAGCAAGCCTCGCGCTTTGCGCGGGTCGGCGCGGACATCAATCTCACGCCCAATGCCGTGCGCGCGCTGGATGGCCTGGGAGTGGGCGAGGCATTGCGCGAGACCGCCGCGCGGCCCAGCCACCGCATCAGCCGGGTGTGGAACACCGGCGAGGAGACCTCGCGGCTGGCCATGTCCGACGAGGCGCAGATCCGCTACGGCGCGCCGCAGCTCACCATGCACCGCGGCGACCTGATGACCGCGCTGGAAGCCGCGCTGCCGGCAGCCTGTGTCAAGCTGGGCAAGAAGGCGACGCAGATCGAGCGGCATGCGGCCGGCGCCACGCTGCATTTCGCCGATGGCACGCAGGAAGACGTGGATGTGCTGATCGGTGCCGACGGCATCCACTCGGCCGTGCGCACCGCGCTGTTCGGGCCCGAGCATCCGGTCTTCACCGGCGTGGTGGCCTACCGCGCGGTGGTGCCCGCCGAGCGCCTTGCCGGCGTGCCGAACCTGCAGGCCTTCACCAAGTGGTGGGGCCCGGAGGCGACGTCGCAGATCGTCACCTTCCCCCTCAACCGCGGGCGCGAGATCTTTATCTTCGCCACCGTGGCGCAGGAAGCCTGGCGCAACGAATCCTGGACCACGCCGGGTCGTGTGGAAGACGTGCGCGCAGCCTACGCTGGCTTCCATGCCGAAGCGCGCGCGCTGCTTGATGCCTGCGACGACGTGCTGATCTCCGCCCTCTACGTGCGCGACCCGCTGCCCGCCTGGTCGGCCGGCAACGTCGCGCTGATGGGCGACGCCTGCCACCCGATGATGCCTTTCATGGCGCAAGGTGCCGGCATGGCCATCGAGGATGGCGTGGTACTGGCGCGCTGCCTGGCCGAAGCCAATGGCGACGACATCCCCAGCGCGCTCGCACGCTACCGGGCCGCGCGCTTTGAGCGCACCAGCCGCATCCAGATCGGCTCGCGCAGCAATGCCTGGCTCAAGGAAGGCGGCAACGCGGACTGGGTGTACGATTACAACGCCTGGCAGGTAGCCCTCGGCTAAGCACCAAGTCCGCAGGCTGACCTCGCCGCCCCCCCTTTCCACGGAACCGATGAGCAAGAACCCCAAGCTGAACCAGCCCGTGCCCGACGCTAGCGATGCCGCCGATCTCGCCGACGGCGGCGACGAAGACAAGACGCAACTGGTCAGCCCGGTGATCCGCGCCATGCGGCTGCTGCGCTTTATCGCGGAAGGTGGGTCCACCACCAACCTGAGCGAAGTCGGCCGGCGCATCGACGTGAACCGCGTCACCGTGATGCGCCTGCTCGCCACGCTGGAACACGAAGGCATGGTGGAGCGGCTGCCGCAGGGCGGCCACCAGGCGGGCTTCGCTCTGCTCAAGCTGGGCGCAAAGGTGCTGGCAGGCAAGGATCTCACGGTCTTTGCGCGGCGCGTGCTGGCCACCCTGAGCGAATCGCTGCGGCTCTCCGCCTATCTCGGCGTGCTGGATGGCGGCGACGTGCTCTACCTGCTGCGCGATATGCCGCAGACCTCGCTGGTCAGCAATATCCAGGTTGGCAGCCGGGTGCCGGCGCACCTCACCACGCCCGGCCGCATGCTGATTGCCGGCCTGCCGGAAGATACGTTGCGCGAGCGGCTCGGCGAGGAACCGCTCGCGACCGCCACAGGGCAAAGCCCGGCCACGTATGCCCGCCTGGGCGACATCCTCGCCGCCGACCGCGAGCGCGGCTGCGCCTGGAGCTTCTCTGCGTTCGAGCCCGGCATCGACTCTTGCGCGGCGCCCGTGTTCGACGCCAGTGGCGCCACGGTGGCTGCCATCAGCGTGGCCGGCCCGGATATTCGTTTCGAGCGCGACCTCGATCTTCGCGAACGCGTAGAGCGCGAGGTCAAGCGCGCCGCACGCGATTTGTCCGGCCTGCTCGGCTACGCCGCCGGGTAGCGCCACCCACACTGACACCACGTCAACAGGAGACGCCCGGATGACAACGCCTGCACTCCCTACATTCTTCATCTCGCATGGCGGCGGGCCCTGGCCCTGGATGGAGGACCAGATGGGCAGCCGCTACGACAAGCTCAAGGCCGCGCTGCAGCAGATGCCACAACTGGTACAACGCACGGGCATTGCGCCCAAGGCCGTCCTGATGATTTCGGCGCACTGGGAAGAGCCGGAATTCACGGTCATGGCCAACCCGAAGCCGCCCATGATCTATGACTACTACGGCTTCCCGGATTACACCTACCAGATTCAGTACGCGGCACCGGGCGCACCGCAGCTCGCCGCGCGCGTGCAAGGTTTGCTCGAGGACGCCGGCCTGGCCGCGCGGCTCGATCCGCTGCGCGGCTTCGACCATGGCATGTTTGCGCCGATGGCCGCCATCTATCCCGACGCCGATATGCCGACCGTGCAGCTCTCGCTCAAGCGCGGGCTCGATCCGCAAACGCATCTCGCACTCGGGCGAGCGTTGGTGCCGCTGCGCCACGAAGGCATCCTCATCGTGGGCAGCGGGCTGAGCTACCACAACCTGCGCGCATTCGGCCCCGCTGGGAAAGTACCATCGGCTGCATTCGATGCCTGGCTCCAGCAAGCCTTGACGACAACCACCCCAGCGCAGCGCACTGCCGCGCTAACAGGCTGGGAAAGCGCACCCGCCGCCCGGCAGGCCCATCCGCGAGAAGAGCACTTGTTGCCATTGATGGTTGCCGTGGGTGCGGCCGAAGACGACATTGCCACGCGCGTCTACCACGAAGACGACTTCGCCGGCGGCATCACCGTGTCGAGCTTTATGTTTGGGGGAAGCTGAAACTTGAAGGCAGCCGGTGCGGGATTCCGCATTGGCGAGAGTGGCGTGGGCCGGGAGGAACAGCTTGTCGGCGCCAGCTAGCTTGATGAGCCCGCGCGAAGAACGCGAACCTGGGGACCTGGGGAAAAGACATGGTGCCCATGGGCAGGATCGAACTGCCGACCTCTCCCTTACCAAGGGAGTGCTCTACCACTGAGCCACATGGGCAACGATTGCGCGTTGCTTTACTACCTTACTGCTTTATCCTTACCACCAAAAATCACTCTAACCCATTGATTTTTAAGGAATTTTTTGAGTTCCCGCCGAATCAATGGACTGCATTATGGACTAATCGACCCTGCTCGGCAACCCCTTAATCGCGAAAGTTTCCATCTCTGTTCCGGCAGAAATATCTCGCGGCATGTGATTCCGATGTGACTCTGCGTGGGTATTCGCAATTCAAAGCGAAATGCGGTAGGTCCACCCCTCGCTGGCGTGTAAACTGCAGGGTTTTTGATTCAGCCGGTATGGTGCAAGCTCCACAGCACACAGGTTGCAGCGGCCCGACGCTCATTCGCTTGCTTGCGCGCCTTGCGGACGTCGATGTTCCCGAACCCAGACAATCGCTCTCGGACCGACTGAGCCAGTGGCTCGGCTGGGCCGATGCCATCGAACTGTCCACGGCCCTGAACGGCAACCCGCCGTCGGTAGGCCCGGGCGCGCGCGCCTTCGGCAGCGCCGAGGCGCTTGCGTGCGACCGTGTGCGAGCCGCGCTGGCAAATGCCATCGCAGGCGATAGCGCCGTTGCTTCCGCCAAGCGGCGCGGGCAACCGCAAGCGCCTGCCCAGGGAGATTCCATGGATGCAGCGGTCGATTACGCGACTTATCGTCAGCGTTATCTCTCAATGCAGCAGGCGATGGAGACCGATATCGGCAGCTTGCGCGGCCGCCTGCGGGCGATGCTGGCCGCCAGGACGCCCGCCCTGTCGCAGCTCGCAGCGGTGGATGCTGTCATGGAGGGGGCACTGGGTGCGCGCGAGCGCAGCCTGCTTGGTGGCGTGCCCGCTTTGCTGGAAGGTCACTTCGCGCGCTTGCGCCAGGCCGAGCAGGCAATGCTGGCCGATGCCCAGGCCTCGGGCGAGCCCGCGGCGGTCACGTCCGGCGCATGGCTGGACGTGTTCCGCAGGGATATGCGCAGCGTACTGCTTGCCGAACTGGATATTCGTTTTCAACCGGTCGAAGGGCTGCTTGCCGCCCTTCGCTCCAGCTAACAGGACGCCATGTCCAGATATCTTAACTTCGCTGTTTTTCTGGTCGGTCTGGCCGCGGTGTGCTGGATCGGTGTCGGCTACGCCGGCTCGAACTCCCTGGCGCTGGCTGTCACCATGCTGATCGGCGCCTGCTATGTGGCAGGCGCACTCGAGCTGCGGCGCTATCACCAGGCCACGTCCACCTTGGCGCGGGCCATAGCTGGCCTGTCCGAGCCGCCGGCCAGCCTGGATGCCTGGCTGGCGCTATTGCCTGCGAGCCTGCGCAATGCGACGCGCCTGCGCATCGAAGGTGAGCGCGTGGGCTTGCCGGGTCCGTCGCTCACGCCATATCTGGTGGGCTTGCTGGTGTTGCTGGGCATGCTGGGTACGTTCCTGGGCATGGTGGCCACCCTGAAAGGCACCGGCATGGCGCTGGAAAGCGCGACGGACTTGCAGGCCATCCGCGCCTCGCTGGCCGCGCCGGTCAAGGGCCTGGGATTTGCATTCGGCACTTCGGTCGCGGGCGTGGCCACCTCCGCGATGCTGGGGCTGCTTTCGACGTTGTGCCGCCGCGAGCGGACACAAGCGGCGCAGATGCTCGACACCAGGATCGCGACGACATTGCGCATCTACTCGCTGTCCCACCAGCGCGAGGAGACCTTCAAGCTCCTGCAGCGGCAGGCCGAGGTGATGCCCACCTTGGTCGATCGGCTGCAGGCCATGATGGCGGCCATGGAACAGCAGAGCCTGGCCTTGCACGAGCGCCAGCTCGCCAGCCAGGACGCTTTCCACGGCAAGGCCGAGGCCGCGTACACCCGCCTGGCTTCCTCGGTGGAGCAATCCTTGAAGGAGAGCGTCGCCGATAGCGCCCGCGCCGCCGGTGCGGCGCTCCAGCCGGCGGTGGAGGCCACCATGGCAAGCCTCGCGCGCGGGACAGCCGCGCTGCAAGACACCGTCACGCAGGCCGTGCAGCGGCAGCTGGACGGCCTGTCGACCGGTTTCGAGGCGACCACCACCACCGTGGCCGGCATCTGGAACGATGCGCTGGCGGGGCACCAGCGATCGAGCGAAGCGCTTACCCAGGACCTGCGCACCTCGCTCTCCCGGTTCACCGACACCTTCGAGCAACGCTCCGCAGGCCTGCTGGAGGGCGTCTCCACCCGCCTGGAAGCCACGACCGGCAGCCTGTCGGCGGCCTGGAACCACGCGCTCTCCCAGCACGAGCGCGTCAGCCAGAAAATGGCGGGCGACAATCAAAACGCTTTGGCGGCTGCCGCGGCGAGCCTGGAGCAGCAATCGACGGCACTCGTTCGCACGGTAGGCCAGTCGCATGCGGACCTGCAAGCGGAACTGGCTGGGCGAGACCAGCAGCGGCTGGCGGCCTGGGCCGATACGCTCGGCACGCTGGCTGCGACGCTGCGCAAGGAGTGGGAACTGACGGGCGCGCACACCGCGAGCCGGCAGCAGGAAATCTGCGACACGCTGGCGCAGAGCGTGCGCGACATTTCCGCCCAGACGCAAGCACACGCCAGCAACACCCTCGTCGAAATCGACCGGCTCGTGCAAGCCGCTTCGGCGGCCCCCAAGCTGCTGGAAAGCGTCTCCGCCCGCCTCGAAACCGCAACAAGTGGCATGTCGGAAGCGTGGAACAACGCGCTCTCCCAGCACGAACGCGTCAGCGAAAAACTGGCGGGCGACAACCAACACGCCCTGGCGGCGGCCGCGGCAACGTTCGAGCAGCACTCGGCGTCGCTGGTGCGCACCGTGGGCCAGTCGCATGCGGACCTGCAAGCGGAACTGGCTGCGCGAGACCAGCAGCGGCTGGCGGCCTGGACCGATACGCTCGGCACGATGGCGGCATCGCTGCGCCAGGAGTGGGAGCAGGCAGGCACGCACAACGTCAGCAGGCAGCAGGAAATCTGCGACACGCTGGCGCAGAGTGTGCGCGACATCTCGGCCCAGACGCAGGCGCACGCCAGCAACACCGTCGCCGAGATCGACCGGCTCGTGCAAGCCGCTTCGGCGGCCCCCAAGCTGCTGGAAAGCGTCTCCGCCCGCCTGGAAACCGCAACAAGCGGCATGTCGGAAGCATGGAACAACGCGCTCTCCCACCACGAACGCGTCAGCGAAAAACTGGCGGGCGACAACCAACACGCCCTGGCGGCGGCCGCGGCGACGTTCGAGCAGCACTCTGCGTCGCTGGTGCGCACCGTGGGCCAATCGCATGCGGACCTGCAAGCGGAACTGGCCGCGCGGGACCAGCAGCGGCTGGCGGTTTGGACCGATACGCTCGGCACGATGGCGGCGACGCTGCGCCAGGAATGGGAGCAGGCAGGCACGCACAACGCCAGCCGGCAGCAGGAAGTCTGCGACACGCTGGCGCAAACCGCGCGTGACATCTCGGCCCAGACGCAGGCGCATGCCAGCAACACCATCGCCGAGATCGCCCGGCTCGTGCAAGCCGCTTCGGAAGCCCCCAAGGCAGCCGCCGACGTCATTGGCGAACTGCGCCAGAAGCTCTCGGACAGCATGGTCCGCGACAACGCGATGCTGGAGGAGCGTGGCCGCTTGCTGGAAACGCTCGAAACCCTGCTCGATGCCGTGAACCACGCCTCCACCGAGCAGCGCACGGCCGTCGACGCGCTGGTGGGCACGACGGCGGATCTGCTGGATCGTGTTGGCACCCGGTTCACCGACAAGGTCGAGGCTGAAGCCGGGAAGCTGGAAGCCGTCGCCGCGCAGGTCACCGGCAGCGCCGTCGAGGTGGCAAGCCTGGGCGAAGCCTTCGGCATGGCGGTGCAGCTGTTCGGCGAGTCGAACGACAAGCTGGTGGCCCACCTGCAGCGCATCGAAGCCGCGCTGGACAAGTCCGCCGCGCGTAGCGACGAACAGCTTGCCTATTACGTCGCACAGGCCAGGGAAGTCATCGACCTGAGCATGCTGTCGCAGAAGCAGATCGTCGAAAACCTGCAACATCTCGCAGGACAGCGGGCGCCCGCCAGCGCTGAAGCGGCATGAGCGAGGAGATCGACGCCGGCGTGGAGCCGACCGTGCCGATCTGGGCCGTCTTCGGTGACCTGATGTCGGTACTGCTGGGCGCCTTTGTGCTGATCCTGGTGAGCGTCATCGGCGTGCAGCTTGAACTCTCGACCAGGCTGGAGGAGGAGGTCAAGCAGCGGCAGGTGGAGAAGCATCGCCGCGAGGCCCTTGAGCAAGCGCTGGCTGGCCCGCTGGCGGCGGGCCGGGTGACGCTGGTCAACGGGCGCATCGGCATCAAGGGCAGCGTGTTGTTTGCCCTCAACTCCGATCAATTGCAGCCCGAAGGCCGGGAGGTGTTGAAGAGCCTGGCCGCGCCGCTGTCCGCTTACCTCCAGGCCCGCGAGGAGATCCTGATGGTGAGCGGATTTACCGACGACCGCCAGGTGCGCGAGGCCAACCGCCGCTTTGCCGACAACTGGGAGCTGTCGGCCCAGCGCGCGCTGACGGTAACCCGCGCGTTGATCGATGAAGGCGTCCCGCCCTCCTCGGTGTTTGCGGCCGCCTTCGGCGCCGAGCAGCCCGTGACCTCGAATGCCAACGACGAGGGACGGGCCAAGAACCGGCGCGTGGAAATCGCACCGATTCCGAGGCCGTCCAACGAAACGGGGAAGCCGCGTGATTAGTGGCGAGATTGGTGGCGAAAGCCACGACGCCCTTGCCACGCTCGACGCATGGCGCGCGCGTGGCGCCGATCGCCTGAATCCTGTCCGCTTTCGATTCATCGAGGCGCTGGCCCGACGCGCGGCCGCCTACAGCGGCGATGCGCGACACATCCTGGACGGCAGGCTGGCCAAACTACTCGAGGCCTATGCCGGCGATCTTGAAAGCGCCGGTTGCAACGACAGCAAGGACGGCAACTTCGGCGGCACAGCATTACCAGGCGCTCCCCCTCGCGGGCCACTGGCCGGACTGGTCAACTACATCGCCATCCGGGCGCCGTCGGACCGCGGCGCCCCCGCAGCGATTGCTGGCGTGCCCCGTCGCGCGTCCTTACCGGACATGGAGGTGCTCGACTACTTCCGGGAAACCTGGTCCAGGGTCAGCACCGATCGACGGTTGCGGCAGTCGCTGGAGCAAGTGCCCGATAATGCCGGCCCGCTCAATTCGAGCCGCCTCGTGCATCGCTCGCTCTCCCTGATGCGCGATCTGTCGCCTGAATATCTCCACCAGTTCTTGTCGTACGTCGATGCCTTGTCGTGGATGGAGCAGATGAACGGCGGCGGTGTCATGGCGGGTAAAGACGCGCCGCGCGCAGGGAGCATCAAGCCGAGCGCTCGCAGCAGGCCACGCTAGCGCAGCTTGGAGGACGACGGGTCAATATCGGCTTAGTTCGTCCCGGCGAGCCGTACGATGCCACGCCACAGGTGCGAGGAGCAGCACCGCCAGAAGGAACCCCACCTGCGAAAGATAGAACGGCTCGAACCACTGCCGATTCAATGCGACGTAAAACGTGTTGTGAACGACGTCGACAATGATGATTGCCGCGGTGAGAGCAATGCCCACCCTTGGATTGACGAAAAGAAGCAGTGCCGCCAAAGGATCGACAAACGTCAGCGCGCCCCAGAACACCCGGCTGGCCCAGTACGCGCCATTCCCATAGCCGTAGTCCCAGAGAAAGCCATGTTGAAAATCTGCCCGCACGTGATTGGCTGTCGCGATCAAAAGACAGCAGGCAAAGAGAAGACGGATGGAGAATGAAACGCTTGGCATGGGTCGATCTGTCTGCTTGGTCGTCTATCTAGCGTTTGCCTGTGGCGATCGGCGGCGCTTCGCAAGCCTGCGCCGTGAGCTCCGATGTATCCGCGCACTGCCGCCACACCGCCTCCGGCATTGCCGCCACCAGCACCAGGTCCTGCCCCGGCGCATAGTTCCAGAACACCCGGCCCGGACGCGCGCGCGCGGTTTCCCAGATCTTGCGCTTCTGTTGCGCGGTGAGGCGGATGTCGCTGCCCCGCCCGCTGTTGCCAGCGGCGAGCACCTCGCGCTGCCCGGCGCTGAACGCCATCATGTCGCCCGCGGCCTCGTCGCCGGGCAGCAGCAGGATCTTCCATGGGTAATGCCAGGACTCCACCGATGGAACACGCCAGTCCGGGCCGTTCAGTACCATGGTGTATTGCGCGGGATTGCTCGCGGCATAGCTTGAGTCCCGCCCCTCCTGGGCGCCCAGGCTTTCGGGCAAGCGATAGGGCAGGCCTGCGTTTATCGACGAGTAGCCCTCGCTCGGGCTTTCCTTGACGTACAGGTGCTGTGGCTTGCCTTGCGCGTCGAAGGTGCGCACCTGCACACGCCGCCCATGGGCATCGCGCTGGATCATGTGCAGCAGGTGGCCATCGGCATCATGCACATAGCGCAGCGCGGCCGTCTCGCCGGAGCCGGACTCGCATGCCCCTTCGCCCGACGAGGCAAGCCAGCCTGCCTTGTCGTAGCGTAGGCAATGCTGGCTGGACAGCTTTGGCGGAGCGTCGTCATCGCTGTCATACGTGTCGAACCCAGCCAAGCGTGCCGCGCCGTCGTAGCGCAGGACGAGCGTGCGCTCCCGCTTGTAGTCTTCAGGCCCGGCCGCACGCGCATCGTTGGCACGATTGCCCGGCTGGCCGTGCCGCCGCTCCGATGCGTAACGAAGGCTCTGCGCCGGACTCAGCAGCGCCTCGCGCCTTTGTTCGAACGCTTCGGTGAAGCGGTACTGCTCCACGCGGCACAGGTGGCGCGCGCTGTCGCCCGCATCATCGAAGTACAGCACGGTTGGGCCCACGCGCTGGTCCGTGGGCAGGCCGTAGACCGACCAGTCGACCTGCTCAGCCCATAGCAAAGCCCGCGCGCGGCCGGCAATGGAGATGCGCAGCGGCGTGTCCAGGTTGTCCGACTTGACGCGCGCGCCATCCAGGCCCAGCAGCGTGCCCGCTTCGTCCAGCGGAAAGTCCACCACAACCCGCGTCATCGCAGCCGAGGCGCTGGCCGCCGGATCGCACACGGCGTGAGCGACCGGCGAGACGGAAAGCGCGAGCAGCAGTGCCAGCGTTTGCGCTGGACTAGGCCTATTGAAATTGCGTGGCATGGAGGTAGGACACCAGGTTCCAGAACTCGGCGCTGACGCCGCCCAGGCGCAATGCGCCGCTCTTGTCATCCATCAACAGGAAGGGATAGGCACGCCGCTCAAACCTGCCCGCCGGTGGCAGGCGATAGGGCTCGAAGCGCTTGGGGTCGCTGAAGTAGCGCTCCGTGGTGTCGCCACCGCCGCCGTTGATGTGCATATACCAGACGCTAAGGTTGTGCGCGCCGATCGTCGCTTCGTTCTCCGGATAGATGCCGCCGTCACCCGCCGGCACCGCGTCGCGCAGCAGGTCGAAGAAGATGCGCCCCGCACCCACCACCGCGAAGCCGCTGCCCGCGCTAATGTCGCTCTGTTCCGCCAGAGCCTTCAATAGCGGCACGGCACGCGATTCCGGCACGACTGACTTTGCGAAAACCTGCTCGATCTGCGCCTCAGTGATCTGCGCGCCCGCCTTGCGCCGCTGCTGCAGCGTGGCGAAGTCGGTTTCGAATTGCTGCTGCCATGCGCGATAACGCTGCGCTTGTGCCGCGCGGTCGAACTGCTGAGCAAATGCGGACGTCGTGAACAGAAGAGCGAGCATCCAGAAGGCCAGCGCCCGGATGCTTGCGCTCTTGCCAGGTCGTGTTCTCATGATGTCGACGGCGAAGTGGTTCTTCTGTTGCGCGGCGCGGCGCAGGGTGGTCAGGCGTCTTTGCAAGGCGGTGGACATTCAGGTGGGATTGGTGTGAGCATTTCAAAGGTGACGAGGCAATTGGATCGGCGACAGCCTGGCGCATTGGTTCATCCGCGCGTCAACCTGTCCTTCGATGGATGGCGCGCCGCGTGAAAAGGGTTGCCAGCATGCCGATCAGATAACCACTGCCGGTGGCCACGCTGATGAACAAAACCAGAAGGCCCGAGTACGGTCGCCCCCAGATTGTCGCTGCGGCAAATGCTGCGATTGCCATGCTGGCCGGCAAAGCCACGCGCCATATTACCGAGCGCAGCTGCATGCTCCCGACGGCTGCGGAGATGCCCCCCACAAGCAGGCCGAGGCCAAAGGCGATGTCTTCGATGTCTACTCTCCATTGAGTGTGTGGTTGATGCGTTCCCGGCAGCGCCATTGTCGCGCGGCCAGGCCGCCTCGCACCTACGCGCGCGAAGGCACATGAGAAGGAGCATGCCGGCCCCGGGCCACGCAAATATTCGTCAAGCGGCAACAGTTACGCAGTGCTACAGATTGATCTGCGCCTCCGTAATCACCTCTGCAACCAGCATCTTTCCGGGGCCATCCAGGAAATACTCCACCTCGGCCGGCTCGCGCAGTTTCATATAGGTGGATTCGCCGATCTGCATGGTATGCCCGGCCGCCAGCTCCGCGCCGCTTTCCATCATATAGCCCATGATGTTGTTGAAGATGTCGGCATACCGCTGGCCCTCTTCGTGCCCACTGGCAAGCACAGCAAAGTCGGGGAGTCCGAACAGGTCGCCGCCATAGGTGCGCATCCACACGCCCTGTACATCCTGCACTTCATACTTGACGAACCCGCAGTAGAGGGCATTGAGCGGCAGGCTGCGCAGCAATTCCAGGCTCTCGCTGCCAAGACTGTCTGGCGCCAGGATACCGGCGGGCAGTGAGGTGCGCGCATGCTCGTTCAACACCGCCAGGGCACCGAAGCCCGCCAGGGCGCCGGCTACGGCGGCGAGCGCTACGTACTGCTCCAGCGGATTGTCGTCAAAACCAGCGTAGTACAGGATGATGTGGCTGGTGTGCGCGCGTACCTCGTCCTTGACCTGCGCCGGGTAGGCTGCGGGCGCCACGCAGGCTTCGAGCGAGTCCTGCGGATAGGGGGCATCGAAACCAATCAGCCGCACCACATGCTTGCCCCAGCCGATGAGCCCGAACAACTCCTGCATATCTGGCGCAATCTCGGCGCGGGCCTTGCTCATGGAGGGATGAAAGGCGCGCAAGGCGGTCGTCAACGCAGCCGCCTGCATCGTGAGCGGTCCGCAGAACAGCACCTGCAGGCTAAGCGGATTCTCGATAGCGGCGTTGGCGGTCAGGGCGGTGGCATCGGCAGATTCGTCGGCGCGTCCGAAGTAGCGGGAGAAGATGTTCATCTGTTGTACGGGCGGAGTAAGGTAAGCGCGAAATCCACGCATCGCGCCGCCAGTTTACAGGCCGCAATCACAGCTGTCGCCTTCCCGCATCAAGATCCGAGTTCTACTGGCCGGCGCCAGGAGGCTCGGCTCGCTCGCTCACCGCAACGGTGTCGGCTCCCGTTGCGTGAGGACGCGGTCGATCAGCCCCCATTCCAGCGCTTGCTCCGATGTCATGTAGCGGTCTCTGTCAAGGGTGCGCTCGACCTCCTCGTAGGTGCGCCCGCAATGTTCGGCATAGAGCCGGGTGACACGATGCTTGGTCCGCTGCATCTCCTCGGCATGAATGAGGAAATCCGACGCCTGCCCTTGAAAACCGCCCAGCGGTTGATGGACGTGCAGACTCGCATTGGGGAGCGCCGCCCTTTCGCCTGGCTCACCCGCCATCAGCAGAAACGAGCCCATGGAGCGCGCGGTTCCCATGCACAGCGTATGCACCGGCGCTTTGATGTATTGCATGGTGTCGTACATGGCGAGACCGCTTGTAATGACCCCGCCGGGCGAGTTGATGTAGAGATGGATAGGCTTCGCCGGATTCTCGGCTTCCAGGAACAGGAGCTGCGCACAGACCAATGCGGATACCGCATCGTTGACCTCACCGTTCAGGAAGACGATCCGCTCGCGCAGAAGCCGCGAATAGATGTCGAAGGACCGTTCTCCCCGGCTGGATTGCTCGACGACCGTAGGGACGAGTTGCATCATTTCGCGCATTGGCGAACTCCTGTCTTCCAGATTTGCGGTTGCCGGCGCGAGGCGTCAGGCGGCGCGCATGAGGTAGGGCCAGCTGTCGTTCGCGGCCGTCGGCGCGTGGCGCTCTAGCCGAGCGTCTTCCAGCACGTGGATGATTCTGAGCACGGTGCCGCCAACGGCATTGGGCTTGAGCCGAAACGTCACTGTGCTTTCGAGGAAAGGCGGCTCTTCGTCCCGCATCCTGTAGCGAATTTCCTCGTCTGGCGTCGAAGAAACCGGCTCGGCATCGGCCAATGCTCCCTGGGGCAGCCATTTCTCGCGAAACGCGGGGATGCTGATTGCCCGCCAGACCTTCTCGGGCGGCGCGTCGAGTTCGTATTCGAGCACCAGATCCTTCATCTGCCCTTCGGTTTGCATGTCGTTCATTGGTCCATGTCCTTCAGCAAAGCCTTCAACGTGTCGACGCGCGCCGGCCAGTAGGCGCGATACTTAGCCAGCCAGCCGGCGATGAGGGCCAAGCCCTCTGGGTTGACCTCGTAATTCACGAAACGGCCTTGCCGCTCTTCGCGCACCAGCCTTGCGTTGCGCAGGACCGAAAGGTGCTGGGACATGGCCGACTGGCTGATCTCCATGCCTTGCCGCAAGGCACTGGCGTTCATGCTGCCAGCCGCCAGCTTCTCGAAGATCATGCGGCGGGTCGGATCGGCCAACGCCTTGAAGATGTCGTTTTCAATCATGACAATACATTAGCGTATACTTATATGAATCACAAGCACTCCGAATGTTGATGCGCGGTATTTCTCCGGTACCCCTGACGCGCGTAGCTGCACGTTCAGCCTCGGCCAGTTGATTCCGCTTACTATAAGAAATTGTCACCGTGGCTGGCTGCGTCGCTGGACGGATGCCTTGGCGGTGCCCCAGCCAGCATTCCTGGCGACAGATTCAGGCGAAAGGGAACATTACGATGAAGAAACTGATCAATGACCCGCTTTCAGTGGTCGACGAAATGCTTGAGGGCGTTGTGCTGGCCGACCACAGGCTGACGCTGCTGGCAGGCGAGAACACTGTCGTTCGCAAAGACTTCCAGGCGCTCGCCGCCGCCAACAAGGTGAGCATCATTTCGGGCGGCGGCGCCGGCCACGAACCTGCCCACGGGGGTTACGTAGGCAGCGGCATGCTGACTGCTGCCGTTGCCGGGCCGGTATTCACCTCGCCCAGCGTGGACGCCGTTCTCAACGCCATCATGACTGTCGCCGGCCCGGCTGGCGTGCTTTTGATCGTGAAGAACTACACAGGCGATCGCCTTAACTTCGGGCTGGCAGCAGAGATTGCCAGAACGTTCGGCGTGAAGGTCGAGATGCTGGTGGTGGGTGATGACGTTGCCCTGAACGACAACGGCGGTCTGGTAGGCCGCCGCGGCATTGCCGGCACGGTATTCATTCATAAGGTCGCGGGCGCTGCAGCCGATGCCGGCCTATCGCTCATGGAGGTCAGGGCCGAGGCTCAACAGGCAGCCGCAGGTTTGTTCAGCATGGGGCTGGGGCTAAGTGCCTGTACGGTACCGGCCGCCGGAAAGCCGGGCTTCAAGATCGAAGCCAACGAAGTCGAATACGGGCTCGGCATTCACGGCGAGAGTGGCGTGCGTCGTGGCCCTATCCGGCGGGCGGATGACATGGTCAACGTTCTCTTGGAACGAATCATCGAGCAGGGCCGATTGAAAGCAGGCGATCGTGTCGCGCTGATGGTCAATAACCTCGGCGCCACACCAGCGCAAGAATTGGACATTGTCACCCGCCAGGCCCTGCTGAGATGCTCTGCGCACGGTATCAAGGTGGAAGCTGCGATGGTCGGCACCTTTCTTACCGCGCTGGAAATGGCCGGCTGTTCGATCTCCCTCATGCGGGTCGACGATGCGATTCTGGCGCGCCTCAATGCCCCCGCCGGCGCCACCGCCTGGCACGGCATGACCGTTCCCGCAGTTGGAATTTCCAGGCAGTCTTGTGATAAGGCGGCGGAACAAAGCGCAACCCAGGGTGCTGCGTGGCCTGCGGCCAACGCCCAGGTGTTCAGGCGTGTCCTGCAGTCCGTCACACAAGCCCTGCAGCGAAACGAGGAGATCCTGACCGAGCTGGACTCTGTTGTCGGGGATGGCGACATCGGCATCAGTCTCGCCCGAGGCGCACGCGCGATCGACGACGCACTCGATACCCTCGCTTTGGATCGGCCGGCCATTGCCCTGCAGCAGATATCGGGCATCCTGCGTCGGGTCCTGGGGGGAACTTCCGGCCCGTTGTACGCGGTATTTGTCCTGCGTGCCGGCGCTGCCCTTTCGACCAGCACAAGCCTCACCTCGATATCCGCCTGGGCCGAAGCGCTGCAAGCAGGCTGCGACGGCATGGTCAGGCTGGGCGGCGCTGGAGCCGGTGACAGAACGATGCTCGATGCCCTGCTGCCTGCGGCCCTCGCGTTGCGCTCGCAGGAGGCAGGTCAGAGCGCATTGCATGCCGCAGCTCAGGTAGTGAATGCAGCCTTGGGTGGCGCGGAAGCGACGCGCAACATGATGCCGCTGAAAGGCCGCTCGTCCTACATCGGAGAACGAGCACTCGGGCATGTGGACCCCGGCGCCTTTGCCATTGGCGTATGGACGAAAGCCATCGCCTCGGCCCTGGAAACATAGTGCCGTTGCGGCAGATGGAATGAATTATGGGCCAGTCACTGCCCCTTGGCAGTAAGCGAATCGGCATCCCTGTGGTGAAGGGGCGCTAGGATTTCGGTAGTGCCTCAGGCCGAGCGTTGTAGCTGCCATCCGTAAAAGTGGCGTTGAAGCCCGCATACGCGTCGGCATGCAGGATGCCGCGGAAGCCGGCCAGATGAGCTTGGGGGGGCAAGCACTGGCGATTTGCAGCGCGCATCCGGCACTCAAGAACACCAGCGCCACCAGCATCGCCCGCTCTTCGCCCAGCCGGTGTCGCAGCTTCAAGCCGATGACGGAAAACAGTCCCAGCAGCAAAGCAGGCAAGGTGGTGACGAGCAGCGTGATGGTTAGATCGATATCCAGGCGCTTGAGCAAGGGGCCAGATGATTCGCAGGTTCAAGGCGATCAGAATGAAGCCCACCCCAAGCAATCATTGGTCGCTGGTTCCCCACCCATCCGGGGCGCCAGTTCGTTCTATGTTCTGTTGATCGGTATGTTTCATGCCTAGTCCTATGCTGACGTCAAGATGCCCATGGAGCCGGAGGCGACGAGCTATCCGAGCGACCCGACATTTGGCCTGCCGAGCGGCGCGGCCCTGAGATATTGCAGGGTGAGCATGAGTACCCCCAACAGACCGGCGATAATGCCAGCCAGCATTCCCAGGTACCCAAGCCAGTCCAGAAGCAAGCCCGCCAGCATGGGCATCACCATCCGCGTCAAGGCGAACAGACTGGACTGAATGCCATAGTCCAGGGCGGTCATGCCGGGGCGGGTGTGGTACGTCATCAGGCCGAACAACAGGCCGGCGGCGGCCCCCATCGCCACGGCAATCGACAGGGGGGCGGCAATCAACACCGAGTGCGGAGCGTGGCCGGCGACCGCAGCCGCCAAAGCCACTACCACCGCCAGATTGAGCAACGCGCCGGCAGGCAGTGTTGCGCGTACCCCATACCGCTTGGTGACATAGCCGCCGATCATGCTGGCGACGGCACCGACAAGGCCGCCCGCAACGCCCGCTACCCAGGCAACGTTCTCGGCCTTCATCCCTTGGTCGAGCAGGAGCGGCTTCAGGTGGACAGCCCCGGCCACTCACAACTAGCCTGACGAATGACGGAAGCCGCCCCGTCTTCGGTCATAGCGAGCCGCGTGGTCGTGGTAGCCTGACGCCAACATTTGTCAGGCCGGTGAATGCCATTTCATGCGCGGCCGGCGACATCGCGATTGCGCGCGAGCGTACTGCCCAACACAACTGTCAGCGTGGCGTCAGCGTGGCGCCAGCGATCTTCCGCTATAAATTCCTTGCCAATGATTCATGGCCCGCAATGGCCTACCCGAAATGCAATTGCCGCCCCTCTCCACCCGCTCGCGACGCGCGGCTCTGGCCAGTTCTGCCCTCGCACTGATCCTGCTCGGCACACTGGGCCTGCTCCAGCGCAGCCAGTCGAGCCATTCGCCCGCCCCCGCAGCGCCGCCCCCGCCCGTTCCGGTACTGCTTTCACGCGTGGAGGCGCGGGATGTGCCACGCCAAGCGGAAAGCGTCGGCACAGTGCGTTCGTTGCGCGACGTCGTGGTGCGGGCGCAGATCGATGGCCATCTCACACGCCTTTATGTGGTTGAAGGCCAGCAAGTCACGAAGGGAGAATTGCTAGCGTCCCTGGACGACCGCCCCGTCCAGGCGGCACTCAACCAGGCCCGCGCCACGCTGGAGCTGACCCTGGCTCAACTGCGGATAGCCGAACTGGATCTGAAGCGCTACAAGACCTTGATAGGCGAGAACGCGATCCCGCGCCAGACACTCGACCGGCAAGTAGCCTTGGTGGAACAGCTACGCGCGACCGCGCAAGGCAACCGCGCCGCGATCGCCGCCGAGGAAGTGCGGCTGTCTTATACGCGGATACGCTCGCCCATTTCTGGGCGGGTCGGTCTGCGCAATGTCGACGAAGGCAATCTGGTCCGTATGAATGACACCGAGGGGCTGTTTACAGTGACGCAGATCGCACCGATAACGGTGGAGTTCGCCATGCCGCAGTCGGCGCTGCCAGTATTACAGAGCCTGATTCGCGCCGGCACGCCGGCCGCTGTGCAAGCGATATCTCGCGAGGCTGGAACGTCCGTGGCGCAGGGACGACTGCTGGTGATCGACAGCCGCGTGGGTACAAGCAATGGCGCGGTACGTGTCAAGGCGGAGTTCGATAACAGTGCTGGTCAGCTCTGGCCCGGCCAGTTTGTCACTGTGCGTCTACAGACAGGGCTGCTGCACGACGCGCTGGTTTCCACGCCTGCGGTGCTCCGCTATGGCGAGCAGGACAAACCGTATGTGTTCCGCCTGAAGCCGGACAGCACAGTGGAAATCATACCCGTCAACGTCCTCTACCAGGACCGGCAGCAAGTCGTGATCGATGGCGTGACCGCCGGCGACCAGCTGATATCCGACGGACAGTCGCGCCTGCGCCCTGGCGTACGCGTGACCGTTCCGCCTGCCACCACGAAGGCGAGAATCTGACGTGACAGAACGAGCCCCCCTCTATCGCTGGTTCGTCGATCACCCGATCGGCACCGTCCTGCTCGCCATGGCGTTGGTCCTGCTGGGCGTAGTCAGCTACTTCCAGTTGCCCGTCGCACCGCTTCCTGAGGCCGAAGTGCCAACCATCCAGGTCAACGCGCTACTGCCTGGAGCAAGTCCCGACACCATAGCGTCGTCAGTCGCCACACCGCTTGAGGTCCAGTTTAGTGCGATCCCGGGCATCGCGGAGATGACGTCAACCAGCGCATTGGGCTCAGCTAGCATCGTCCTCCAGTTCACGCTGGATACACGGCTCGACAGCGCCGTGCAGGAGGTACAGGCGGCGATCAACCGGGCCAGCAGCAGGTTGCCGCCTGACATGCCGTCCATGCCGACCTGGCGCAAGGTCAACCCAGCCGACAGCCCAGTCGCGATCATTGGCGTGCATTCCGATTCGCTCTCGCTGACCGAGGTCAGCGACTATGCAGAGCGTGTTCTGGTGCGCGAGATCGGCCAATTGCCCGGCGTGGGCCTGATCACTACCACCGGCCTGCGCAGACCGGCCATTCGCGTGCAGGCGTCGCCCGTGGCGCTCGCGGGCGTGGGCCTGACGCTGGCGGACATCCGCACCGCCATTCGCGCCGCCAGCCGCAATGCGCCGAAAGGCGCGCTATATGGCGACACGCGCGTGAGCACGCTCGACACCAACGGCCAGTTGCTCGAGCCAGGCGCCTACGGCGACCTCGTGGTTGCCTGGCGGGGGGGCAGCCCGGTATTCCTGAAGGATGTGGCACAGGTCGCGCTGGGCCCAGAGGATGCCTATGTGAACGCATTTCCTAACGGCCGGCCAGGTGTCGCCCTGTCGATCATGCGCCAGCCCGGCGCCAACATCGTCGGGACATATGACCGCATCGCACGCGCGCTTCCTGCCCTGCGCGAAGCGCTGCCCGCAGCCATTCAGGTAGAGATCACCAACGACCGCACCCGCACGATTCGCGCCTCCCTGCACGAGGTCGAGTTGACGCTAGTGATAACCATCGCATTGGTGATCGGTGTGATGGCGCTGTTCCTACGCCAGTGGTCTGCCACACTGGTCGTCGCGGCGGTGCTAGTAGTGTCCCTGGCGGCCACCTTCGCGGCCATGTACCTGATGGGTTTCAGCCTGAACAACCTGACGCTCGTCGCTGTGGTGGTGGCGGTTGGCTTCATCGTCGATGACGCCATCGTCGTGATCGAGAACATTCATCGTTATCAGGAAACCGGGCTGAGCATGCGACAAGCCGCGCTGCGCGGCGTGGAAGAGGTCGGTTCGACCGTTTTATCAATCGGCCTGTCGCTGGTGGCCGTGTTCATCCCGCTCCTGTTCATGTCTGGCGTGGTCGGCAGGCTGTTCCGCGAGTTCGCGCTGACCTCTGCCGTGGCCATCCTGATCTCCGTGGTCATTTCTCTGACGCTGGCGCCATCGCTGGCTGCCGTGGCCATGCGCCGGGGTGCGCATGGCGTTGATTTCAAGCAATCCCGGCTGTCCGCATGGCTCGTGCAGCGATACGCCGTCGGACTGCGCTGGTGCCTGCGGCGACAGGGCCTTATGCTAAGCGTGTTCGGCATCACTGTATGCCTCAGTGCAGCCGGCTTCGTGCTGATGCCAAAGGGCTTCTTTCCTCTGCAGGACACAGCCTTTATCGTAGGCACCTCCCAGGCGGCCGCCGATGTCCCATACACGGCCATGCTCGAGAAGCACCGTGCGCTGACTGACATCATCCGCGCCGATCCTGCCGTGCTCACGATCACCCAGTCAGTTGGTATGACCGGTGGCAGCCAGACACTGGCCAACGGGCGCTTCTGGATAGTGCTCAAGGACCGCTCGAACCGCGATGTTTCAGCCAGTGCCCTAATCGACCGGCTGCGCCCCAAGCTGGCGGCAATACCCGGCATCCAGCTTTATCTGCGCGCAGCGCAGGACATCAACATCGGCGCGGGCCAGCCGCGCGCCCAATATCAATATGTGCTGAAGGCGAACGACACGGGCAATCTGTACACTTGGTCGCAGCGCCTGGCCGCTGAACTACAGAAGGATCCGCTCTACCGCGACTTGTCCAGCGACCTGCAGCTCGGCGCCAACGTCATTCGCCTGCAAATCGATCGCGCAGCTGCCGCCCGCCTGGGTCTCACCGCAGGCGATGTAGACGACGCGCTATATAACGCCTTCGGCCAGCGCCAGATCAATGAATTCCAGACCGATACCAACCAGTACAAGGTGGTGCTGGAAGTGGACGGCGACGGTCGAGGCGATATCGAGACGCTTCAATCGCTCCGGCTGCGCTCGCCGATTTCCGGTGACATGGTGCCGCTCTCAGCCATCGTCACCATCGCCGCGCCAGGTGCCGGGCCGGTTTCGATCCTGCACCACGGCTTGTTGCCCGCCGTCAACATATCGTTCAACCTGGCTGCGCGCGCGCCGCTCGGCGACGCCGTGGCGCGGATCGATGAGATACGCCGACGCATCGGCATGCCCGCCTCCATCCAAGGCACATTCCTCGGCTCGGCCCAGGCATTCCAGGAGGCGCTGGCTGGTCAGCCGAGCCTGATCCTGGCTGCGCTGCTCGCCGTATACATCATCCTCGGTGTGCTGTACGAGAGCCTGGTCCATCCGCTCACCATCCTGTCCACGTTGCCGTCGGCCGCCATTGGCGCTCTCGCCTTCCTGTGGCTCGGCGGCTTTGACTTCTCGATCATGGCGCTGATCGGCGTAATCCTGCTGATCGGCATCGTCAAGAAGAACGGCATCCTATTAATCGATTTCGCGCTCGAAGCGCGGCGCGCGCGCGACATCAGTCCTGGACAGGCCATCTATGAGGCCGCGCTCACGCGCTTCCGTCCTATCATGATGACCACGCTGGCAGCTCTGCTAGGCGCCGTACCGCTGATGCTCGGCTTCGGTACCGGCGCGGAGCTACGGCAGCCCCTCGGCGTGGCCGTGGTCGGCGGCTTGCTGTTGAGCCAGATGCTCACGCTCTTCACCACTCCAGTGGTCTACCTGGGACTTGACAGGCTCTCGCGTTACCGCAGGAGACCCGTGCAATTGCAGCAGCCGGCGGCTGCCACGGAATAGGGCGACGCCATGCAGACCCGACGACCCCGCCGAACTGCGGCAGCGCCCACCGCACGTCCGAACCCTGAAATGATCCCGAGACTGTCCGCGCTGCTGACCGGCTTCCTTATAACCGGCTGCACGCTTGCGCCCCCCTATGAACGCCCTGCATCGCCAGTGGCCCCCGCCTACCCTGATGCGCCTGAAGGCTTTGCCAAGCCAGCCCCGGCCACATCGCGCAGCGCCAGCGACATCGGCTGGCGCGAATTCTTCCGCGACCTGCGCTTACAAGGCGTGATTGCCGCCGCGCTGGAGAACAATCGCGATCTGCGCGTGGCCGCGCTCCGGATCGACGAAGCGCGCGCCCTCTATCGCGTGCAGCGCGCCGACTTGCTGCCGCGGCTCGATGCGACGGCGGGTTTCACGCGCCAGCGGACATCCACCGCGCAATCGCTCAATAGTCAAGGCGAGATCCGACAGTCCTACCAAGCCGGTGGTGCTGTCACCGCTTACGAACTGGATTTCTTCGGCCGCGTGCGAAGCCTATCCGATGCGGCACTCGCACAGTACCTCTCCACCGAAGAAGCACGTCGCGCCGCGCAGCTTTCTCTTGTGGCGGAAGTAGCCAAGGCCTATCTCGCGGAGCGCTCGTACGCCGAGCAGTATGCCATCGCACGCTCCACGCTCGACGCGCGCAACCGCGCCTATGCGCTCACCCGGCAGCGATACGACGCCGGCATGGCTGCGGCGCTGGACCTGCAGGATAACGAATCCCTGGTCGCCCAGGCCCGTGTGGCCGTGGCCGAGCTGGGCCGCCTTCGCGCGCAGGCGCAGAATGCGCTGGAAGTGCTGATCGGAACCCCGTTGGCCGCACTGGGAGGGCTACCCGCGCCGCTCGCGCTGTCGGAAAGCAGCGTGATCGCCGACATTCCGGCCGGATTGCCATCGGACCTGCTGGTTCGGCGACCCGACATCCGCCAGGCCGAACAACAGTTGCAGTCCGCCAATGCCGTTATAGGGGCGGCGCGCGCGGCATTTTTCCCGCGCATCACGCTGACCACGACGGCGGGCAGCATCAGCCCTACCCTCGCCAGCCTCTTCGGGTCCGACACCGCTACCTGGTCATTCGCGCCGCAACTCGTGCTGCCGGTCTTCGATTTAGGCCGCAACCGTGCGAATCTCAATCTGGCCGAGGTTCGCCTGCGCATTCAGGCCACCAACTATGAGCGCACCATCCAAGTGGCGTTCCGCGAAGTGGCCGATGCGCTATCGGCGCTCGCCACCTTGCAGGAGACGGTGGCGGGCCAGGTGCAGGTGCGTGACGCCGAGGCTGCGCGGTACCGGCTTGTCAGCCAGCGATGGCGCAATGGCGTGGGCGGTCAAATGGAATCGCTGGATGCGCAGCGCCAGCTCCTTGCCGCGGAGCAGGCGCTAATACAGGCGCGCCAGCTTCGCCTAGCCAATGCCATCGACCTGTATCGCGCCCTAGGAGGAGGGCTCAGGGAGAGTGGTCCGGTGGCAAGTGCGACACTGCCATGACACCGGCTTCCGGGCCGGTACTGCACGATCCTGCCAACGCGCACCCGTTACCGCGCGGACTGGTATGCAGGGAAGGCGACCTCGCCTTGCAGGACAATGCTTGCGACAACTGACAGACAGGGATGCCATCGCGTTCGCATCGCCAAGCTGCATGGGTCGCGTGTCTCCACTGCTGCCGCCGCGCGCACATCAGGGCCCGTTTGATAATTCGCCGTAGACCTGTACACAGGTTCGGATATGGAACAGGATAGCCGATCCGTGAAAGCGCCATTGACGAAAGAGTGCGACCCGGAAGCGGGAAAGATGCTGGTCTAGCGCAGGTGGCATATTGCCGCGGGCAGGAATGGCCGGCTGCTAATGGTGAACCTGACTCCTGCGGACATCGCCGACAGGTCGGGGGCGTTGGCGATTCTGAAGGCCCTCGAACATACTGCCTTGAATTCTCATACCGAAGGTGTTTATGCCTTCGCTACTGCTAGCGAAAACGGTGCCACCATGCATGCGTGCTATGGCCTTCACGATCGCCAGGCCGAGGCCGTGGCTGTCCGAGCCTCGCGCGCGTGATGAATCAATGCGATAGAAACGGTCGAACAAACGATTCAGGTGTTCCGATGCAATTTGGGCGCCAACATTTGACACCGCAACTTCAGCGCCTTCGTGGCACACCCGCATTGTTACGCGCACATTCGAACTAGGGGACGAGTACTGTATGGCATTGTGCAGCAAGTTGGTTATCGCTCGCCGGAACAACGCCCGGTCCACAAGTGTTTCTGCGTCTCCCTCTGTTTGGACCGTCAGAGCCCTTTCGTCAATCAATGGCGCCAGGAATTCAACCGTTTTCTTCACTTCGTCGGAGAGCCTGGTCTGCCTCAATGTTTGTGCAGCCTCTCCCTGGTCGGCTCGGGCCAAAAATAGCATGTCATTGACGATGGCTCCGAGACGTTCGAGCTCCTCGAGATTTGACTGCAATACATTGCGCAGATCCGCCGCGCTGCGTTCGCGAGTGAGCATCACCTGCGTGGCTCCAAGCATATTTCCTATCGGCGTTCGCAGTTCATGCGCTACGTCGGCGCTGAAGCCTTCTAGCTGCGCATAGGCAGATTCAAGCCGGTCTAGCGCGCCATTGAACGATGATACCAAAGGGGTCAGCTCACTAACTGCCGGAACAAGGTGCAGACGTTGAGCCCGATTGCTCGGGCTGAGTGACTGCGCGCAAGCGGATAGTTGCGCTACCGGATGCAGTCCAACGCGTGCCACCCAGTAGCCGAGTCCGCTGACGAGTACGATGCCACACAAGCAGATTATGGTCAGTCCGACTGCGAAAGCTCGCATCGTTTCCGCGATCTGCGTTGTGCTTACTCCTACAACAAGATGGATCTCCGGATGGTCCGCCAGAGGTTTTAGCATTTTCCCTAGGGTTCTCAGCGGGTGCTGCGGATCATCGAGCACCAATTGCTTGATGCGGCTGTCCCCTGGCGGATGAAGCGCGGACGGAAAATTCTTTCCGTAATTCAGGGAGGGATCCATACAGGAGATCCAGAAGCGAGTGTTTCCGTCCGTGGTGGTCAACATGGTCAATGCGTCGCGTAACTCACCCCACCGCTCGACCGACGGCACCTTCTCCACGAGGTTCTGGACCACCTCCAGTTTCGCGCGCAGGTCGTTGTCCAATTGCTGATCGAGCGTATGACGGAGTCCTTGATATAGTGCGATGCCTGAAAGCGCGAACACTATAAGGCCGACCAGCCCGAATAGTAACGAGAGCCGGAATGCAATCGAGCGTATCATTGCGTCACATCATTGATCCGGGACTCTAGAACGTAGCCCATACCACGAATGGTGTGTAGCAGCTTGTTATCATACGGCCCATCGATCTTGTCCCGCAGCCGCTTGATCGCAACTTCGACCACGTTGGTGTTGCTGTCGAAGTTCATATCCCACACGAGTTCCGCCAGCTCCGTCTTTGACAGTATTTTTCCCTTACGCCTCGCCAGCGTGGTCAACAGATTGAACTCCTTGGCGGTCAGCTCCAGCCTCACATTGCCGCGATAAGCCTTGCGTGCCAACATATCCACGTGGAGGTCGGCAATTTGAAGATGCACCATTTCCTGCGGCTTTCCGCGTCGGATCAACACATGCAATCGTGCCTGCAGTTCGAGGAATGAGAAGGGTTTGATTAAGTAGTCATCAGCGCCCGCCTGCAGACCTTTCACGCGGTCTTCGATCCTGTCACGGGCGGTCAGCATGATCACAGGTGTCTGTCGGCTGGCCCTGAGCGCTTCCAGTACGGCAAATCCATCGATACCGGGCAGCATGACATCAAGCACAATCGCGTCGTAGTCGTTCTGTACAGCCAGATGTCTCCCATCGATGCCATTGCTTGCCACATCGACCACACATCCGCTCTCGGTCAAACCTATGCGCAAGTAGTCTGCTGTCTTGGCCTCGTCTTCGACGATCAGAATTTTCATTTGATGTCCCTTGAGCAGGAAACCCAGTTCCGGACGTCATTTTTAACCGAAATCAGATGAGCGCTGAATGACAATTCCGTAAGGCGGACGACAGCGTGGCGTTGAGTCCAGTGATCTATGGTTCTCGATACGCCGCACCGTTTCCGCTCACGTAGCAATTCCACTGGAATTCCTCATGTCGAAGATCGCCGCCCTGGCTTTCGCATTTCCCCTTCGGCTATATCTCCTCTTCCCGGTTTGGGCTGATCCACTCCATCCCCCAGGAGGAGCTGCTTCCAGCGAATCGGCTGACCGCTTCGTCCGCCTGGATGCCAACCCTCCCTGTATCATTGTCGCACTCGGCGAAACCGTCACTCTGGTCAGCAGCGAGCAGTCATTCACCTGGCTTTTTGACACCTCCGGGGTAGATGGTTTCCCTCTGTCGCGGATCGCAGGTGCCGGATTCGCTGGAGGGGCCGTCAAAGAACGCCAGCCGGGAGTTGGCCCGGACAGCAGCATGAGCCGAGCATCAATAGCAGGTGCGCGACCGTACGGCAATCGCTCGTTGGAAGACTGCACGGGCTGCCTACACAACGCCGTCATTGCGCCGCGCTTGCGTTGATCGCCAAGTGGGGACGCCTCGCCATCAGCAACAGCATCAGCGCGGAGATCGCGGCCGGCACAGCCACAGCGAGGAATAGGTCGGCATTAGACCAGTTCAGCCGGATCAGTTCGCCTCCGACCACCGGCCCCACAATGGAGCCGACTCGTCCCACTCCCAGGCTCCAGCCCACGCCAGTGGAGCGCAACGCGGTCGGATAGTAAGTGGCAGCCAGGGCATTTACCGCAGGCTGACCGCCAATGATGCAGATCCCAGTGATGCCGACAACGAGAAACAGCAATGCCGGCGGTAGACCAGACTGACCGATAGTTGCAATTGTGACCGCTGCCAACAGGAAGGCCGGCACGAGTACTTTGAAGAAGCCGATGCGGTCAATCGCCGGCCCCATCGCTAGCGTTCCGACCACCCCACCTATCTGCAGCGTCGTGCCTACCAGCACCGCCGTCGAAGTCGGGAGCCCGGCGCTCTTGACGATCGTGGGTAGCCAGTTGGAGAGAAAGTATAGATTGAGCAGGTTCATGAAATTGACTGCCCAAAGGAGCAAGGTCGTCCTGGCGCGGCCGCCGCGAAACAGCTCCAGCACGGGTACGCCACCCTGGCGAGCGTCGTGCACGACCAAGCGCGTATCCGGCGTGACCGCCAGGGACGGGTCGATGCGGCGCAGGCACGCCGCTACCCGATCGAGCCGCACGCTGCGCACCACCAAGAACTGCATGGACTCAGGCATCTGCAGAAACATCAAGATCGCAAGCACCATCGGCACCATGCCACCCACGATGAAAACGGACTGCCAGCCCCAGGCCGGAATGAGCACGGCCGAGATCAGACCACCCAGCACCGCACCGACAGTGAAACCGCAAGACACCAGCATCATCAGCGTCACGCGCTTGCGCTTGGGGCTGAACTCGCTCGCCAGCGCCATGGCGTTGGGCATGATGGCGCCCAGGCCCACGCCCGTAGCAAACCTCAGCCCCAGCAGTTGCGTAATGGTGGTCGCCTGAGAAGTGGCGAGCATGCACAGCGCAAAGGCAAGCGTAGCCCAGATCAAGACCGGGCGGCGCCCCACCTTGTCGGCAACGACACTGAAGGCCAGCGAACCCAGAAGCATGCCCAGCAAGCCGGCGCCGAATACCGGGCCGAGCGCAGCCTTGTCCACACCCCAGGCCTGGATGATGGCGGGCGCGACGAAGCCCATGGATTGCACGTCGAACCCATCGATGATGACTGTCAGGCCAGTCAGCAGCAGGATCCAGATCTGGAAGGTGCTGAGGCGGCTTGTGTCCACGACCGCCGAAACGTCTATAGTGGGCTGCGGTTTAAGCATCGCAGGTACCTCCTGTTGGGGCATTGTTGGATATTGATGGCAACCCGACTCAGATCCTGACCGAAGGTTCGCCACGGACTCTCGACTTTGCCTAGTCGGCAGCCCGCCTGAGGCGTGGGATTGCATCGGTGCATGCGAGCATCAGCAATGCGCCGAACAGGGCGCTATTCTTGAGGAAATGATTCAGCTGGTTACTGTAGTTGGCAGAGTCAGCGAGCCAGAAGCTATGGAAGGTAAGCGTGGCCGGAACCACAAACAGCGCCAGTACCGCAGCGGCCAACCGCGTTTTCCAACCTAGCGCCAATGCCAGCCCTACACCAACTTCGACGGCAATGACAAGGACGGTGACGCACTGCACGAATGGCAGCCCTAAGGTTGTGAGCATTGCCGAAACGCTGGCAAAATGTCCGATTTTCAACAAGCCAGATACGACAAACAGCGCGCCCAGCAGTGCGCGCCCTACGATTACGCCCAAGTGCAGTCTCGGTGACGCAGGAAAAAATTGGATTTTGTTCATCCCTAGACTCCATATAGTTACGATCCTGATGACTTCATACTCTACGAGTAGTCCCTACCAACAAGAAGTCATCTGGCGGCATTTCATTTGTGCCACGGCGGCACAAATTCTTGAACATGCAGCATTGCGAGTCGGCCATATCACGTTGGCCAAGCTCCGCGCGGCAAGGGATGATGCCGCGATACTTCCTTTCGGGGACACACGTCATGAAAGATCTGGGCACAAGCAGACTGAATACAGTGGAACTGTTCTGCGCCGCGGCGAAAGCGCAGAGTTTCACCGCGGCGGCGGCCTCCCTGGGGACCACACCGTCCGCGATTAGTAAGGCTGTGCGGCGCTTGGAGAACAGGTTGGGGCTCAAGCTGTTTCAGCGCACAACCCGCGCCATCCGCCTGACGGACGACGGACTTGCTTACTACAAGACCTGCCACCAGGCGCTGGAAAGCATCCAAGAGGTAGAGCAGGCGCTTACCTGCCATAGCAGGCCTCGCGGAGTGCTGCGCATAAGCCTGCCTTACAGTTACGGCATCAAGCGCGTCATCCCACTGATCCCGCGGTACGTCGAGCGCTACATGGGGCAAGTGAGGATCGAAGTCTCTCTTAGCAATTCGTTGGCTAATTTTGTGAAACAGGACTTTGATATGGCTATCCGGCTGGGGCAGATAGCAGACTCACGGCTAGTTGTGCGCCGCTTGCATGAGGCACAGTTTCGTGTCGTTGCCACGCCAGCGTACCTGCGCCAGCATGATGTCCCCCGCAGCCCCGATGATTTGCGCCAGCATAATTGCCTGGGGTTGCTTATGCCCGATAGCGGACGCGTCCTGCCTTGGACTTTTTCTGCAGAGGGGAATTCCAAAAGCGAAGTCGCCATTCGCTCGAGCATGACCTTTGATCACCCGCTGGGCACGCTGGCTGCCGTACTCAGCGATGCCGGTATCGCGCAATTGCTCGATTTCACGGTTGATGATGATCTTCGTAGTGGTCGCCTGGTCGAGGTACTGGCGGACGTACGTCCACCGTCCCAGGCAGTTTCAGCCGTCTATCCCAGCAGCCGAAATCTGTCGGCAAAGGTGCGCACGTTCCTGGATTTCTTGCTTGAGGCAGTTGATGAGCGGAATCGTGGCTAGGGATCTCACCACCCTCGTGAGGGCTGAGGCACGTTGCCTTGAACTGATAGTACATCGCGCCGAGCCGGAAGTCTTCCGGATGGCATCCCCACAATGGGGAAGACGTGTGGCGACAGCAATTGCCGCAAGGTCGCCTAGGGGCCGGGTGATTTGGAGGGTCGTCCTGGACGCTACCGGTCGGAAGTGGCGACTTTGGCCGATGAGCGAACGATCTATTCACCGGGCAGATTAGCACCGCACCAGCGGCTCGCGATCGGTCCTCGTGGTCACTGCGGCTAGCGCCGGCGCGATCGCCAACACGCCCAGGAACCAGCGCCTCAGCCCCGAAACGTGCCGTGGTCGACGCGGCCTTACCACTCTCCCCGACGGTGATTCGATACCCAGCGATACATGCCCATGATGTTCATGGTCCGCATCGTGTCGAAAGCGATCCACCGTTTTACCTCCTCGGTGAAACGGACGTTTCGATAGAGTTGATCCCAAATCCGAGGCAACAATGCCCGGCGGCCCTTGCCCGCGGAGGCGCATCCAAAGCCGCCAGTTTCCTAGCCGTTCTCCCGCGCTCCGTTGTTCTCCAGCGCAGGGCGCACATCGACATATCCTTGACCTGGGCGCAAGAATCATTTGCCCGCGGCGGGGTTTTTTCGGAACCCGGGTTCTCCCGATAATCGCCACATCTTGCCGGCAACGCGGCCGGAGCAACCCCAAGGGTCTTCATGCTGGCCGGCTCCTCGTGGCGGCTTTCAGCCTAACCCTTCCTACGTGCGAGAGAACCATGCTTTTCACTCCCTACCGCCTCGGCAACATCGAGATGCCCAACCGCATCGTCATGCCTCCTATGACCCGCTCGCGGGCTGGCGTCGGCGACATCGCCACCGACCTCATGGCCGAGTACTACAGCCAGCGCGCTAGCGCAGGCTTGATCATTTCCGAAGGCACGCAGATCAGCAGGCAAGGCCAGGGCTATGCCTGGACCCCCGGCATCTACAGCACGGAGCAGGTGCGCGGCTGGCGCAAGGTCACAGACACGGTGCATGCCGCCGGCGGCAGAATGTTCGCGCAGCTCTGGCATGTGGGCCGGGTTTCGCACACGTCACTGCAGCCGGACAATGCCGCGCCGGTTTCGTCATCGGCGCTGGTCGCGGATGGCGTCAAGGTATTCGTCGATCCGGAGGGACGCGGCCCGCAAGCCGGCGTCGGCGAGATGATCCAGCATTCCACGCCGCGCGCGCTTGCTGTCGACGAAATCCGGGGCATCATCGCGGACTATGCCAGCGCCGCGCGAAACGCGCTGGAGGCTGGCTTCGACGGCGTTGAACTACATGGCGCCAATGGTTACCTGATCAACCAGTTCATCGATTCGCAAGCCAATGCCCGTGATGACGAATATGGCGGTTCGCTGTCCAATCGGCTGCGCTTCCTCAAGGAAGTGGCCCAGGCCGTGACCGACGTGGTTGGAAAGGAACGCATCGGTGTGCGGCTGGCGCCGTTGACCACCCTGCAAGGCGCGGTCGACGACACGCCGGAAGCCACCTACCTTGCCGCTGCGCATGCGCTCGGGCAGATCGGTGTTGGCTATATTCATATCGCCGAGGCGGACTGGGAAGATGCCCCGGTGATGCCGGCGGCGTTCAAGGAAGCGTTGCGCGCCATCTATCCGGGCACGCTGATCTATTCCGGCAACTACACCCTGGCGCGTGCCGAGCAAGCGCTGACCAATGGCTGGGCGGACCTGATCGGCTTCGGCCGCGCGTTTGTTGCCAACCCGGATCTGCCCTACCGCCTGCAGCACAAGCTGCCGCTCAGTGTGGGCGACCGCTCCAAGTATTTCGGGGGTGCTGCTGCCGGCTATACAGACTACCCCCACTACACCGCCGCCTCGCTCGAAACCAAGGCCGCCGCATAGACCGGCACACAAGGAATCGCCATGCCATCCGCATTGGAAAAACTGACCGCCGGAGGCTTCAGCGTCGGCGTCGAATTGCCGCTGGACAATGACTGGTCGCCTGCCGGCGACCTTGCGCGCCGCCAGGCCGGCCGCCTGCCCGGAGAGCCGGACCTGGCCCGGCACGGCGAGTTGGCCAGGTTGGCAGATCAACTCGGTTTTCGCGCACTGTGGGTGCGGGACGTACCGCTCTATGACCCGCAGTTCGGGGACGCCGCGCAGGTCTTCGAAACCTTCAGCTACCTGGGCTACCTGGCGGGCGTGACCGAGCGCATCCTGCTCGGCACGGCCGCGGTGGTGCTGCCGCTGCGCGAACCGGTGCTGACACTGAAATCCTCCGCCACAGTAAATCATCTCAGCAACGGCAGGCTACTGCTCGGGGTGGCCAGCGGCGATCGCCCCATCGAATACCCGGTCTTCGGCCGCGACTTCGAACACCGCGGCGAGGCCTTCCGCAACCAGGTAGCACTGTTGCGCGACGTGGGCGCGGCCGAGTTGCCCGCTGGCGTCAAGGTATTGCCGCGCCTTCATAAGCCATTGCCCCTGTTGGTAGCAGGACTGGCCCAGCAGACCCCCTCTTGGGTAGGTGAGCATATGGACGGGTGGCTTGCCTATCCCGGCACGCCGGAAGACCACACGCGCCGCAGCGTGCTCTGGCGCAGCGTGGCCGGCGCGAAGCCTTACATCAGCTTTATCCATCTTGACTTGCTGGACCATGCGAACGCGCCGCTGCAACGCCAGCGCTTTGGCGCGGCAGTTGGCCGCAACGGCCTGATTGCCGAGCTCCATGCCATGCGCGAAGCCGGCGCCGGACATATCGGCCTGCACTTCCGCCGCAGCCACCGGCCGGTGCAGGAAGTCATGGAGGAAATCGCGGCGCACGTACTGCCGCACTTTCACGACGACGCGCGCATCGCCAATGCTCAGCCAGAAACCGCCTGAGGAACCCCAGATGCATCAACCTACCGACGATCGCCAGTCCTCCCCGCGCGAATACCTTGCCTGGACCTGGTCCGAGACAGGCGAGCCCTCGGCCTTGAAGCTGCAGCGCAAGGCGATGCAGTTGCCCGGGGCTGGCGAAGTACTGCTGGCAAACCGCATCATCGCCCTGAATCCGGTGGACTGGAAGATGATCGAATGGGGCCACGCAGCGTGGCGCCCAGGCCACGTACCCGGCGTCGACGGCCTCGGCAGCATCGCAGCGCTGGCAGACGGCGTGCGGCTGCCTGTCGGAGCCCGCTTTGCCTACCACCAGGACCTGGCGCGCGACGGCAGCTTTGCCGAATACACCCGCCTGCGCGCCGAATGCCTGTTGCCGGTGCCCGAAAACGTGAGCGACGAACTCGCCGCTAGCCTGCCCTGTCCTGGGCTGACCGCCTGGCAAGCGCTGCAAAAAGTGCCCGACGCGCCGGCGCGCGACGTGCTGGTGAGCGGCGCGGGCGGCAGCGTTGGCTTGATCCTCGTCCAGTTGGCGCTCGCGCGCGGCTGGCGGGTCTGGGCCGCTGCCTCGACGAGGCATCACGCCCGGCTCACCGCCCTTGGCGTGGCCGGCGCCTTTGACTACCGCGAGCTGGGCTGGCTCGACCGGCTACAGGCCGTGCTCGGCACGCGCAGGCTGTACGCCGCATTCGATACGGTCAGCGGCGACCATGCCCGCTCGCTGGCCGCTCGACTCGGCTACAACGGGCATCTGGTCTGCATCCAGGACCGCCAGGAGCAGGCACCACTGCCCGCCTTCACTAGTGCGATCTCGCTTCATGAGGTAGCGCTCAACAGCGCCCATGCCTTCGCAGCCGCACAGGACTGGCAAGAGTGGCGGGGCGCCGGCCTCAGGCTGTTCGAGCAGCTTCGCGGCGGCAATCTGCAGTTGCCGGAGACCACCATGTACGATTTCGCTGCGCTGCCCGCGGCACTGGCTGCCCTCAAGGCAGGGGATGCCCAAGGCAAGCAGCTGATCCGGCTCTGACCGCCGCTCCGTAGCGTCGCCGAGGCCGTGCCCACCCCCAAGATGGGCACGGCTGCGGTGTGTTGGAGTCTCGTTGCCACCAGTAAGCCACTCGGCCTGGAACCGGCAATTGCCTTCCTGGCCAGCCGGCCGTATGGGATAGATTCCGGGATGACGTGTAGATGGGCATTGCGTATGACATATGATGTGTCCTTAAACATCCCCTATCGAGGCAAGACGTCACGAGAGAACTAGCGCGCGTGGAGAAGAGCAATCTGTCTTCACGCGTCTATGACCAGATCCGGTCCGCACTGATGAGTGGCAAGTACGTTCCGGGCGAACGATTGCGCGTGGCGGAACTGGCCCAATCGCTGGGAACGAGCAGCACGCCAGTGCGTGAGGCAATCTTCCGGCTCGTCAGCGAACAAGCCCTGACGATGACAGCGGCAATATCAATCACGGTGCCCGAACTCGATGCGGATACGGTGTCCGAGATCCAGTTGATGCGCACCCTCCTCGAAGGCGCTGCCGCGGAAGCGGCCGCACTTCGGGTGACGCCGCAGGAAATCGCCCGGCTACGCAAGACGCATGAAGCGTTCATCAAGGCGGTGGCAACCAGCCCGCGCGAAGCAGCAAGCCAGAACCGCAAATTCCATTTCGAACTGCTGGCGGCCTCGCGTCTGCCGAACCTGTTTTCGGTCGTCGAGAGCATGTGGGTACGCATGGCCCCCCTGCTACACGTCTTTCACACTGAACTGCAAGCCAGCCGGGAAAGCCTGGACGAGCATCCGCACTACCGTGTGCTAGAAGGACTGACGAAGCACGACGCGAAGATGGCATCGGGCGCTATACGCGACGACATTCAGTGGGGCAGGACCGTTTTGCTGAATTGGATGGCCGCACGGGAAGAAGAAGAAACTGCCTGACCGCCGTAAAACGCGACGCCTAACGGGCCTCGCGTCGAGAGCCGGGCGTCACGCGAGTACGCCCGGCATTGCCCCTTCCGCAGATGTCGAGACTCCACGGATTACCGCGTCAAGCTCCGTTTATGACTTTGGTTTCCAGGAAGTCCTCGAATCCAGGCCGGCTTATACCGACGCACCGCCATCTCGGCTGGCAGGGCTTTGACGCGGTCTGGATCGGCGTGGTGGCGCCGCGGGACTTGCCCACGCCCATTGTCAACCGGCTGAACAAGGAACTGGCCGCGGTCATGGAGTCCGCCGACATTCGCAGCAGCTACGAGCAGGTAGGTAAGGAGATCGAGCCTGGCACCCCGGAAGCGATGACTGCGGCGATCCGCCAGGAGGTCCCACGCTGGCGCGAGGTGGTCCGACAGGCCGGGATCGCTTCGAACTGAGACGACGCGGGGTGGCACAAGTGGTACGGCCCTGACTCTTGCCTGACCACGCGCCGCTCTGTGGGTATCGGGTGCGTTTCCCGCGCCGTGTGTTGCCGCAGTCCCGCATGCCGAACGGGCCAGACCACTAGCCGAACGACTAAGGCAGTCGCAATGGCTGCCTGAGCATTCACCGACTCACCCCGATCGCTTCTGGACCTGTTCTACCGCGCCGAGCCGAAAATAAAGAGCCGCAATGGCGGCAGCACTTCGGAAGCGGTCTTCGCGATGAACCAGACCCGAACGACCGGTTGAATCCTCACTCTGATAGCCGCCACTCCTGCTGCAGGAGGCTGGACGGTTCTTCGGGGTCGATTAGAGCCATCTGGCTCGACAGCGACCTAGCCTGCTAAATGTCCACGGGGCCGCTGCAGATCCCACGCAGCATCCCCGGTATTCGGTACCGAGCCAAGTAAGTAAGATCGACTGATGAGCACATCGTCCCCCATCTTTCCAACCGGCGAAATGGACAGGGTTTCGGAGCTATGAGCCACGCCCGATAGGGGATTCGGATGTATCCGTCGTTCCGAACCTCTCCGTATCGAAACCTTGGCCATCGTCCAGCATCACGCCGAGCAGCGACTCTCCGAGCTTTCTGCTGGCCCGTTGCGAGACGATCTGGCAGTGCCGGCAATGACCACGTAACCCGACCGGCGGCGCTCCGCTAAGGCTGGCCAACCCTACCGCGTCAGGGGTTTAGTTCAAGAATAGTTATCGGCATGAATGGGGGCGCAAAAGAACCCTCACCAAGGACGGGTTTCGCTCACTCAACGGAATCTTTGCTCGCTTAACTCTGAACTCCAGCTGCCATGGTGGCCCGTGCCTGGTCAAGTGGCATGGCGCGGTTGCACTTCTTGTTGGCGGCTGTCTGTACCGTAACCGAACCCCGACCTCGCGCGGTACGGTCCGAGGTGCGTGTTCATGCGGAATGCCGTCGGCTGGCCGTCCAATCGCGTGGTGCAAACACTCGCCCTTCAGTGCACTTGTCGTACGCCGGGTGTCCGCCTTTAGTGGAAATGCTGTGATGCAGCATTTCCTAGATCTAGCTACGCGAGATCGCAATTGGGACGAAATCCCATAATCGCACGAACTTTTGTAATGATCTCTACATCATTGAAACCTGTGCGATGTCTCCCTATGCTGCCTTCCATGACCACACCCCAAGACTCCTGGATCCTGCTGATTGTCAGCCTTCCCACATCGGGCGCGACTGCACGCATGCGGATTTGGCGCACCCTCAAGGCGTTAGGCGGAGCCGCCTTGCGCGACGGAGCCTATCTGCTGCCTGCCCGCGCCGAACAGGTGGAACAGTTCCGCGAGCTGGCCGACGAGACGCAGCAGCAGGACGGCCAAGCCTGGCTGTTGACGGTGCATCCCCATCAGGATGACGACGCTGCCGCATATCGCGCACTGTTCGACCGAGCGAGCGAATACGCCGAACTCCTTGCATCTGTCTCGGAAGCCCGCCAGACCCTTTCCGGACTAAGTGAGGCCGAACTCAACCGCTTGTTGCGACGGCTTGGACGCATTTTTGAAGCGATCCGCAAGGTCGACTTCTTTCCCAACGAGGCGTCCTTGCGTGCTGAAGCGCAGTGGCGAGATTTCACGGGCGCCGTTGAAACGATCCTGTCGCCGGGAGAACCGCATCCCGCTTCCGGGGCAATCGCCCGGCGCGACCCCGCGCAGTATCAGGGACGGCTATGGGCCACCCGCCGCCATCTTTGGGTCGACCGGGTGACTTGCGCCTGGCTGATCCAGCGCTTTATTGACCCCCACGCCCGATTCCTGTGGCTCGAAAGCCCCAGCGATTGCCCCGCAGACGCGTTGGGCTTTGACTACGACGGGGCGACCTTCACCCACGTCGGCGAGAAGGTGTCCTTCGAAGTGCTGCTAGCGAGCTTTGGCCTTGACGCGAACCCTGGATTGCAGCGTCTGGCGGGAATGGTCCACGCGTTGGATGTCGGCGGCCCGACCGTCCCCGAAGCGAGCGGGTTCGAGGCGATTCTGGCCGGCGCCCGCGAGCGGCTAGCCGACGACGATGCGCTGCTGGCCGAAATCGGCTTGGTGCTGGATTCCCTGCATGCCCACTTTTTGAATAACCGGAAACGCTAGCCGTCACCGAACCCATCTCAAGGAGGATCAATGAGCAACCTGCAGCAAACCGAAATTCCGCAGGCCCCGGCGGCCGAACGGCCGAGCTATACGCTCTGGCAACTTGTGCTCTATATGTTGCGCCTGGGTACGCTGGGCTTCGGCGGCCCCGTGGCCCTCGCAGGTTACATGCACCGGGACCTGGTGGATACGCGCAAGTGGATCAACGATGCCGACTACAAGGAAGGCCTAGCGCTGGCGCAGTTGGCTCCCGGTCCGCTGGCCGCGCAGCTCGCCATCTATTTCGGCTATGTGCACTATCGCCTCGTCGGAGCGACCTTGGTCGGCATTGCGTTCGTCATCCCGTCGTTCCTGATGGTGGTGGCGCTGGGTTGGGCCTACGTGCGATTTGGCGGGCTAACCTGGATGCAGTCGGTGTTCTATGGGGTCGGTGCCGCGGTCATCGGGATCATTGCCATCAGCGCCTACAAGCTCACGAACAAGAGCGTGGGCAAGGACAAGCTGCTGTGGGTGATCTACCTGGTGTTGGCAACAGTGACCGTGGTGACCGAATCCGAGATCGCCTGGCTGTTCCTGGCGGCCGGCATCGTGGTGTGGTTTTGGCGCGCGCCACCGAAGTGGCTGCGACAAGGCGGCCTCAATGCCTTCGCGGCGACGCAAATGCCCTCGGTGGGCGGGATCGTCAGCACCGTGGACTGGCCGCTGCTGACGCAAATCGGCGTGTTCTTCGCCAAGGCCGGCGCCTTCGTCTTCGGGTCCGGACTTGCCATCGTGCCGTTCCTGTACGGCGGCGTAGTGACCGAGCACCATTGGTTGAACGACAAGCAGTTCGTCGACGCAGTGGCAGTGGCCATGATCACGCCGGGCCCCGTGGTGATCACGGTCGGGTTCATCGGCTATCTGGTTGCCGGCCTGCCAGGGGCGTCCGTGGCCGCGCTGGGCACCTTCCTGCCTTGCTACCTGTTCACCGTGATCCCGGCACCCTACTTCAAGAAGTACGGGAAGCGCCCCGGCATCATCGCCTTCGTCGATGGCGTGACGGCGGCAGCTGTTGGGGCCATCACGGGCGCCGTGATCGTCCTGGCCAAACGCTCAATTATCGATCTGCCCACGGTCTTGCTTGCGCTTGTTACCGTCGCGTTGCTTTGGAAATTCAAGAAGCTGCCTGAACCAGTCATCGTCGTCGGCGCTGCACTAATCGGCCTGGTCGCCTACCCACTCCTCCACGCATGAGCCGCACGAACAAGGAATCCATCATGATTCACCGCAATGGGCAAAGCGCTAGGCGGCGGCTCGGGATGGGTGCTGCTGAACTACTCGCCGCGCGACAAGCGGCTCGTCAACCAGTGGGCGCCAGATCACGCACATACCCTCGCCGGGGCTACCCCGATCCTGGCGCTTGACATGTATGAGCATTCTTACCACAGGGACTTCGGCGCAAAAGCTGCGGCTTATGCGGATGCCTTCGTGCAGAACATCCATTGGGCCCAGGCAGCCGAGCGCTTCGCCGTGGCCCAAAAATAATTCGAATACCAGATCATGCCCACAGCCATTTCTCCCCGCGAACTTGCCGAAGCTATCCAAGGTCCTGCCCCACCTCAGATTGTCGACGTCAGACGCAAGCCGGCCTTTGATGCCAGCGCGCAAATGATCGCAGGCGCCTCCTGGCGCGATCCCGACAACATTGACGGCTGGATCTCCGCGCTCGACACCGGCCGACCGGTGATCGTCTATTGCGTACACGGTCATCAAGTCAGCCAGGACAGTGCCGCCCGGCTAGAAGACACAGGCTTCCAAGCAGCGTATCTCACCGGCGGCATCGAGGAGTGGGCCGCCGGCAATCACCCCACGATCGGCAAACCGTAAGGAGTCAGCCATGAAATGGATTACCCGCGAACGTCCGAAGATTGACCGGATTGCCTGTCCTTGGCTGATCGCCCGCTTTATCGACAAGGGACCAGAATTTTTGTACGCGCCCACCGGCGACGTCGTGAAAGTCGCTGGCGAGACGGGTGCCGTTCCCTACGACATCCCCGGCGTCGAGCTATCGCATGTCGGCGAACTGTGCAGCTTCGACGCGTTCCTGGATAAGTACCATCTGAACGATCCTGCCTTGCAACAACTCGCTGGCATTGTGCGGGGCGCGGACACGTCAAAGCTGGACCTGACCCCGCAATCCGCAGGGCTCTACGCTATCTCGCTGGGTCTCTCGCAAGTATTCGTCGACGATCACGAGATGCTCCGGCACGGCATGGTGATGTATGACGCCTTGTATGCCTGGTGCCAGCATTGCCAGGCGGAAACGCATCAATGGCCGCCGAAGATGCCGGCGTAAATCGTTCCGTTACCGCATCGCCCAGGAGGTGCTCCGTGAAACCGATCCTGCTCATGGTATCGATGCTTCTGACAGCCATGCCGGCAACTGGAGAGACGCTTATGTTCAACCAGGACCAACAAGGTGCATTGCCGGCGGGATGGGTGGCGGGTGTCACCGGCCGCGGCAAGCCCAAATGGACCGTCGAGACAGACCCGACCGCGCAGGACGGCGCCAACGTGCTCAAGCAATCGGGCTCCGGAGATTTCCCCTGGTGCGTGAAGCAAGACGTCTCTATCGCCGATGGCTTCGTGGAGGCGAAGTTCAAGCCCGTTTCAGGCCGCGAAGATCAAGCTGGCGGCGTTGTCTGGCGTTGGAAGGACGGCGATAACTACTATGTCGCGCGGGCAAACGCACTGGAAAACAACGTCTCGCTGTACTACACGACGGGGGGCCGCCGACACACGATCCGGTACCAGGAAGCCCCTGTCGCCGCCCGGGTCTGGCATACGCTGCACGTGGACTTCGTGGGCAACCGCATCCAGGTGGCGCTGGACGGCAAGCGCTATATCGATGTCGCGGACGATCACATCGGCGGCGCCGGCCGGGTCGGCGTATGGACCAAGGCGGATAGCGTGACCTTGTTCGACACCGTCTCATTCGGAAACGCCAGCACGAAGTGACAACAAGGAAGAGCTATTCGGTGAGCGCAGTCACCAGCCCATTGATATTGCGCAAGTACCTGCTCCGGTCAAAGCGGCAATCGAGAAGCAAGCGCAGGGCCGTACGGTCGGCGAGATCGAGAAGCAGACAGCAAACGGCAAGATCCGCTATGAGATTACGCTCGGCACCGGCAGCGAGAATCAAACCGTTCTCATTGGCGAAGACGGCAAACAGTTCGCCGCCCGTGCCGACGATGATAATGACGAAGATAATTGACGCGAGTTGGCCACAGGAGAACGGCTCAAGCTGCCGATCGGGAGACCCTCATGCAATTTATTGCTCGAGAACCCACCTGAATTGACCGGATCCACTTCAGTACGGCCGGCTATGACACATCACACAGACGGCACCTTCGCGATGCATACCCTTAAAGACCCAGTTGCACCCAACAGTCGAGGCTGGCTTGCACGCCAGGTGTTGCCGGCAGGCGTTCACGCAGGCGCGTTGCCGCTTCTCGTCGGCCGCGCGTTACGCGGCTTCTGTGACGGGTTCATCGCCGTCCTGCTGCCAGCATACCTGCTGGGGCTCGGTTTCGCGCAACTGGCGGTGGGGTTGATCAGCAGTGCGACCCTGATCGGCTCAGCACTGGCGACGATACTGGTAGGCGTCCTCGGCCATCGCTACCCACAGCGCCGCCTGCTGGTGTTGGCGGCTGCATTGATGGTCGCAACCGGCATCGGCTTCGCCGGACTGTCCTCCCTATGGCCACTGTTGCTCGTCGCATTCGTCGGCACGCTCAACCCGAGTTCCGGTGACGTTAGTGTTTTCCTGCCGCTGGAGCAGGCTCGTCTCGCCGACTCGTCGACCTCTGATGCTCGCACTGCGCTATTCGCCCGCTATAGCCTGACTGGCGCCTTCTCCGCCGCCATCGGCGCGCTGGCGGCAGCGCTGCCGGGCTGGCTTGCCCCGCAGTTGGGGATATCGTTCCTCAGCGCCATGCGCGTGATGTTCATGATCTATGCATTGACGGGTGTCGCACTCTGGTTCCTCTATGCGCGCATCCCCGAGCCACACCCGCACGCGACATCGGTGCGAGTACCGCTTGGCCCGTCTCGCCGGATCATTACCCGCCTTGCACTGCTCTTTAGCGTCGACGCCTTTGCCGGCGGGCTGGTGGTGAACTCGCTGCTGGCACTGTGGTTGATGCAGCGCTTCGGTCTTTCCCTTGGCGCCGCTGGCCAGTTCTTTTTCTGGGCGGGGATGCTCACGGCCGGCTCCCAACTCGTTGCCGTGCCGCTGTCCCGCAAGTTCGGCTTGCTGAACACGATGGTGTTTACCCATATTCCATCCAGCCTCTGCCTGATCGCGGCCGCCTTCTCCCCCTCCCTGGTGGCGGCCCTGGCCTTGTTGCTCGTGCGCAGCGCGCTGTCCCAGATGGACGTACCGACCCGGACTGCCTATGTGATGGCGGTGGTCACGCCGCCGGAGCGACCGGCGGCCGCAAGCCTGACCGCGGTCCCCAGAAGCCTGGCTTCCGCACTCGGCCCGACCCTAGCAGGCGCGCTGTTGGCCTTGGGCTGGGTCGGTGCACCGCTGGTCGCCTGCGGCCTGCTCAAAATCACCTATGACCTGGCGCTCCTGGGCGCCTTTCGACGTATCAAACCGGTCGATTGACCGTAAGTCGACTTTGATCCGTGCATGGCTTGCGTGTAGCTCTGCCAGACCCGCCTCGGATACGCGCTCTCCGAAGGCACTATTGGCAGACATGGGCCGGATTCACCCGCATGCCTTCCGGCATGCATTCGGCTCACACGGTCTCGCCGCCGGCATGGCCCTCAACGTCATGCAAGGCTACCTGGGACACACCTCCATCGCGACAACAACGCTATATAGCACGGCAGATCGCGACGGGCGCTTACAGGACGTCGAGAAGTTCTTTCGTGGGTCCTGAGGCGGGAACGGGCATCCGCCTCCCGGACGCGGCATAGCTAGCGGACCCACGTTTATGACGGATCTCCGCCAGCTGAT
Source organism: Cupriavidus sp. GW822-FHT03E04 (assembly GCF_058801495.1). Taxonomy (NCBI): domain Bacteria; kingdom Pseudomonadati; phylum Pseudomonadota; class Betaproteobacteria; order Burkholderiales; family Burkholderiaceae; genus Cupriavidus; species Cupriavidus sp. GW822-FHT03E04. The sequence goes on from NZ_JBXANI010000006.1 coordinate 326,171, forward strand.
ACGCGCCTGGAGTCTCACCAGGGAGATGTTGGACTATCTGGCCGTCGCGTTGACCAGTTGAAGCCATAGCCATGAGCGGTTATTGAAGCACCTTCTGTGGCGAAGGCTAGAATACGTATATCCACCGACGAACGAGCGACTGATGAACGCCTCCTCGAAGCTTGATATTGCTGAGATTCTCTACGACTCGGGACGCGTGCGCTATCGCTACGCGCGCGTGATCGCGCCGGATGGAAGCAAATGGCTTCGCCATGGACTTTTTGTTCACTATGGAGAGAATGGCTCGATTCTCTCTGAGGGTACGTATGTCAAAGGGAAAGAAGAAGGGCTCTGGCGAGATTTTCATCCGAACGGTGTACCGGCGGCCGAGGGCTACTTCGTTGGCGGCAACGAGACGGGAACATGGCGATTTTGGTCCGACACTGGCAAGGAGGAGCCTTCCCAGAGTTTCCCTGCTGTGACTGGCTGACAGAGCGAATGGCGCGACATGACAGTCTCGGGCCACAAGTGCTCGTTTGAAGTTACTAGACACCTCATGGAATTCGTCTTAGCCCATGCATCACTGAACCACAGGTTAAACTTCCGAGTGCCGGCAAATGACTGAGACTTGCTATGATTGACCCGCTTCGCGAAGATGAGCTACCGCCCTGGTTTTGTTTTCCAAGTGAATTCCTCCCACTATGAGGGCACCACCCGGGGCAAAGCTTCTTCGCTTATCTCGGTTACGTTACCTCAAGGAAGATCGTCAATCTCTTTGTGGAAACGCCACTCTCATATGCGCCTGGCCTACGCGGCATGTTCCATGAGGTCACTGGTGGTTTTTGAAGTCCTCCTGCCCTAGCGTACGTCCTGTTTGATTTCTTTCGGGAGTTTGAAAGGATGTTCGGCTGGTTCAAGCGAAAAGGTTTGCCGGCCAGCGGTCCGGACTATCGGCACATTGACTCGCGAGAGAAGGCCGATTCGCTCTACAGGCGTGGCAAGTTGTAGAAGCTGTTCCTGTTACCTGCTAAATTCGGTGGCGAGGATGTTCCCCCAAACATTGTCTACGTCCCGCCATTTTCGGCCCAGCTGAAACAACGGCTGGATCACGATACGATCATGCCGATGGCAAGGAACGGGAACGTGCGCCAATACAGCGCGAGTCCCGAATACGAAGAAAAGAGCGTCATTCCATCGCGAATATGCATTGCGGCAACGGATCCTGGCCACTTCGAAGGGACCATTGCGATCTGGGGCAAGGCGGCGCGGCAGGCACCCATTCCGGGCGTACATTTGCAGTCCGAGGAAGTTCCCGCTTTTCATCTGGATGCATCTGCGGTTGTAAAAGCTGAACCGACAGAAATGATCCGCGCTTTCATCTCGGATTACGAGACCTGGAATCAGTATGCCACTGCGACGGATGAGCGTGATGCTGCTCTTGGCATGGCCGCAGCGGAATCAGCGAACAAGGTACTGATGAGAAAGTATTGTCCGCCCGGCTGTAATCACCAGCCCATCTCATTTGGGAGCAGGTCCGCGCACAGCAGTACGCAAGAGGAAATCGTCAGCGCCGATTCCGCAGGTGAGGCGTCCTTGGTGAGGACCCGTCACACAAGGGTCACAGGCTCACTAACGATGACGGATGACTACGAGTATCACCTGAAAAGGATTGATGGGCGGTGGTACGTGGTCAGCGTCCTATATGTTGATGCCGAGGGCAAGTACGAATGTCTGTAGCCGCCTTGCAGTGCCACGCACCGGCGTTGGCCTGCCGCAGCAAAGAGAACTCGACCTAGTCCCTATCCTCAAGGTGATGGAACCGGCCGACCCTTCTGCCGTAGTCTTGACCCTCGCTCGCGACGAATCGCCTGTCATGCGACCGTTTGCCGCAGACTTGATTGTCATGTACGCAATCGACTTGCCAACTCACTTTCGTTTCGTTACCTATCGAGAACTTAGGGATGCCTCGATTTCAGAGGAAGAGTTGCATTCACTCGCTCTTCGCAATTTGCCTATGCGGTTACCCGAGATTGAGTTTCATGGCGAGGCGCCTCGCTACATGGTTACCGCCGGAGGGAATTTTGAGGCGACCTTGCTGCTCTTGGAATCATTATGGGAGCAGGTCGAGGAACAGATGCCTGGCGAAATTCTCGCTGTAGTCCCCGCGCGCGATTTGTTGTTCGTGTCGGCTTCCGGATGGGAAGGCGCGCTGTCATTCATGCAGGAGATGGCCAGCAGAGACCTTCCTGAGAAAAGGTACGCACTGACGACATGCGTGTTCGCCCGTCGTGACGGAGAGTGGGTCCCTCACGCTCTTTCCGCTTAAGTTGCCGGCGGCGGCGCGATTGAGCGGACTGCTGCTGCCGGCCACGAACCGTCATTCGCTCCCATCAACTATTCGACATCCGGCAGGCAGCCCGGCCTCTGAAAGCAGACGCTCAAGGCGCTGTTGGACGACCGCGTTATATTTGATGCGTGAAGCCTACGCGCCTTGACGCAGCGCTTGAGCAACGACAACGAACGCAGGAGTCGGTTGCCGGCGGCTCGGATAGTACAGGTGAAAGCCGGAAAACGACGGACACCAGTCGGACAGCACGCGCAGCAGCTCCCCGCTCGCGAGTTGCGACTGCACCCGTTGTTCGGGAACGAAGGCGAGGCCGACGCCAGCAAGTGCGGCCTTGACGGCCATCGTCGCCGTATTGAACACGAGTTGCCCTTCGACGCGCACGTTCAGTTCGCGTCCTCCCTTCCTGAACTCCCACGCGTAAATGCCACCGGCCGTTGGCAGCCGGATGTTGATGCAGTTATGTGCCGTCAGGTCCTGCGGCGTCTTCGGCTTCGAGTGCCTCGCGAAATACTCCGGCGTGCCGACCACGGCCATGCTCACATCGGGGCCGATGCGAACGGCGACCATATCCTTGGCGACCTGCTCGCCAAGCCGCACACCTGCATCGAGCCGTTGTTCGACGATGTCCGTGAGTCCGTTGTCGACAACGATTTCGATCGTGATGTCCGGATAGTCAGGCAGAAGCCGTTCGATTACCGGCCACAGCAGCAGTTCTGCCGCGTGTTCTCCAGCGGCGATGCGCACCGTGCCCGCCGGCGTGTCACGCAGAGCGGTAAGCGCACTCAGCTCGGCCTCGATCTCATCCAGGCGGGGGCCGACCGACTGGATAAGCCGTTCGCCGGCTTGCGTCGGCGAAATATTGCGGGTGGTTCTAGTCAGAAGCCGCAGCCCGAGCCGGGCTTCCAGATTGCGCACAGTCTGACTTAGCGCAGACTGCGAAACGCCGAGCTTCGCGGCCGCTTTTGTGAAGCTGCCATCACGTGCGACGGCCAAAAACGCGGTGATATCGGAGAGGTCGGAACGCGCCATTTATAAGCCTGCCTTCTAGCATCATGCGGATTCTAGCTCTTTATCGCGGGAAGACGCGTTGCTAAATTGAAGGTCGAGATACCAAACCAAGGAGCGTCCATGGAAATCACAAGAAGCGGCTCGCAGCCTTCGGCGAAAGGGCCCGCGGAGTACTTCACGGGAACAGTGCGAGTCGATGCACCATTCGCAGGCGAGCAGCCGGCCCGGATTGGCGGCGCGACGGTGACGTTCGAACCGGGCGCGCGGACTGCCTGGCATACACATCCGCTCGGTCAGACGCTAATCGTGACCGCAGGCCTCGGTTTGGTGCAGCACGAGGACGGCGCAGTTCAGGAGATCCGGCCTGGCGACATCGTCTGGATCGCACCCGGCGAAAAGCACTGGCACGGCGCGACTGCTATCACGGCGATGACGCACATCGCTATCGCTGAAAAGCTTAACGGCAGCCCGGTCGACTGGATGGAAAAGGTCACAGACGAGCAGTACCTGGCCGGCGTGACCGTAAGCGATCAAGGAGTTGGGTCATGAAGAAGCGTATTCTCGGAAAGAACGGGCTGGAAGTCTCTGCTATCGGCCTCGGGTGCATGGGCCTGAGCTTCGGACTCGGGCCCGCAACGGAGCGCAGTGAAGCGCTGCAGGTCATCCGCTCGGCCGTAGATCGCGGTGTCACGCTGTTCGACACAGCCGAAGGCTATGGCCCCTTCATCAACGAAGATCTGGTCGGAGAGGCGTTGCAGCCGGTCCGGGACCAGGTACTGGTGTGCACGAAGTTCGGCTTCGCGATCAATGAGAAAGGCGAATTGACCGGACTCGACAGCCGGCCCTCGCATATTCGCGCGGTGGTCGATGCTTCCCTTAAACGCCTGCGCACCGATCATATCGACCTCCTTTATCAGCACCGCGTTGACCCGAACGTGCCGATGGAGGACGTTGCTGGTGCTGTCAAAGATCTCATCGCCGAAGGAAAGGTCCTGCACTTCGGCTTGTCGGAGGCAAGCGCGGCAAACATCCGCCTGGCACACGCGGTGCAGCCGGTGACGGCCATTCAGGACCATTACTCACTCTGGATGCGCGAGCCTGAGCAGACGAAGTTCTCTCTCTGCGAGGAGCTGGGCATTGGCCTCGTTGCATGGGGCCCGCTCGGCCAGGGTTTCCTGACCGGCAAGATCACGCGAGGCATGAAGTTTGACGATGCCAACGACCTGCGCAAGGATTTCCCGCGCTGCACGCCCGAAGCCATGGAGGCCAACTTCAAGGTCGTCGACTTTCTGAAGGACCTGGCCGCCCGCAAAAACAGCACGCCGGCTCAGGTTGCGCTGGCGTGGCTGCTCGCGCAGAAGCCTTGGATCGTGCCGATCCCCGGCGGTACAAGGATCGAGCACCTCGATGACAACCTGCCGGCCGCCGACCTTGTGCTGACGCCGGACGACCTGCGCGAGATCGACAACGCCTTCGAGACGATCGACATCAAGGGCGCGCCGCTGTCGGCTTCCCTGGATGCGGCGATCGACCGCTAAACCATACGGGCACGAAACGATGCACAAACGTATCCTTGGTAAGGACGGATTGGAAGTCTCCGCGCTTGGCCTCGGCTGCATGGGCATGAGCGCGAATTACGGTCCTGCGCCCGACAAGCAGGAGATGATCGAATCCCAAGGCGGGCTTTGATAAATCCGACGTCCGGTCCTGGTTTCCGCGCTTCACCCCTGAGGCGATGCAGGCCAATCTGGCGTTCGTCGACCTGCTAAACGAGATCGCGAGCAAAAAAGAGGTGACTGCCGCACAGATCGCGCTGGCATGGCTCCTTGCAAAAGAGCCCTGGATTGCGCCGATCCCCGGAACCCGAAAGCTGCATCGGCTTGACGAGAACCTAGCTTCGGCGAGCGTCATGCTGACAGCGGACGACATGCGGGAGATTGAAACGGCAGCGGCAAAAATCGAGGTACATGGCGCCCCGGGGAACCGGCCACGAACAGCACGCCTGACTTGTGCCTCACCATCACATGCAAGGAAATAAACATGCAAAAACGAATTCTCGGTAAAAGCGGCCTCGAAGTCTCTGCCCCCGGTCTTGGCTGCATGGGACTCAGCTATGGCTACGGTCCCGCCGCCGACAAGACCGACGCGCTCAAGCTGATCCGCACCGCGTTCGAACGCGGCGTGACATTTTTCGATACGGCCGAAGCCTATGCGCAAGGCGCCAACGAAGAGTTGTTGGGCGAGGCGCTGCAGCCATTTCGGGACCAGGTCGTTATCGCGACGAAGTTCGGTTTCCAAGATGGCGACGCCAGCAAGGGCCAGGATAGCCGACCGGAGCGCATCCGCGAAGTGGCGAACGCTGCGCTGAAGCGGCTGCGGACCGATCGCATCGACCTCTTCTATCAGCACCGCGTCGATGCGAACGTTCCAATGGAAGACGTCGCGGGCACCGTCAAAGAGTTGATCCAGCAAGGCAAGGTCAAGCATTTCGGCATGTCGGAAGCAGGCGTGCAGTCGATCCGTCGCGCTCATGCCGTGCAGCCGGTCGCTGTGTTGCAAAGCGAATATTCTCTGTGGTGGCGCGAGCCCGAGAAGGAGATTCTGCCGCTACTCGAAGAGCTGGGCATTGGTTTTGTGCCGTTCAGCCCGCTTGGCAAGGGCTTCCTGACGGGCGCGATCAATGAGAGCACCAGCTTTGACAAGTCCGACTTCCGCAATGTGGTGCCGCGTTTTTCGGAAGAAAACCGCAAAGCCAACCAGGGCCTGGTTGACGTGTTGAAACAGATCGCGACCGGACTGAATGCGACGCCCGCGCAAATCGCGCTTGCGTGGCTTCTGGCGCAAAGGCCCTGGATCGTGCCGATCCCCGGCACGACGAAGCTGCATCGACTGGAAGAAAACATCGGCGCGGCCGCCGTCGAGTTATCCGCCGACAACCTGCGCGATATCGATTCGGCGCTCTCGACCATTGCTGTCCAGGGCGACCGTTACCCGGCGCATCTGCAAGCGCGCGTCGGAAAGTAGCCCTCTCCATTAATCGCGCGATTTGCGCAGAAAGGACGACCATGTCAGAGAACATCGCAGGCAAGGTTATTGTCATCACCGGCGCAAGCAGCGGCCTTGGTGAAGCAGCCGTTCGCCGCCTGGCGGCAGACGGCGCAAAGCTGGTGCTCGGCGCTCGTCGCGTCGATCGCCTGAAGGCGTTGGCCGCCGAACTCGAGCTCCCCGAAGACGCGGCAGTCGAGACGGATGTCACTGATGCCCAACAGGTCAAGGCGCTCGTCGATTGGGCGGTGAAGACCCACGGCCGCATTGACGTCATCATCAACAATGCCGGTCTGATGCCGCACTCGCCTCTGGAGCGCGGAAAGATCGAGGATTGGGAGAGGATGATCGACGTCAATATCAAGGGCGTGCTGTATGGCATCGCCGCGGCGCTCCCGCATATGACGCGCCAGAAAAGCGGTCACATCATCAACGTGTCGTCGGTCGCGGGCCATAAGGTCGGCAAGAACAACGCTGTTTACTGCGCCACGAAGACAGCGGTTCGGGTGCTCTCCGAAGGACTGCGTCAGGAGGTGAAGCCCCACAACATCCGCACGACGATCATTTCGCCGGGCGCGGTGCAGTCGGAACTGCCCCAGAGCGTCACCGAAGCCGATGTAGCGGCAGGCATCGCCGACTTTTACGAGAAGTTCGCCATTCCGGCAGACAGCTTTGCAAGGATGGTCGCTTTCGCGATACAACAGCCCGAAGACGTGGACGTGAACGAAATCCTGTTCCGCCCCACGGCTCAGGAACTGTGAAGTCGACTGGGGATTGCCTGAATGACAAGAATTCTGATCCTTGGAGCCAATGGCGGCCTGGCGCGGAATACGACGCGCGTTCTGCTTGAACGCGCGGACGTCTCGCTGACGCTTTTTTTACGCGCGGCTAGGCGGCTTGAAAACCCTGACCCGGTCCGCGTGACCATCATCGAAGGGGATGTTCTCGACACGGCCGCATTGGGCTGCGCAATGCAGGACCAGGATGTCGTCTACGCGAACCTGTCGGGGGACATGGCCCGGCAGGCGCGAAGCATTGTCGACGCGATGCACGCGGTCGGTTTGAAGCGGCTGATCTTCATCAGCTCGATGGGGATTTACAGCGAAGTGCCGGGCGAGAAATATCGCAGCATTCTTGACCCTTACCGGGACTCGGCCGCGCTGATCGAGGCGTCCGATCTCGACTATACGATCCTGCGGCCGGGTTGGTTCACGCACGATCCTGGAGGGCGATACACCATCACGCAGAAGAGCGAACCGTTCCAGGGTCACGATCTCTCTCTCGATAGCCTGTCGGGACTGATCGCCAAGATTGCGACCACGCCCGGGCTCTACGTTGGCAGCAGCATCGGCGTCAGCGATCGCTGAATCAAATAGAAGGACACAACACCATGCAGAAAGTCATCGTTGTCATCGGGCCTGGATCAATCGGGCAGGCCATCGCGCGCCGGGTCGGCGCCGGCAAGCATCTCCTGCTCGCTGACCTGCGGCAAGAAAATGCCTATGTGGCCGCGAAGACGCTGAGCGAAGCCGGATTCGACGTGACGACAACAACCGTCGATATTTCATCGCGCGCGTCCATCCAAGCCTTGGTCGCAAAAGCTACATCGCTGGGAGAGGTTCACGGTCTCATCCAGGCGGCGGGCGTCTCGCCGTCGCAAGCCTCGCCGGAGACGATCCTGAAAGTCGATCTCTACGGCACGGCGGTCATTCTTGAAGAGTTCGGCAGGGTGATCGCGGAAGGCGGTTCCGGAATTGTCATCGCGTCGCAGTCAGGACACCGGCTGCCGCCGCTAACAATCGACGAAAACAAGGCGCTCGCGTCAACACCTGTCGAGGATTTGCTGAAGCTGCCCTTGCTTCAGCCCAACCAGGTGAAGGATTCCCTGCACGCCTATCAGCTCTCGAAGCGTGGCAATGCGCTGCGTGTGATGTTCGAGGCCGTCCGTTGGGGCAAGCGCGGTGCGCGGGTCAACACGATCAGCCCCGGCATCATCATCACGCCGCTCGCGAAGGACGAATTGTCCGGTCCGAGTGGCGAAGGATACCGCCGCATGATCGCCGGCTGCCCGGCGAAGCGAGCTGGCACGCCCGATGAGGTCGCGAATGTCGCGGCGCTGCTCATGGGGCCTGACGGCGGTTTCCTTACCGGCAGCGACTTCTTGATGGATGGCGGCGTTACCGCTTCCTATTGGTTTGGCCCCTTGGCTCCGCAGTAGTGATTGCCTGGCGTTTTATGCCTCGAAAGCGGCCATTGCCGGCTCGCTACGCTCTATGGCCGAGATGGGTCGGGTACGGCCTGCCGCCCCTCAATCACAGCCGTCGCCTGCCGGCCATGAAGCGTAGTTGGTCCACGCGATCACTCGGCCAATCGAACGTCTGCTCCAGCCAAGCCAACGGACTTTCGCTGGCCAGCGATGCAAGTCGCTCCATCGGCGGAAGCGGAAGGCTCTGGTCATCTCAGAGACTTATCACGAGAACGAATTCTATTTCTAGATAATCCAGATACCAGTTGAGTAGGGTCTGTTCAAGTCCGGTCGGCCCCGGCGCGAATGCCCGCTGCGATGAAGGTCACCAGGTACTCGGACTTGCGCCGCGCGTCGCCGGCCTTGACCTTGCCGCCGGAGATGCGCTCGATACGGCTGTCGAACACGCTCATTACCAGCGCCCCCACGGCAAACAGATAGGCCCAATGCGCATAGCCGGCGCTGTTGCCTGACAGGGCCTTGCGGATCGCCTTGACGAATTCCATGGCAAAGGGGTCGAAGTAGTCCGCAACAATGCCTCGCTCAGCTTCTCTTGGATCCGATGCCTCGCGTGCGACGAGTTTGGCGTAGGCGATGCCGGCCTCCGTGTCCTGGATCCGCATTACTGGCTGCACGAACGCACGCACGATGTGCTCCACCGGATCCTCGCCGGCAATGAGGGGTTCGTGTAGCGCCGCCAGCCGGGCCTCGAACAGCGTCTTACGCCGTTCAAAGAGCGCGCGGTACAGATTTCGTTTGGTCTCGAAGTGGTAAACGATCAACGGCAAGCCAACGTCCGCTGCCGCCGCGATATCACGCATCGACACGCCGTCAAAGCCGCCTTCGGCAAAAAGCCGCTCCGCTGCATCGAGCACGCGTTCGCGCTTGCTCGCTTCCGGGATCGGCAGCCCCTGCGCTTCTTCCCGCGCCCCGACCACCGACTTCCGCGCTTCCCTGCCTTCCATGCTGCCTCCATATAGACGCGCCATTGTAGCGAACCTCACTTCGCCACATTCGCACCCGCGTTTACCCCAGTGTAGCGTTTGACTGCACGAGTGTACAGTCCGTTCTGCGCGATACTGAACGATCGTACAGTCAGTACAAAACTGGTGCGTCACCTGCTTCGGCCAGGGGCGCCAAATCAGGAGACCCATCATGCCCCCCAATCCTGCCTCGCTGAAGTGGCGCGTGCTTATCGGCTGCTTCCTGAGCTATATGTTCGACGCGGTGGACATCATCATCCTTGCCATCGCCATGCCGGCTATTACCGCATCCCTTCACATCACACAGGCGCAGGCCGGCTTGCTTGTCACAGCCACGCTGCTCGGCATCGGGCTGAGCAGCGTGGTGATGGGGAGGCTGGCGGATACCATGGGCCGCCGCAAGGCGCTGCTACTGTCGCTGGTGACTTTCGGCGCGCTCACGATGGCAATTTCCGGCGCCACCGACTGGCGCCAGATCCTCTTCCTGCGCTTCCTCTCAGGCCTCGGCCTGGGCGGGGTCTGGAGCACGGCCGCGGCTCATGTCAACGAGACCTGGCCGGCGCACCAGCGCGGACGGGCCACTGCCTTCGTGCTCAGTTCCTTCTCTTCGGGCGCAACCGTGGCCGCCCTGGCAGCGGCCTACCTGCTGCCGGCGCATGGCTGGCGCGTGTTGTTCTTTCTCTGCGGCGCGGCCGTGGCCATCGCCATCGGCTACGTCTGGCTGCGCGTGCCGGAATCTGAGGTCTGGCGCGCGCAACGGTCCAGTGGGCAGTCCACCAGAGCAAGCGCCGGCCGTGCCAGCCTTGCTGCGTTGTTCGCGCCCGGCCTGCTGCGCATTACCCTGCTCGGCACCGCGACCTCGGCCTTGGCGCTGTCCGCGTACTGGGGCGCTTCGACCTGGCTACCGACCTTCCTGGTCAAGGAACGGGGGCTCGATGTCACCACCATGGCCAGCTTCGTGGCCGTGCTGAATGTCGGCATGTTCCTTGGCTATAACGTCTTCGGCCTGCTCGCAGACCGCATCGGGAAACAGCGTGCCGTGATCGCGTCGCTGGTCGGCTCCGGACTGACGCTACCGGCCTATGCTTTCGCCACGGACCATGCGACCCTGCTCGTCCTCGGCCCGGTATTCGCCTTCTTCATGGCCTTCGCCGGCCTCGTGGGCTCCTACTTCGCCGAACTGTTCCCGACGCACATCCGCGCAACCGGCGCCGGATTCTGCTTCAACGTCGGCCGTGGCATCTCCGCCTTTGCTCCGCTGGCGCTGGGCTGGGCGGCGACTGGGTTCGGCTTTGCGCCCGGTATCGCGCTGTGCGGCGGCTTGTTCCTGCTATCCGCGATCGTGGTTGCCCTGCTGCCACGTGAAATCGCCGCGCAGGACACCGGCGCCCACGTGCGCAAGGTGCCGGGCGCCGATCCGTCCCTCGATGCCCGTTGAGCTCACCCCCCATTTCACGTATCTCCACAAAGGACTTGTCACCATGACACGCCGCTTCGTCGATCTCTCGATCTACCTGGAAAACGATGTCGTCTCCGACCCGCCCGGCTATGGCCCCCAGATCGAGTACCTGTCGCATCGTTCCACCGCCGAGCAGGTCACGGCCTTTTTTCCGGGGCTGATGCCGTCAGACCTGCCGGACAGCGAAGGCTGGGCGATCGAGCACGTCCGGCTCAATACGCACAATGGCACTCACCTTGACGCTCCCTATCACTTCCACAGCACCATGAACGAGTCATTGGGGCAGCGCGAGCGCGCCATCACCATTGACGAGGTGCCACTGGAGTGGTGCTTCCAGCCGGGCGTGAAGCTAGACTTCACCGGCCTGGATGACGGCTATGTGGTCACCGCCGGCGACGTCGAGGCGGAACTCGCCCGTATCGGGCACGCGCTCAAGCCGCTGGAGATCGTGGTGGTCAACACGCGAGCGGGCAAGCGCTACGGCCAGCCTGACTACGTCGCCTGCGGCTGCGGCATGGGACTCGACGCCACCATGTACTTGCTTGAGCGTGGCGTACGCCTGACCGGCACCGACGCGTGGAGCTGGGATGCGCCGTTCGTGCATACGGCCAGAAAGTATGCAGAGACACACGATGCCTCATTGATCTGGGAAGGCCACAAGGCGGGCCGCAACATCGGCTATTGCCACCTGGAGAAGCTGCACAACCTCGAGGCCCTGCCGCCGGATGGCTTCTACATCTCTTGCTTCCCGCACAAGATCCGAGGTGCCTCCGCTGGCTGGACGCGTGCTGTGGCCATCTTCGACGACGCGCTCAACGCCGCGTGACAACGCCATGGAACTGAACCACACACATGATGCCGCTCGCCGCAGTTGGCTGACACAGGCCAATGCGCCCGGTTCCGACTTCCCGTTGCAGAACCTCCCGCTCTGCATATTCCGTCGGCAAGGCAGCGCCGAGGCCTGGCGTGGCGGCGTAGCAATCGGCGACCAGATCGTCGACCTGGCCGCGTTGCATGGCAGGGCCTGCCTGCCAGACCCGGCCGCCGAGGCCATGCAGGCCGCCGTAGCGCCGACGCTAAATGCGCTGCTGGAATTGGGTCCGAGCGCCTGGCGCGCATTGCGCCACGGAATCTTTGCGCTGCTGGAGGCTGGCAGTGCGCATGAGAGCCGAGTACGGGAAACGCTGGTGCCGCAGGCGGCGGCCGAGTTTGCGATACCGGTACGCATCGGCGACTACACGGATTTCTATACTTCGCTCGATCACGCAGTGAACTGCTGTCGCCAGTTCGGGCTGGAGGTGAACCCCAACTTTGACTGGCTGCCGATCGCGTATCACGGCCGGGTGTCTTCCATCGGCGTCAGTGGCCAACAGGTCTACCGGCCGATGGGGCAGTACCGCGCCGATCCGGGCAGCGCACCTGTGTATGGACCTTGCCAGCGTCTGGACTACGAACTGGAAGTGGGCGCGGTGATTGGCATCGGAAATGCACGTGGTACGCCCATCCCTCTGGCAAAGGCGCAGCAGCACATCTTCGGCCTGTGCCTGCTCAACGATTGGTCCGCGCGCGACATTCAGACTTGGGAGATGCAACCGTTAGGGCCTTTTCTGGCCAAGAACTTCGCCACCACATTGTCGCCCTGGATCGTCACGCTGGAAGCCCTGCTGCCTTACCGCACAGGCTGGACGCGCGCCCCAGGGCGCCCGCAACCGCTCGACTACCTTCGCTCGGCGGACAATGCCGCGGCCGGCGCCTTCGACATCCAACTGGAGGTCTCGATACTCAGCGCGCACCAGCTAACACAGGGCCGGCAACCGCGCACGCTGACCCATACCAGCTTCCGACACCAGTACTGGACGCTGAGCCAGATGATTGCGCACCACACCATGGGCGGTTGCAACCTACAGAGCGGCGACCTGCTGGGCAGCGGCACGATCTCGGGCCCCGCCCCAGGCGAAGCGGGTGCGCTGATCGAACTCACAGTATCCGGGACGCAACCGGTAGATATCGGAGACGGCGAACAACGCGGCTTCCTTGAGGATGGCGATACCGTCGTGTTTCGTGGCTGGTGCGAGCGCGACGACTATGCGCGGATCGGTTTCGGCGTCAACTATGGGACCGTGCTGCCAGCCCCTGCGTCCGCCTGACCGTCTCCAACCCACTACTGCCGCGCGCGCCACTCCCCGCCGATTATGGGCTGCGATGCTGTGGTGAGTGGGGCCTCGCGCTCAGCTCCCTCGGGCGAATATCGGCATTCGCAATGCCGCAGAAAAAGACGACCGCCCCCGTCAGTGAGGCTGTTCATGCGCCAAGACCACGCTGTTCTTTTGAGGTGATCGAAGTCAATAAAACGGAGGAGATCAATTTTGTACAAGGAACGACAAGCAAGCTGTGCCGTCTATGGTAAGGCTGGTAGCGAGCCGGGTGGCTCACGGAGGGCGCAACCGATAGTAAGGTTGTATGCGCTGGCACTCTTTGCGCTGCCTTGCGCGTCCTACGCGACCAACGCACAGCTATATGGACTCGCGGACGCATATGTCGGCGTTACCCATCTCAGTGGACAACGTTCTGCAACTGGCGTGGAAAGTGGAGGTCTGCAGACGTCCTTCTGGGGCATGACAGGAAGCGAAGATTTGGGAGCCGGTCTTAAGGCGAACTACCGCCTCGAGGGATTCTTCCAAATGGACACGGGTGCCAATGGGCGTGCTCCCACGGATGGCCTCTTTTCCCGAAATGCCTACGTTGGCCTGGAGGGCGGTTTTGGCGAAGTGCGTCTCGGGCGACTAGCAAATCCGACGTTTCTGGCGACCGCGCTCTTCGATGCGTTTTCCGGCTCGACGAAGTTTTCGCCGCTCCAGAACGTCCTGTGGACGCCCCAGCAGGGCCGATACATTGCCGGCGATACCGCGTGGAATAACGCGATTGGCTACTACTCACCGGAATTCGCGGGAATTTCGTTCCGGGGCTTGTATAGCCTTGGCGAGCAGCCGGGCACGAGTTCGCAGAACAATGCTGTCGGTATGCTGCTCTATGATCGCGGGCCATTATCGGCGAGTTTTGCCATCCAGAGAACCCGGCTTGGTCCCGGACTTCCTGCGGGAAGCTGGGCGCAGACAGCGATGGCCGGGGGATTGTCCTATGACTTCAAGGTCATCAAGCTGCTGACCGAGTATGTCCACACAAGTACCAGCGGTGCATCAACGACGACCGACGCGCTGCAGGTGGGTGCCCAGATTCCGGTCGGCAGCGGGAAGATCCTGGCCTCTGCAGTGTCTTCACGCGTACGTAGCGATGTCATGGCGGACTATCGGCGTCACGGACTTGCCGGTGGTTATGACTATGCTCTGTCGAAACGCACGGACGTATACGCTGTGACGATGTTCGACAAGGTTACCGAAAAAGGCAGTGGCACCAGCTTTGCGCTGGGCATGCGCCACAAGTTTTAGCCGCTTACAAGATAAACCGATCAGGAGCCAGACATGCAAATCGATTGGGACGTTGAAATCCCCATGGACGATGGTTTGGTGGTTCGGGCCGACGTCTTTCGCCCGAAAGAGGAAGGACGCTACCCCGTGTTGATGTCCTACGGACCATACGCCAAAGGCCTGCCATTCCAGGTGGGATTCCCCGCACAATGGCAATCGCTCACTACTAAGCACCCGGAAATTCTGAAGGGCAGCAGCGGCAAGTACGCGAACTGGGAAACCGCGGATCCGGAAAGATGGGTGCCGTTGGGTTACATCTGCATTCGCGTGGACTCGCGCGGCGCTGGCCGATCGCCGGGCGTCATCGATTGCTTCTCCCCGCGCGAGGCGCAGGACTTCTACGATTGCATTGAATGGGCAGCGAAACAACCGTGGAGCAACGGGAAGATCGGCCTGGCCGGCGTTTCCTACTACGGCGCCACCCAATGGCTGGCGGCGGCGAAACGTCCTCCGCATCTGGCCGCGATCTGCCCGTTCGAAGGGTTCTCCGACTACTATCGCGACGCCTGCCGGCACGGCGGCATCCTCAACACGTTCATGGTGGCCTGGTATCCGAAGCAGGTGGAAAACGTGCAGCACGGCCTGGGGCGGCGCGGGCGTGTGAACCCTAACAACGGGTTGCCGATCTCCGGGCCGGCAGAACTCAGCGACGGAGAACTGCTCGCCAATCGCGTCGACATCAACGCGACGCAGTTGAGCGCCGAGCTTATCACTGATAGCTACTTTGACGGCCGCCGTGCGGACCTGGGTGCGATCGAGGTACCGGTGCTTTCCTGCGGCAACTGGGGTGGCCATGGCCTGCACCTGCGCGGCAATGTCCAAGGCTACTTGGGTGCCGGCTCGAAGCATAAGTGGCTCGAATTGCACGGGCTCGAGCATTGGACGGAGTTCTATACGGACTACGGCGTGGCGCTCCAGAAGCGGTTTTTTGACTGCTTCCTCAAGGGCGAGGACAACGGCTGGGATCGGCAGCCGCCGATCAAGATGCAGGTGCGCCACGTGGATCGTTTTGTGGAGCGCGACGAGCATGAATGGCCCTTGGCGCGCACCGCATGGACGCCCATGTATCTGGACGCCGGCGCACCGAGCCTGCGATCGGAGCCGAGCGTGACAGCTTCGCGCGTCTCGTTTGACGGCATGGCAGGCAAGGTAAGCTTCAGCACTGCACCCTTCGAGCGCGAAACCGAGGTGACCGGCCCGCTGTCTGCCACGCTCTGGATCTCCACGACGGCCCGCGATGCGGATCTGTTCCTGACGCTGCGGGCTTTCGCTCCGGACGGCAAGGAGCACCTGATCTTGGGGGCAGTCGAACCCAATGCCCCCCTCGCGCAAGGCTGGCTTAGAGCGTCGCACCGAAAGCTGGATCCTCAAGCCTCCAGGCCGTATCAGCCCGTGCACACGCACCAGGAGATCCAACTTCTCGAACCGAACGAGATCTACGAGCTGCAGGTCGAGATCTGGCCCATGTGCTTCGTCTTCCCGAAGGGCTACCGGCTGGTGCTGACTGTGGGCAGCTCGGACTTCGAGCACGACCTGCCCGGACCCTATCCGCAGATTTATGGCAAGTCGATGCGCGGCTCGTCGGTGCTGCTGCACGATCACCCCGACGACCGCAGGTCTGACCGCTTCGCCGGTCAGACCACCGTTCACACGGGCGAGAAGTACGCGTCGTTCCTGCTTCTCCCCGTCATTCCCGCAACATGCTGAACGGAGGCGCCATGAGCACGACGGGTCGGAAATTCCTCGCGCGCACCGCTGGTGCATTTGCGGCCGCCGGCCTCCTGCTGCGGCACGCCGCCAACGCACAACAGGCATGGCCGGCCAGAGCGGAGATTCCACCAAGATGACACTGAAAGAGCGGCTTGCCCCGCCGCTGCGTTTCAGGCCTGATATGGCGTCGCTCAACAGGGCTCGATGAACTTCTCGATCCATCCAGAGGCCCGGGCGATGCTTCTTCGGGCGGGAATTTGCAGCAGCTTGCGTTGCATGCCCCCCATTCGGACGGGCGCGTCTCACAGGGAAAGGGACGCGCTGACGATAGCAGCTCTACGCGTTGACCGTAGTTCGGCCCGAAGCGGCCATCTGTCGGCGTGATTGCGAATGGCAGAGAAGGGTCGATTAGAGCCATCTGGCTTGACAGCGATCTCGCCTGCTAAATGCCCACGTGGCCGCTGCAGATCCCACGCAGCATCCCCGGTATTCGGTACCGAGTCAAGTAAGACCGACCGATGAGCACATCGTCCTCCATCTTTCCAACCGGTGGGACAGGGTTTCGGAGCTATGAGCCGCGCCCGATAGGGGATTCCGATCTATCTATCGTTCCGAACCTCTCCGTATCGGAACCTTGGCCATCTTCCCGCATCACGCCGTGCAACGACTCTCCGAACTTTCTGCTGGCCCGTTAAGAGGCGATCAGGCAGTACCGGCAATGACCACGCAACCCGGCTGGCGGCGCTACGCTACGGCTGGCCAACCGAACCTAGCCTTAACGCAAGCCGTTTATTTCGCTGGAATTCGGTCTGACCCGATCCTGAACCGCCCAGTTTTTCTCTCGGATTCCTCATGCTGGTAAGAATGGTTATCGGCATGATGGCGAATGACAAAAAAGCCGCCCGGAGGCGGCTATCCTTACTCGGTTTCTGCATAGACACGCAGCTTCCAGCAGATCTCGCCTTGGTTCGTACTGTGCTGCTTGTGGTTCTGCGTCGTGAACGGGTCGCCCGCATTCAATGCGCGCTCTTGGCCGCATCCCGTGCAGACATGGATGCCCGAATGCGACACTGTCTTTCCGGGCGCGTGCTCCGTTTCAAAAACTTGGTTCGGCTTGGCTTTTTTCACTGCCTTTTCATCAAGGTACAACGCCATCATTTTCTCCTCTAGCCCTCCATGGGCCTGCCGGCGCACTTGAGGGCAGACATATGTGATTCAAGAGGCGTTTTCCCACTCATCCTCGGACGGCCGGATCGCGTCGACCAAGGCTTGAAGCCGCGCCGCGTCGCCGGGGGCCTGGTCGCTATACGTCAGCCGGCCCCACACCACGACGGCGCCGTGCGCGAACTGCTGGAACTGCCCTTTCGCAGTGAAATCGGTCTCTCTGTCGGCCATTTCCTTCCAGAGCCCAATCGACGCCCCGACCACGGCTGTCAAGTCAGCGTAGGAATAGCGCGGCTCGCGCCGGGCCGCGTCGGCGCGCTCGGCGTCGATTTCGCCTGCGCGCGCATGGCGCTGCGCACTTCGCGACGAAAACCACTCATGCGTTCTCCCTTGCCCCCGCGGGCGTTCCCTACCGATGCGGCTCGAACGGATTCAACAGGTCGACCCCAAAGTCCGCGAAATCACTGACATTGCGCGTCACGACGGTTAGATGGTGCTGCTTGGCCGTTGCCGCGATCATGGCATCCTCGTACAGCGTCTCGGAACGCCGGTGCATCAACCGCGCCCACAGGCGGAAGGTGCCTGCATCCATAGGCAGCACGTTGTAGACGGCGGAAACCAGATCCACCCATCGCTCGATTTCGCCAGCCTTGGCGACGTCCTGGTCGCGCGTGAGTTCGATGCCGGCCTGAATCTCCCCCAGGGTCACGGCCGACAGGAAGAGCTTGTCGTCGGTCACCGATTGGAGCCACTCAACGACCGCACCATGAGGGCGAGGCCGCCGGAGTTCAGAGATGACGTTGGTGTCGAGCAGGTACATGCGATGCATTCAGTGAGCTGGGACGACACGTCGGCGACGTGCGGCGCCACGCGGCGGCACGAGACATTCCGTGCGGGCCGTGTCGGAGAGCAAGAGGTCCTTAAGGGACGGCTTGGCTGCCGCATGCAATCGCCGCCATTCTGCCACCGGCACCAGGACGGCCGCTTCGGTGCCGCGCTTGGTCACCATCTGTGGGCCGCTGGAGAGGCAGGCGTCGAGAAATTCACTGAAACGCGCTTTGGCGTCCTGAACAGACCATGCTTTCATGATTGCCCCATATAACTAGTTACCTGACTAGTCTATCACTTCCTTTGGCCGCTTGCAGAGCGGTTGTCCGCTATTCGCAAATATACGAGAGGATTACGGCCGCCCCTTCATCTGCCTTGCTCGCAACTCCAATGATCGGCAAGGAGACGAGTGACAAAAAAGCCGCCCCGGGGCGGTGCCACTGCGCTCAATCCTCGCTCCATCGGTGACATCTCCAACACCATGCATATCGAAGGCGAGGGAAATCGTCACCCTTGACAGGGAAGCGATTTCCCCGCTGGGATCAATAGCCATTGCAGGAGTCAAGCTGTGTTTGATACCTACTTCAGCATCGGATCCACAGGCGCACCAGGTTGTCCCCGGAGACACTCGTGTTTCCCTTGCGTTTTGCGGCAAGCCGCAGATAGCGCTCCAGCACTTCCAGTTCATGATCGGAAGCCTGCGAGAGCCAGTCGTTCCAGTGCTGCCAGAACGATTTGCGATTTCCCTCCATATCGATTCTCCTAACAGCGGGAATCGATCCCAGGGGACGGATTCCCCAGGCGGCTGGAAACATCACGGCGTCAGCAACACCTCACCGATCGCCCTCTTCCTCGAGTTCGCCGAACAAATCCCAGTCAAAGCGGGCGGGTCGAAAGCTAATGCCGTCGACCTTGAATCCTTCCCCGTAATGGCGGAAGTTCGCTTCGATGAATGTCGTGACTTCCAACATCGTCTTGAAATATGTCACGTCGCATTTGCTGTGCTTATGAAACTCCACACAGTATTCGGCGTTGACCCTGATCTTCTTTCCCTCAGCCGGGACGGCTGCCGCTGTCACCAGCAGCGGGTCGCGCCGTCGAAGGCATAACCAAGCTCAATGAGCCGGCCTTGTTGCGCGTAGCGCTGGAACCGTGACAGACCTTCTTCCAGCACAACACACAAGCCGGCTTCGAGGCGTTCGTAAAAAATACTGTCGCCAAAGAGCTGACGGTCATCACACGGAGCGTGCCTGGTAGCGCGGTCCTCGCGGTGGCTCGGACTGACAACGTCATCGTCAAACGCGGCATCGAAATTGAAACCGGGCGGAACGTCGACGTAGTGGTCGGCCGTACTATGTTGAGAAAACAAATACATGGTGAGATCTCCCGTCAGTATTGAGCGGCAGACGCACCAGTTTCCCGAGCCGGCGGCGTCAGCCCGCAAGGGTGGAAAGGGAACAGCCATCAGTAGATGGCCGCGGGTGAATCATTGGAACGTGGGGGTTCAGTCCAACGCCCTGCTGCTACATGGCCGGCTACTGTGAGCCTGCGCATCCGTGAGGACGCAGCGTGGGAGGCGTGCAGACTCAGGGAGTTCCGGTCTGAAACCATTTCAGAGACCCAGTTTCATCCTAAGGGCGCAAGCAGAGCTTGCTGAGCGTTGAATTGGCCGGACAACGCACAAACCGGGAACATCCTGTGACAACCTGGAGGTTCCGAAAGGGAGAACCCCTTCAGAACCCACCAGGTCAGCGACTCAAGCATACGACCCGGTACAGCGGGGACGTTGGCTGTAGCCAGTACTTTGGCTCGTGTTCCGCAAAAACTGGCGGCCTTGCGAGCCATTCGTATCGCGAGACTGCTGCGCATTGCCTTGGCGAGTATCGCGTGCATACTGCGGTGCACGTGAATTTTCGTCTTGGCCATCGCGGTTGCGTTGGACGTTGCTTTGACCTTGGTCCCGCGAGAACTGGCGTCCACGCGAATCGTTGTCATTGCGACGTCCTTGGTTGCCAAAGCGTCGGTCGTTCTGCCGGGGACGATGTTGCGGCTGATTCTCGTCTTCCGGCAGATCGACAAACTCCTGGTCAACCTTGGCCATCGTGATCTTGAGCAAGCGCCCACGAATCACAGTACGGATTTCGCCTTGCGATTCGCCATCCCTGACCTCATAGGCCTGGGCAGACGGATCGCCAAGCTTGAAGCCGATCAAGACTTTCCGATCGGCGAGTACATCCTGCTCGAGCATTTTGACGATTTCCTTGGCGCGTTGGCCGACGACGTAGACGTCGCAGTACGTGTACTGGGCGTCATCGCGTTTGCCACGCAGAGCAGCGATATTGCAGGCGAGCACAGGACCATTGTCGGTCGGCACATCACGCACGCGTGAGAGATAGCCGATACCAGACATGTGGAGATCGAAGTACTGCGATTGGGCTTGCTGGGAAGCGGATTGGAATTGCGACATGATGGGCTCCTAAAATGAAAAAAGGGAGTCCACACATCCCGGCGGGAGTGTTAGAACCCCCAGCTGGGACAATCAATCAGATTTTGATCACATCCAAGATCCCAGAGGGATCCGTTGCCATTTCATGGACCGAGCAACGTTCAAGGCCGTCAGGTGAACTGACAGGGATTGATCCGATAACCGAGATCGGACGGGGCCGAGGCCAGCTAAAACGGTTCTGTTCAACGCGAAGATTTGGAAGATGTCAAGCACCTCTCGATGCGGCAAATCTCACAAAATAGGACTTGTCCGGTTGCGGGCGCGCTCATGCCGCTGCCTAACTTGATTCGTCGGCAGTGCCGACACTCGCACGCCGTGAGGCGCTGCGGACAATTTTTCCGCAGTAAGAATGGAATGACCATGATGCCGCGGCGGTGCTAACGCCTAGCGATACTCCTGTGCTGCTGTTCCGCCGAGCAGACGATGGGATTGGGGCCAACCCGGTCCTCATTAGGGAAAATGGGGGAGGTCAATCCCCAGGCTGCTGCTCTGCCAACTCCCGCGCCACGGCGTCGGCACCTGCCTGCACGAACACCGCCAATCTGTCAGTGCCCAGATACGCATTCATTTCGCACACCAAGGCGCCCTTGGCAGCTCCATCGAGCCAGGGCCGTCCGCATGCCAGCAGGCGAATTGTCTGGCGGTAGTGTTCGAGGTAGCGCCGCTGCTCAGGTACGGCCATGGCCGGCGCTCCGGGCTGCCCATGGCCTGTGTAGATGCTGTCTTCCGGCATCAGGATGGATTCCAATTGCGTCAGGCTGTGCAGCCACTGCGTCGAGTGGCCATCGTTCATGAACGAGTGCACGCCATTGAACACGACGTCGCCAACGAAGACTGCCCGCCGGCTCTCTCCGACCAGCCAGCAGGTATCGCAGGCAGATTCGCCCTTGCCGAGTTCCACCAGTTCAAAGCGAAGCCCATCGATCCACATCGCTTCGCCTGTCGCCATAAACCTGTCTGCGGTGAACTTGTCATCGGGCCACTCGGCACCGAAGATCGGCTTCCACTTCAGCGCTTTGCTATCGACGCTCCCGTGGATGGCCGCATTGACCGCTCGCGTTGTGATCACCGGGACCTTGCCGGCGATATCGCGGAGCTGGCCAACGCCGTTGTAGTGATCCGGATGGCCATGCGTGATCAGGATCGCTGCCAGCGGCTTGCCGATGGATCCGGCATAGGCTTTGAGTCCGCGCGCTTCGGATACGGTCATCATCGTGTCGATGATGACCAGTTGCTTCGCGGTTTCGACGATGAAGGCGTTGGTATGGAAAGTATCTGCCCCGGATCCATACTGATGCACCCTGCATCCATCGTGCTCAAAGCGCGAGACGGTGCATTCAAGATTGAAGGTCATGCTGTAGCTTTGCTCCTCATTACTCAAGCAAGCCACTAAGCCGAAGCGGTGGCCACTCGGTGCACGTGTATTCCGCTCATGTACGCCGTTGCTCGCAGCGGCGTTCCGAACACCATTGATTTCACGTAAGTACTGAACGGAATATTCCCATGGCCGGAAATTCAATAGCCCCTGCTTCACAGTTCATCGACGTTGTTCTGCAAACATTCGGCTTCGTCGCTGCTTAGCATCTGGACCAGCGCGGTGGATCGCGGTACCCGCATATTGCCTTCGTTGACAGATAGAAGCCACTTCTCGCGGTCGCCGTGAGTCAGACAACTTCGGTACCGAAATGGCCCCGAAGAAGGCATCCGATGCAGATGAGCTCACTGCAAGCTTAAGACTCGTCAAAACGGAAAACTTCAATAGAACTGAGCCCCCGTACTGTACGCGAATGTCGGTGATTGGGCACGGTAGGCTCTGCCGAACCCACTCAATTAATCTGGATTGCACAGGATGTGGGAAGCGTACCGCGCCAATAACAGCGAAGGCGCAGACAACGCTCAATAATTAGGACGTGTCCGATTCCATTGACAGCATGTCACCAGTAAACTTGCGGCATACCTTACCGAAGAGCGACATGAAGCAAAGTGAAGCACGCCGAGCCCTGATACTGGGACTCGCCGCCATTTCCATGGCCGCCGGCATCGCCTGGGCTGGCGAGGCCGAGGACCTGTATGCGGCGATGGAGGCTGGCAAGTGCAAGCCCGCCACCACCACCTTGCAAGCGCGGGCTAAGGCCGGCGCGGTCGCGGCCCAGACGAAGCTGGCTATGGCCTATTACTTTGGCACCTGCATCAAGATGGACATGCAGGCGGCCACGGTGTGGCTGCGCAAGGCCGGCGCGCAAGGCGACGCGGATGCGCAGGTGTACCTTGGCTCCACGCTGTTCAACGGCGAAGGCATGCTCCTGAGCAACAAGCGTGAAGGCGTGAATTGGTTTCGGAAGGCCGCCGTGCAGGGCAATGAGTTTGGCCAGTTGGACCTGGCGATAGCCTACTCACATGGCTTGGGCGTGCCGCGCAACAGGGTACTGGCCTATGCCTGGGTGCTGCTATCGACCCGCGGGGTCAAGCCGGATGCGGAGGGCGTGAAACTGCGCACTGAAATCGAGAAGGACCTGACCGCCAAACAGCGGGCAGAGGCCGAGCGGCTGGCGCGCGATTGGAAGGTGGGACAGGATCTCACGACAACAATGCAGTGAGCCACGTGTTGCTGAACCACCAGTTGTCAAGAGTCGGCACCCTCCTCCCGCACGGAGCGATCCGAGCGAGCACCTTATTGCTTCAATGAGAGCTATTCGAAGTGGCCAAGGGCAGGAATGTTATGACTCGGTTCGACAACGTAGTGGCGCTGTGTCGGGAAAAGACGGCGCTATGGAAAGGCCAAGAAGAGCGGCATCGGATTTCGTCGCGCTGTGTGCCCCCTTGATGGCCAATATTGACCCAATCCCAACTTCGGAAAAAATAGGAATGAAAAAACAACTGCTGCGCCTGAGTGCTGTCATGCTTGTCATCGGCGGACCCCCGCACGTTCATGCGGCGAAGCTGCCGTCGCTGTCCTCCCTTCTCGAATGCAAGGGCGAAGCCAGCGGTGTGGCCGCCTATGTCGACGCGCTGGAAGACGGCGGACTGCCAAGCTGGAGCAAGAATGAAGAATTGAGCGGCTTTGCCTCAGACGTGTATCGCACTCCGAAGCCCGTCAACGTCGCCGGCCTGACCGCCACTAACGTGCGGTTCGGCTCCTACCAACTCGGCAACTACACTGCCTATGGCATCACCAGCGCCACCGATCTCGACGCCGTGGCCCAACAGCTCGGTCTGCGCGGCGTGGCCGGCCGGGGCCTGGCCCGCGAAAGCACACGCGGTGCGTGGATCGTGGCGCGCGAGTATGAGGGGCGGGTAGAGTTGGGCTGCGAGTATCCCAACCCGTTGCTTGGCGGGAAGACGGGCGCGTCGAAGCGCTAATCCCGGTAGGGGCGGTGTTTGTCCTGGCACCGCCTCTACCCCTATCTGACCCTCCTGCCAGTGACAGTGATTGACGAGAGCTCGTGCGAGCCTGTGGTGCATGAGCTCTCGCGCACTTTACCGTATCGAGGAACAGATCCGAGGTAAGCCTTCAGACGAACGCCAGCGGGTACGGCAGGTGCTCGCCATGCCGTTTCTCGACGACATGAAGCATGTGGTTCGAAGCGACGCAACGCAAGTTGCGCGCTTCGATTTGATCATGACACTGCCTCGTGTCATACGCGCCGTCACCGCCGACGGTGCCAATCGGCACGTCTTCAGGGATCTGATCGAGCAGATCGGGCAACGCGTCGGCATCGGCGACGTCTTGAGGCGTCATCGGTGCCGCGCATACCTGGCCGGTATTCGCATCCATGGCCAGATGCACCTTGCGCCAGGTGCGCCGCTTCGAATAGCCGTGTTTGCACACCTTCCATTCGCCTTCGCCATACAGTTTCACGCCAGTGCTGTCCACCAGCAGGTGCATCGACTCACCGGTGTACATGGCTGGCAACGTCACCGCGAGCTCCCGCGCACGGCGGCTCAACGTCGCGTCCCACAGGGACTTCCTTCGATCGCAATTCGATACCGGCAGTTCGGGGAATGCGAGCTTGCGCAGGCAGCACGCGAAGCCCTGCAGAGCCCGCAGAGGAAGATGGAAGACTTGCTTGAGCCCAAGCAGCATCTGAATCGTCGCGTCCGAGTGGATGTGCGGCTGCCCCAGCCTGGGCAACGTGCCATCGGGAACCGTGCCCGGTACGCTTTCGTCGACCCACATCGTCACGTCACCTCTCGCAATCAAGCCAGCGCGGTAGCCCGCCCGGTTCCTGACACGATAGACCCCCTTCGGCTCGTTTCGCTTGTGCCCGTCCTTGCGCATCTTCCCGGGAAAAATCGAGAAGCTACGCAATTCCCCGGAAAGTTGACAGACCTGCCGCCCCGACTGTTGCGCGAAAACGTCAGCTCGCGCCACCGGATTTATGCAACAACCTTCCTATTTGAGCGAAGAAAGCATGAAATATTCAGCACTTGTATTGGTTGGACTATTTTTAGAAATTGGGGCTTTCGCTAACGCCACATCATTTGGACGTAAGGCGACTGCCGACATTGATTCGATTGACAGTAAGCCTGCTATTTGCCTGCCGAAGGACGCAGGGAAGGCGTTTTTAGTCGGCTGGATATCAGTCTATGATAGCTATGCAAGAAATCCCAGCTCTTGGGGGGCTGCACTCGAAGCGGGCGCCAGACCATTAGTGCTAAAGCCTGGCGATTGCATCGTATTTGGTGTTGCGCCAGATGGCTATGAATTATATTACCATAAAATAAATAATTTTCCGTTGAGGCTCGAAGCAAATAGGACTTATGTGTTTCGAATTAGTGATGCTTACCAGCCAAGAGATAGTTATTCGGCTGTTTTTTGTGTCAGCAAGTCCGCAGATGGAGCTCAGGAATACCGTCAGTACACGCGACTGCCTGATGGAAATGAAGTCATTCCATCCTGCGATGCCAAACGCAACGGAAATTTTCAATCGGATTGATGTTGGTTGCTGGGGTTACATCTGACTGGGCTGCCTCGAAACCGCCTGACTCCATGGATGATGAGATAGAGGAGTTTACCAAATGGAAAATCAGTTAGATCAACGGAAACTCCGGTCGGCGCTCTCTGATTTGTTTGTTGATAGCGAGGTCGACTACAAAAAAATCGCGGAGGTGGCAAAATATTACTCCATTGAGGAGGTTGAGTTCGCTCTGTTTGAAAGAGTGGCACCCGTTTGTATCAGCAATATGCTGACACCGACGCCATCTATTTGGTGGCACTTCGACGAAGAGCAACTACTAGTGGATATTGAATCACTTATCAAGAAGAGGGCTGAACAGGGGGTGGTTGGTAAATGTCTATCCGCTGTGACAAGGCGTTTTATACGTCTAATTTTTGCGAAGGTATGGACCCAGCTAAAATCTGAAATCGAGATAGCCAAGAAGGAGGGCTAACGGCATCTCGTTATACAGAACGCATGAATCCTCCCGCAGCGCCTGAATCAGAAAGGCGGCAGGCATTGTTCGCTGCATGCCTATCCAGATCGTTTTGGCGCAGGGTTCGCCATCACTCTTGCGCCCAAGGGGGCCGCCCAGAGAGGCCACCAGACAAATCCTCCGATTCAGGGCGTGCTCTGGGCGCTCGACGGCTTCAGCACGGGACAGAGTTCGCTGCCCTACCTTGAACAGCTCCATGCCGATTTCCTCAAGATCGATCGCTCGTTCGTCATGGGCATCGGCACGGACTCCGTCAACGCCGTGGTACTCGACACCATCATAGGTGTTCGAGGAGTATTGGATCGCATAGCTACCCTAGTTCCCGAACACGACAACCAGAGCGTTTCCCACTGCCTCTACTCAATCTCCGAAAAGCACTAGTCCCTGCGAAATGCCGTCTTTATGGATACGCTCAAGGGAGGGGATCTGCCGCGCATCCATGCGTTTCCACGATACAGCGGCCTTGCCAGTTTCCAGGCCGGTGCGACTCATTCGTCGTCTGCCCGTCGAGAGGTTTGCACTAATGCTGCGTTCCTCGCCGGAGCCTCGATGAAAATAGTTGTAGTCGTAGCCAGTCATGGTCATCGCCTGCTGCCGGTAGCGGAAGGCATAACGCGTGGTGCTTGTGTCCCAGGTCCCTGCACTCATCGACGACTGGCGAAAGGACACCATCAGCAGGCCGCGTTCGATGGCGATCCCGTCGAAGGGATCGTCAGCCACCGGATTGTCGTGCGGAGGGATAAAGGCGTTGTTCTGCAGGAATTTATTGAAACCGCCATGGGCGTTGGACAGGGCCAGCACCAGCATGCGCGGATTGGCATCGATCTCCGACTCTCCGAGGCCATCGTTCTTGCGTCGGTAAGCGGCATCGTTGCCTTGCAGCACCAGCGCCACATCCGCCTTGCCGTCGTTGTTCAGATCGCCCGCGGCGCTTGCCAGTACCCTCCAGCCGCGCGGTACGAAATCACTGTGCTGCTGCCCGCTAGCCGTTACCGTCGGATAGCGGTACGGAGGAGAGTCGTCGCTCTCCTGGGCTTGGCTGAGTGGCGGGATCAGGGCTGCCAAAATTGGTATCAGTGCTGAAATTCTCATCGTGATCGTAAGAGTTGCGTTTTTTTTGAGAAGACAATGATTAACAGTCATCGGAACGAGTCCGTCGTTGCGGACGGTGGCTGAGCAGCAGGATGGCCTGTGCCTGCTGCTCGAATTGGAACTGCTGGTCTCGCCGTGCCTTATGTTTCGGGCGAGGAGGCGGGGCTGGCCAAATTTGCATAGATCGTAGCGCGTCAACCTGGGGGTGATCGACCCGCTCCGAGTCATCTTCCATTACGCACGCATCGTCACGGTTCACGTCCTGGTCCTGCAGCGTGCGCTCCAGCTCAGAAATCGCCTGATCCCGCTTGGCAACCGGATCAGTCCGGATCGTGCCGAAGACGACGGCACCGCCGACGGATGCGGCTACAAGGCCAGCGGCGAAGGTCTGGCCAAGATAGCCTTGCAGGCGAGGTTGGACATCTGCAAGCGAGACGCTCGTCCTCCGCGGCCGAGATCGAACAATTGCGATGTACTTCGGCTTTCCCATTGCGTTCCACGCGGCGAGACGTGGGCGGGAAATGGGCCATATCCCAATGTCAGGTATGTGCCTGCGTTTGGCCGATCTGTTCGCAAACCAGTTCGATGAACACGTCGGAACTGAGTATGCCGGTGCCCATGCATGAGAACGCGGTTTCCCCCCCAAGGTCTTGAATGGTCAATCTCTCGGTCCATTTGCCCAGTTCGAGACGTTTTAGCGTGCTGAGAGGCCAGGTGACGCCATCAACGTGCAGCCCTTCGTTCGAGAGTGCCAGTTCTTGCGTTTTCAGAGCCAGGAAGCGGCCAATCCAGCGTTTTATGTAGAAATCCGTAGTTCGGATATAGCGAAAAGTGGCACGATGGCCATCCGCGATTTGCTGTTCCAGGACGGGCAGGCGATGAGCAACATGGCGTGTACGGAATTCGTCCATAAAATCGTCGAAGCCCCTGAGCTCGCCGGATACCAGGACCCAATTCTGTTCCGGCGTGGTGCGGTAGGCAAAGTTGTTGATCAATCCTGCAAGGGCGGTTTGGCCACTTGCAAACAGATAGACATCCTGGATGGCGGCAAAAGGCGCATAGGTGCGCGTCTCGCCGATCTGATGAACCACCCCGTCTTCGTGCAGTTCAAAACGGCTCTTGCGCCGCCTTATCACCATATAGCATTGCAGCAGCACGATTAATGCCAGTATCGCCATGAAAGCGGAACTGCCATGGTGGAGGCTCAGATTGTCGGGGGTGCCCAGATTCACGTGAGGGTACCGGATGGGCGCGGCTGCATGCCGTGTACTCACCGGAAGAATCGTGCTCAGATACAGTACAAAGCCTGACGCGCCGGCCAGGACGGCGGCAAAAATGGCTAAGAAAATGGGGCCGATCCGACTGTGGCGAAACAATGCGAGTGCTTCGGAGGCCGGCGGGGTTCGTGGATGAGTCATGCTACTTCCTTATTGGGGATCAAAGCGGTCCTTGTTCGTATTCAGGTTATCTTGATGCAATCGTCGCGCCCACTGGGCAGGGATCTGCCTTCCATGGGGCGTCCACGGAGACGCGTTGTACCCTGCCGCTGACACTGAGCTCGCCAGAAGTGTTCGTTCGATTCAGACGAATTTTCCGAATTCCGCTCGCCACGAGGCGTGCTGCAACCATCCAGGCTCACCCCTGCTCCAGGGGGCTTGGCAAACATGGCGCGTAGGTCCAACTGACGATACGCTCGCGGGGCTTGGGACTGGGATCACCAGATATACCGGTAGCCCATGCTGACCGACCACGGCTCGTCCAGCCTGGAGCCGCTTGCATACTCGTAGTCGACATACAGGCGGTGGCTCGTGCCCAGTGAAGCGGCGACGCCCCGGGCCCAGTTCGGTGCGACCGCCGGACAGGACGGTCCGGGTAGCGATGCCGTTGGCGCATACCGTGCTCTTCCCGTCGAACGCCTCCGACCGGCTCAGTTTGACGAAGGGCTGAAATGGAGCGAGAACACAGCCAAGGCAAGCACCTATCGCGAGACACGCTTGCCACGGCCTGCCCGAACAGTACGCCGGACAGCTCAGGCAACGCCTCGCCCTGCTGCACCCCCGTGGCCACGCCATGCCCACCGCTCTGTCATCCTTGACGCAAGTCCTCGGCCTCGTCAGCCCAGGCGCTGCCGGCAGCCACGGAAATAGCGGCGAGTCCCAACATCGGGGCTCGGCGTGTATTCTGTTGCTTCATATCGCTCTTCGATAAGGTATGCCGCCAGTGTACTGGCGGCATACCGCTAATGAAATCGGACACGTCCTAAACAGCGAGCTATCGACCGCGCCATACGCCACACCCGTCGCCAATCGTTTCCTTCAAGCAGCCGACAGTCGTGCCTGGGCCAGTACCACGGTGCCGCTGTTGGTCTTCCCGATCAGCGTCGCTATATTCGCTGTCTGCGGTGCACTGCTGCGCATGCCGCGGAACGTGGCCGCGATGGGGTCACGCACGATCATGGCCTCCGGTCTCGTCCCTTCCGTCCTTAGCAACCGTATGGGGAGCGCTACGCCACTGTTGCCAATGACTCCCATGTACTACTCGTCAAAAACCGAAGATTAGTAAGTACGCCGCATTCGCGTCATTTAGGACTTGTCCGATTTCATTGACAGCATGTCACCAGTAAACTTGCGGCATACCATACCGAAAAGCGACATGAAGCAAAGTGAAGCACGTCGAGCCCTGATACTGAGCCTCGCTGCCATTTCCATGGCCACCGGCAGCGCCTGGGCTGACGAGACCGAGGACCTGCATGCGGCGATGAGAGGTGGTAAGTGCAAGCCCGCCACCACGACCTTGCAAGCACTGGCCGAGGCCGGCGCGGTCGCGGCCCAGACGAAGCTGGCTGCTGCCTATTACTTTGGCACTTGCGTCAAGAAGGACCTAGAGGCGGGCATGGCGTGGCTGCGCAAGGCCGCCGTGCAGGGCGACGCGTTTGCGCGCACTGAGATGGGCAGTATGTACCGGGACGGCTACGGTGTGCCCAAGGACGACGTCGAGGCGAGGCGCTGGTTCCGCCTAGCTGCCGAGCAAGGCTACGCGCGGGCCCAGCTCAACCTGGCGAACCTGTACCACTTCGGCGAAGGCGGGCCAGTGGACGACCGCGAGGCAGTCAAATGGCTGCGCAAGGCGGCGGCGCAGGGTCTTGCGGGCGCACAGGCGAACCTGGGCGCCGCGCTGTTCAACGGCGAAGGCATGCTCCTGAGCGACAAGCGTGAAGGCGTGAAATGGTCTCGGAAGGCCGCCGTGCAGGGCAATGAGTTTGGCCAGTTGAACCTGGCGATATCCTACGAAAATGGCTTGGGCGTGCCGCGCAACAGGGTACTGGCCTACGCCTGGGTGCTGCTATCGACCCGCGGGGCCAAGCCAAGGGCGGAGGGCATGAAACTGCGCGCCGAGATCGAGGAGGACCTGACCGCCAAACAGCGGGCTGAGGCCGAGCGGCTGGCGCGCGAGTGGAAGGTGGGACAGGATCTCACGACGACAATGCAGTGAGCCAGGTGTTGCTGAACCACCAGTTGCCAAGAGTCGGCTCCTTCCTCCCGCACGGAGCAATCCGGGCGAGCTACTCCAATGAGAGCTATTCAAAACGGCTAAACTCTGGTGGTCTTTTCGCGATGTTCGCCGGCGTTACTACCGGCGGCAAGCGGGGAGGCATCGCCTGCACACTGATCGAGACCCGCAAGCAAAATGGGGTCGATCGAGAGGCGTATCTGCGCCCCCTTTTCCTAGGTGGATACAAATCATGAAATATGACGACGCATCTTGGCACTACGGTGGAGATTTCCCAGGCGACTTGCCACTCACCGCTGGAGCAACTCATATTGGGATGTTTCTCGCATGGATGCTTCTTAACAATCTCGCCAGCGAAGAATTGTTGGAGGACGCGAGCAATGAAATCTCATTGCTTCGTGAAAGGACAATCACTGGAGTCAGGTTCCTTATCGACGTGCTCGACGAAAAGTTGACCGATCGGGATCTCTCCGACGATGGCAATGCGTTTGCGGTGGCGTATTACCAAGGGATGGAGAATGACAGTCGGTATATAGACGATTATCTAGAGGTCTTTTGCGTTAGTCCATCATCGCTCTATGGCGTCAAAGATACTTGGGGTAACTATGACAAGCTTGCGGCCTTGGTGGATCGCCGCTTCGCCGATTGGAAAGCGTTGGGAAGCCCGAAATTCATC
This sequence comes from Cupriavidus sp. GW822-FHT03E04, assembly GCF_058801495.1. Lineage (NCBI taxonomy): Bacteria > Pseudomonadati > Pseudomonadota > Betaproteobacteria > Burkholderiales > Burkholderiaceae > Cupriavidus > Cupriavidus sp. GW822-FHT03E04. The sequence goes on from NZ_JBXANI010000006.1 coordinate 357,641, forward strand.
GTCTAGGCAATGGAACTCATATTCACAATCACCGCCCCCGACCTGCGGGTGCTTGCCGATGCCGAACGAGCCACTCGCATGGCGCGAGCCAACCAGCGTGTCGCAACTGTCAGGGCGGCGATCGATCAGTGGATGCACCGGTGGCATGCGCTGGTGTCGGTGGCCTTGGGCCTACTGGCCTCGGCGATCGCTCTCTACCTTCCGGAACGCAGAATTGGGGTCGAGCCGCTGCTGGCCCTTGGCATTCTCACGATCGCGTGTGTACTCCTATTCCGGCGCTGTCTCCGACCGCTGAGCCATCGACTCTATTCGCTTTCACGTCCCCTGCACGACGCAGCAGAAAAATCCATCATGCAGGCACTGGAGCGATTTCTTGCATCACGGATACACGCCGAACTGGCCAGGCTGGAGGGCACGTATCGGGTACGCATTGGTCCTGATGAAATGACGCTAATGCCTCCCGGAGGCAAAGTGGTCTCGGTGCCATGGCGGTCCATTGTCGAGGTCAGAGAAACCGAGGCGTTCTACCTGATCGACACCAAATGGCTCAAGCGACTGGGCCTATGCTATCTGATCGCGAAACATAGTACGGAAATGACGGAGGCAGAATACCAGGACGGATTGCATCGACTGCTGCAGGAATTTCCTGCGATTAAAGGTGCCAGGAACAGCTGAGGTGACACAATGAAAGAGTTAAGGCGTCTTGCTCTGAAGCAGCAGGGTCTAGCGTCGTCCCGGCCTTTTGGCAATGGCATAGATGGGACGCGGCGTGCGATCGAGCACCTGGGTTACCTTCAGATCGACACATTGTCGGTGGTCGAACGCGCGCATCACCACATCCTGTGGACGCGAGTGCCCGACTACGAGCCATCCCACTTGAGCCGGTTGGTACAGGATCGGCACGTGTTCGAGTACTGGTTTCATGCTGCATCCTACCTACCCATGCGGGATTACCGCTTTTTCTTACCCCGGATGGCGGCGATTAGAAGCGGGGTCAATCGGTACTTCAGGAATGTAGACGAGCGACTGATGAGCGAGATCCTTGATCGCGTTCGCATTGAAGGTCCGCTGCGCGTGCGCGATATTGAGAAACGTAGAACGGAGAGCGGAAGCTGGTGGAACTGGGGGCCCGGGCGGCGCGCCGTTGACAAGTTGTTCATGCAAGGCGACCTGATGGTGCGCGGAAGGAATGGCATGGAAAGGGTGTTTGACCTGACGGAGAGGATAGTTCCTTCTGGCATCGATCTGCGTGAGCCGACGCTTGCAGAGTATGCAGCCTACCTCATTGACAGCGCATTGAGGGCACACGGCGTCGTTACAGTGAAGCAGCTAGTGCACCTGCAGACGGGAAAGACGCTGAAGGAAATGGTGCGTCGGATCCTGGCGGAAAGAGTCGAAGACGGATCGATCGTCTTGCTGAAGACGTCGGGCCTGTCGGACGCCTACGTCGAGCGAGATGCGCTTGAGCGCGTTGCGCGGAGCCCGTTCAATTCGGTCAGGCTCCTCTCCCCGTTTGACAACGTTGTCATCCACAGAGAGCGCTTGAGCCAGTTGTTCGGCTTCGACTACCGACTTGAGTGCTATCTGCCGGCTGCGAAACGTGTCTTCGGCTATTTCTGTCTTCCAATCCTGATCGGGGACCGGTTTGCAGGCCGGGCCGACTGCAAGGCACATCGTGCCGAAGGGCGTTTCGAGGTGCTAAGTGTCCATGTCGAGGATAAATCAGTAGACGAGGGCGAGTTTCGGTTACGCATCGGCGAGGCAGTGCAGCGCTTGGCGGCGCTTAACGGGTGCTCCACCGTGGAGTTCCGCACGTGAACTACACCGAGTCCGTCAGGGCCTCGAAGCGTTGGTCACGGCAGCGGCGATCCAGAAGCAGATGGACAACATCCTCGGCGTGGTCACCGCCAATGTCGACAAATCCAAGGCGCTGCTCGGCGCGCCCTGTTTAACGGGACCGATCCCGAGGCGCGCCTGCGCCATCGCCGGATTGACAAGTTCCTGCCCTGGGCGGTGGGCCGTCAATCTATTTCCTGAAATCGCTGAAGCGCTGACACCTTGCGCGACGCTCATGGCTAAAGAGGCCCAATTTGCTGTTTGATTTCTTGAGGAATGTACTCAACCGACCAGCACCCTTGGCCGTGCCTGTCCCACTGGACAAGTACGTAGGTCACGTGGGCGGAATCGAATCGCTGGTTCTGGACGACGTCCGGTATTTTTTTGGCTACGCTCCCGGGTTCGATTATGTGGTGTCGCCTTTGATTGACTGCCCGAAGCAGATGGCGGCGTTCGCGAGCCGGTACATGTTGCAAACCGATGGTGCACATGACCATGCGTACTGGAGTGAGTTGGTCGAGTACGCGATCGATGACTCAGAGCTGTGCGATGCCCCCGACGACAACACATTCTCCAGCGAAGTCTTGAAGGCCAGGATAGATGATCTTCGTCGCGCGGAGCAGGCCAACTCCATCGTTCCGGGATTCACGATCAGCTACCACTTGACTCACCTTCTTGCCGCAGCGGGCGGCTGGCAGGCCCATGCCACGGAGATCAAAGCGGCCATCCCATTTATCTCAGGCGAGGAGAGTGTACCGGACGACACCTCGATTGCGGAGCTGGCCGCCGTGGCGAGGACGCAGCTGGGTGAATTGCTCGACAACGCGCAAGGCAACTGGGCTGTGTTGTTCAAGGCGCTGCGCCCTTGAGTCATTGTGCTGATCGCTCGTTCGTCATGGGCATCGGCACGGACTCCGCCAACGCTGTGGTGCCCGACACCATCATCAGCCTGGGCCAGCGGCTGCATCCGGATGCTGACAGCCGAGGGGATCGCATAGCGCACGTCGCGTGCCGCCGCATCGGCGCTCGCAGCGCAGCGGCGGATGGCGCCGGCAGCCCGTAGGGACTTGAGCGCGCGATCGTAATTAACTATCTGAATGGCACGCTTTCCTGAGCACCCTCTGCGCCAACCTGAAGCCCAGGACAGAGGCCGATCGTGCCGCGCCAACGTGCTTTAAATTCCGAATTCCGAATTCTGAATGACCTCATACAACCGCGTCATGACGACCGTATCCAACAAGAGCAGGTAACCACGAACATGGATAGCTATAGATCAAAGAAGGTAATACGCGGGCCGCGAGCCTGGATACTGCTTTTCGGACTATTGGCAAGCCAGGCCGCCCTCGCGCTCACGCCAGCGACCACGCCGATCCCGGCTCAGCTGAGCATGAGGCATGACGGTCATAACTACAAGCCTGGCATCTATTTTTTGGTGCCGCTTCCCTTGGACAACGTCAAAGCAATGCTTGAAAAGGGCATCGATGGCGCGGGTCTCAAAGGCTTTCGGTGGAAGGACCGATCCGCAGCGTTGTCAAAAATGGAGTCCTATTGGGTCACCATCAGCCTGGCCAACCAACCCACCCTGCAGGAAGAGCTCAACCAGGAAGTGTCCCAAAAAGCATCATCGGTGCTGGACATGGCCTTGGCGGCAGGAACCATTACACCGGACGAGAAGACGCAGTTTCAGCAAGCCATCCAACAACAGCGGGAATACAATTACGACGATCTGAAAGACGTTCCTTTTTTCGTGCAACGCATCAACCGTTGGACGTTCACCCGAAAAACAGGACGCTCCAAGGTTGTCGACGACTTCGGCGTCATCATGGATGTTTCGTCGCCCCTCAATCGCGGCCCCATGACCCTGGTCTGGTTCGGCGGCATGGAAACCGTCACCACCAAAAGACTACGGCTCGTGAGCTGCCTGGTCGGCGTGACCTGCTTTCCCGATCCTCATATCGAGCGTGAGTCACAAGTCAACGACAAAGTAAGTCCGGCGTTCGAACGCGCCATGAGCAAACTGGCGGCCGACCTGCATGCCATGCCACTGGCCGAGGCCGCGAATATCATGCGGACACCGGATCGCCACGCTCCGCTCGACCAGGTACCTAAGGTGGCGAGCAGTATCGCGCCTGTCCAAGAGGCCCCCACTTTCGACCTGCCCGATGACGAAGCCAACTTTCGCCGCTACGACAACGACAGATGGCGCTTGCTGGCACTGCCCGACGGCAGCGCCTTGATCTCGGGCTGGCCGCAGACGCATCGTCTGGTGCTTAAGGCGAGCAGCTTGGAACGTCAGAGTACGGCCCCCTACTTTCCCGGCGCCGCGGGCCTGAAGTTGGATCCGAACGGCACGCTATGGGGCATGAGCCATGGCGACACGATCTTCGCCCCGGTGCTGTTGTCGTGGCGTCTGGACAAAACCAAGGCCGTCGCGCACCCGCTGTCCGGTCTTGAGGATCGGCCTATCGAAGATTGGGTAGTCCAGCCGGGGCATGGCGCGGCGATCCGGGCGAGCGACACGCTCTATAGCCTTTCGGAGAAAAATGGCGTGCTCACCCATCATTTGTGGAACAGCAGTCTGCGCCGCGAGGCCGTCGACACCCAGAAACATGTCGCGCCCCGGGTCTCTAGCCGTCGCGTCCATTTCAATGACGGGCTGTTCTGGCTTGCCGACCGCGATGGTTACGGCATATCTCCTGATACGGGACGTGTCACCAAGACCGTCAAGACCAGCACCGAGAATTTGATCTTCGGCAGCCTGGAGGCAAATTGGGGAATGGCCCCGGTGACGATTTCCGGCGAGCGCTACTATCGTATCGTCGATCTCAAAAGCGGCCTGCCGCAATGGGATCTGAACACGCCCACGGTGCACTACCCCAGCGGCCTTGCTCGCACAGCACACGGCCGCCTGTTGGCCACGAGCAGCGACGCGAGCAACGCACCCATCGCCGTCCTCGACATGCGCAGCGGAACCCCCGTAGCCAACATCCGCGTGCCCGAGGGGTTTCGCGTTGTCACGATCGCATTTTCCTGGAAAGGTGACGCGCTCTGGGTCTACCTTATGGCGCTCGGCACCGACAACCCTAAAGTCATGGTGTGGAATGTTCCCGAGCCTCTGCACGACCCCGCGTCGGACACAGCCATACCCGATCAAGTGCGATGCACGGTGTCTACATGTGAGTAGAAGGCCTCACTCGGCACCTGTTAATGGCGGTCTAAATCCCACCGCTTTCAAGGTGATTAGACGACACCGTCCAGCCGTGATGACACGGGCGGTAAAAACGTGTCGCCGTGCTACGCATCCGGCCACATAGCCTTTCTTCTTCACCGCTTTCGGTCCCCGCGTATGTTTGCGCTTCGCGCGGGATCAACTGTAAGCGGCCAGTCATCACACGTTGAATTTTCCGGCTGGACTCGTGAAGATGGCGTGCATCTAAATTAGATGGACGTCTATGGACTTCAGAAACTTGCCTCGACGACGCCACAGTGCCGAAGTTCTGGGTCCAGAGCGAGCAACTCAACGCCAAGCAGAAGGCGCTATTCGAGGGGGCGGTTGGCCAACTCCAATACGCCGCCTGACCTCATACACTGTTGCTAGCCCGCAGTCACCACGGTCCTGCCGACTCGCTGATATGACTTCCATTGTCAATAGGATGTGCAGTTCAGTTTGGATTCATAGGCGCGAGGGAATACCCTG